>JABLXM010000050.1 GCA_013177815.1 Anaerolineae bacterium | reverse complement strand
TCGCCATGCGCGTGATGGTCATGATCCTGGTGGGGATGTTCGTGATGCCCGGATTCTTGCGCAAACTGGCGATGCCCCAGTTTGGCACGCAATTCGCGCCCGTTCTCCTGCCCATCCTCGATGCTGATGACTAGGTAATATTCGGCGCGTCCAAAGTGCTGGCTAATGGTTTGTTGGTCGTCGGTGACGAAAGCGATCTTCATGAAGTCTCCTTGTCTTATTGGGTTCAAAAGGGCACAGATGGCGGGTTGCATCCGCGTCCCTCATTATAGTACATTCTCTTTTTGGTCGGGTCAGGCGAAGCGCTCTTCCTTCCAGATGTCGGCTTGGTTGTGATAGCCGGCGCGCTCCCAGAAGCCCATCCGGTCGGCGGGCATGAACTCCAGCCCATACAGCCATTTGGCGCCCTTCCACAGGTAGGGGGTCTTGAGGTCATCGCGCCCGGGGATGGCGCCGACCACGCCGCGCAGCGGGTAGCCGTGATCGGGGGTAATCGGTGCGCCTTCAAAATGGGTGGCGAGCAGGAAGTTTTCCTGCAGCATGATCGCCAGCGGCAGGTTCGTGCTGTAGCCATGCTCGGCGTGCTGCAAGACATAGCGGGCAGTTGGCAGCAGCTTGATCAACCCCATATCCAGCAACGTGCGCAGCGAAACACCTTCCCAGGTGGTATCCAGTTTGCTCCAAGTGGTGACGCAATGAAGATCCATGGTGATGGTACTGCGCGGCAACTGATTGAACTGCTGCCAAGTCAACGCCAGGGGCTGCTCCACATCACCCCAAACTTTGAAACGCCAAGCGTCAGGGTCGAAAACCGGTACCATACCGTAATGCAACACCGGGAACTTCTCGGTTAGCGATTGCCCGGGCGGCAATCGACCCGACTGGCGGGCAATGCGTTCGTTCTCGCGTCGGCGGAAAACGCTATCCAATGTCATGAGAAACCTCCATCTTCCTATATTATCCCAGACTCGTCCGCACCGCACCATCTTACGTTCAAACATCAAAAGGTGGTAAGCGGGAACAACATTATTATTTAATTGGTAATTCCAGATAAATAAAGGTAAAATTGGATTCGAGTTATGGAAATATGGCAACAGCCTTGACATTCGAACAACTCGTGCAACGATTGGCTGACCTACACCAGGCAAGCCTGGAACTGGTGCAGGATATGTCGCTCGATTCGCTGCTGGAACGCATCGCCGACTTGGCGAAGCAACAGGCTGGTTCGCGCTTTGCCGCCGTGGGCGTGGTGGATGAGGCTGGCAAGCTGGTCAAATTCATCCACGTTGGCATAACCGATGACGAAGTAGCCCAGATCCTCCACCCGCCGCGCGGATTAGGGTTGATTGGCGCACTGGCGGCTTCCGACCGCACCATCCGCATCCCACAGATCGAAAACGATCCGCGCAGCGCCGGCTTTCCACCCAAGCACCCGCGCATGACCAGTTTCCTGGGGGTGCCCATCCGGCTGGGCGAGAAACACCTCGGTCAGATCTACCTGACCGACAAGATCGATGCGCCAGAGTTCACCCCGGACGACCAGCAAGTGATCGAGATGCTGGCAACCTACGCTGCCGTAGCGATCAACAACGCCCGCCTGTATACCCAACTGGCAGAGCGTGAGAGCACATTGACGCGCCGCAACGAAAACCTGGCGCTGCTCAATGACCTGGCGCCCATCCTGGTCAGTTCGATGGACATCCCCGATGTGCTCGATAAAGGGCTCACGCAGGTGATGGAATACCTCGGCATGAAAGTCAGTGTGGTGTATCTGCGCCAGGAGGACGGGCGGACGCTCAAACAGGTGTATCACCGCGGCGAACTGCCGTGCGCCTGGCAGCAGCCGATCTACGCCGTGGGGGATGGTTTGATCGGCAAAACGATCGAGACTGCCTCCCCACAACTCATCACGCTGGAGCAAAACTGCCCGGAAGGCAACGCCGGGTTGATCGGCGAGGACGGTCTGTTGCAAGCCGCCTGCTTCCCACTCTCCGGTCGCTTGGGGGTACTGGGCGCTTTGGGAGTGGCTACCAACAACCCGCTGCCGATGGACGAGTTGGAAATGCAGTTCCTGCACGCCATCAGCATGTGGATGGGCATGTCGATCGAGAACGTGCGTCTCAACACCCAGCAACGCCGCATCGCCGTGCTGGAGGAGCGCGAACGCATTGGCATGGACCTGCACGATGGTGTGATCCAGTCGATCTACGCGGTCGGACTGACTTTGGAGCATGCCCGCCTGCTGTTGAGCGAGGATACCCACCAGGCGCGGCAGCGCATCGACCAGGCAGTTATCGACCTCAACAGCACCATCCGCGATATCCGAGCTTACATCCTGGACCTGCGCCCGCGCCAACTGCACGATGAGAGCCTGGAGCAGGGCATCCAACGGCTGGTGACAGAGTTCAAAGCCAACAGCTTGGTGGATGTCAACTTGAAATTGCCCAATGATGGGTTGATGAATAAACTGGCAGATGTACAATCGGTCGCCATGTTCCACATTTGCCAGGAAGCGCTGGCGAACGTCGCCAAACATGCCCGCGCCCGGCGGGTGAGTGTAGCATTGTGGTCCACTCCGGAGCGCACCCTGTTGGAGATCAGCGATGATGGCAAGGGCTTCGACCCCGAGAAGGTGCGCCTGACCCTGGGGCATGGTTTGGCGAACATGCAAACGCGGGCGCGCAACGTGGGCGGCGATATCGAGTTCTCATCCGAGCAAGGCAACGGCACCACCATCCTGGTCTGGATGCCATTATCAACATAGGGTAAACTAATCCGCATGGCAGAACATTACAATCGCGCCGCAGAACGCGGTGTGCCTTCACTGGTGTGGCGCGCGGGGCAACAGCGCCGGTTGGAGATGATCCGGCAAGCGGCGGGCGAGCGCATGCACGGCAGCATCCTGGTGGACGGCTGCGGCTTGGGCACTTATCTTGAACGATTGGCAGAAGGCGCCGAAATTGCGGCGGGGCTGGATATCGAGTTCGAGCGTGTGCGCGAGGCACACGAAAACGGGCTGGCGGTGGTGTGCGGCGCCGGTGAGCACCTGCCCTTCGTATCCGAGCGGTTCGATCTGGTGTTGAGCCACGAGGTGCTGGAGCACGTGGCAGATGACCGCCAAAGCATGGCAGAGATGCTGCGGGTGCTCAAACCGGGCGGGCGCCTGGCGCTGTTCGTGCCCAATCGCGGTTACCCCTTCGAGACACATGGCATCTACTGGCGTGGAAAATACCACTTCGGTAATATCCCGCTGGTCAACTACTTGCCGCGCCGCTGGCGGGACCGCCTGGCGCCGCATGTGCGCCTCTACACCCGGCGCAACCTGAAGCGCCTGCTGGCAGAGCTGCCAGCGCAGGTGATCGTCCAGACGACCATCTTCGGGGGATACGACAATATCATCGGGCGGTTCCCGCGTTTGGGGCGATTGCTGAGGGGCACGCTGCAAGCGCTGGAACGCACGCCGCTGCGCGCGCTGGGGCTTTCGCACTTCTGGGTGATCGAAAAGACCGCCAACTGATCAATCGACCGCGGGCATGGTCGGGAGGGCGCCTCGTTGGGCTGGTGCCCTCCTTGCCAAGTATTCGATGACGTAGGTTGGAATTATTCTCAACGATCTCTCCGGTCTCTTTGTGAAATCCATTCGAACCTCAAACCGCCGATTGAATTTCGAGTGTCTCTTGACAGAATTTCCGATCATGATAATATCATTTCGATATTTATCGTATCGTATTAAAGGAGTTAAAAATGACGCAGGAAGAGACCACCGCTCAATTGCTGGCATTCTTCAAGGCACTCTCGGACGAGAACCGCCTCAAGATCATCGGGCTGTTAGCGCAGCAGGATTACAGCGTGCAAAACCTGGCAGGGGCGCTGGGCTTGGGGATCTCGACCACCTCGCACCACCTGGCACGGCTGGCGAAAGCCGGGCTGGTCTCGGCGCGCACCGATGGTCATTATTACATTTATTCACTGCAAACGGACACTTTACGGCAATTGTCGCAATCGCTGTTGCACGAGGACACGCTGCCCAAACTCGCACAGGACGAAGGCACCGACGCCTTCGAGCGCAAAGTGCTGGCAACCTTCACCGACGCCGCGGGACGTATCATCTCCTTCCCTTCGCAGGATAAGAAATACCAGGTCATCCTGCGTTATGTCGCTAACACTTTCGAATGCGGCAAACGCTACAGCGAGAAGGAAGTGAACGAACTCCTCAACCGCTTCCACGAAGATACCGCACTGCTGCGCCGCAACCTGGTGGATTACGGTCTGATGGCGCGCCAGGGCGGCGGCAGGGAATACTGGCGGGTAGGAGATGAAGAGGAGCGGGTGAACCGCTGAAGTTGGTTCACTGACCACAGTCCACTAACGACACATGGTCATCCGTGCTTCATGATCTATGGACGGTCAACCGTGGTTGTTGCTAGTCCACCCTGAAGTCGTAAATGCCTTCGCTGACCCGCCATACCTTGCCGCAGGCGCGGCAGCGCAATTCGGGCGGCGTATCTGCCAGCGGCGCATTGCAGGAGGGGCAAGCAAAGAAGTCGCCTGCTTCAGCCGCGGTCGGAACGTCCCCTTCCGCCTGGCAGCCGGCAAACACGCTGGGCGAAAGCTGCACCCACTTCCCGGTGGGCTGCAACAGTCCATCCAGTGCCGCCAACAGGCGCACCGGCAGCAGCCGCTTGAGCACACCCACCCGCAAGTGCGAGACGGTCAACAAACGCCGGACGTTGAAGCCCTCCGCCGCCAGCCATTGACGCACCTGGCGCGGATGAAAATCGAAGTTCAGCGCAGCGAATTCGATCGGTTCAGGCGAGAATGGGTTCCAGTCCTGGCGGCGCGCCAGCCAGCGCAAGATGGACTTGACGTTGCGCTTGTTGGCAAACTCCAGCACGAAATGCGCCCCTGGCTGTAACGTCCGGCGCACCTGGCGCAACGCCGCCGGCGCATCCGCCATATGGTGCAGCGTGCGGATCATGGTGGCGGCATCGAACAGCCCGGGCACAAACGGCAGGTGGTAGATGTTCGCCGCCACGTAGCGGTAGCGACCTTCATCCCCCAAACGCTGCCGGGCTTGCTGCAACTGGGTAACGGAGTAATCCACCAGCACCACCTGCTCAAAACCGGCGTAGCGGGGGGTATTGCGCCCGGCGCCGGCACCCAACTCCAGCAAACGCGCGCCGCCTTCCGGCAACAGCCGGCGCAACGCGATGGCTTCGGCAGCATCCTCATAGGCGCGCCCGCCCTGCTCCCAGAAACTGGTCTGGTAGTCGGAACCTTCGTAACTACAAACGGGAGGTGTGGTCATATTCATTTGTACAAGTGCGCCGGACAGGTTTGCCGGCGGCACCCAAAGGTACTTCCTTACCGCTGCTTCCTCTCGGACCTGGCGGGGTTCAAAAGCCTTCGCCGCGCCGGTCCTGCCCGGACGCAAAGTAAGGATACCGCAGGACAACTCGACTGTCAATCTTGCGGATATCTCGCAAATATGCCCCGGAATATGTCCTACGTAACTTGCCTTACGCCTCGATACTTATTATAAGTGGGTTATAATTTTTATAACGTTCTGACATGCTTACACGGAGGAAAAACAATGACAAAAGTCACCATACTCACCGATAGTAGCGCCTATCTGCCTCAAGAGTACGTCGACCGTTATGGGATCGTCGTGCTGCCAATGACACTCAACTGGGACGGCAAGTCCTATCGCGACGGGGTGGATATCCTCCCGGAGGCGTTCTACAACCGGCTGGATAACTCCGATACGTTGCCGACCACCAGCCAGGTGACGGTTGGCGAGTATGTAACCCTCCTGGAAGACCTGGTGAAGTCCGGTCGGCAAGTGCTGATGCTGCCAATCTCCTCCGGCATCTCCGGGTCGTATGACTCCGCCACCCAAGCGGTCAAGGACTATTCCCCCGACCAGGTGCAACTGGTGGATACCAAACTGGTCTCGATGGCTTTGAGCTTCCAGGTGCTGGCAGCGGCGCGGCACGCCGCCGAGGGCGGCTCGCTGGCGGAGTGCAAACAGACAGCACTGGACGCCTACGGCAAGATCGGCGTGTACTTCACCGTCAACACCCTGAAATACCTGGCGGCAGGCGGGCGCATCAACAGCGCGCGGCGGCTGCTGGGCACAGCGTTGAGCATCCGCCCGGTGCTGGAGATCCGCGACGGCAAGATCGAACTGGTGGAGAGCGTGGT
Organism: Anaerolineae bacterium; assembly: GCA_013177815.1. Taxonomy (GTDB): domain Bacteria; phylum Chloroflexota; class Anaerolineae; order Anaerolineales; family Anaerolineaceae; genus JABLXM01. The sequence goes on along the minus strand of JABLXM010000050.1, from coordinate 14,510 downwards.
GACGACCAAAAAAGCCATCGAGCGCATGGTGACGCTGGTGAAGGAGAAGACCGCCGACAAACGCCCGCTGCGCATCTCGGTGTTCCATGCCGGCATCCCAGAGACCGCCCAGGCGCTGCAGGACCGCTTGGTGGCAGAAATGCAGCCGGAGGAAGCTATCCTCAGCCAGATCAGCCCGGTGATCGGCTCGCACACCGGTCCCAAGACGATCAGCATCGCCTATATGGTGGGGTGAGTGCGCCCTTCCGGGACTTAAACACAGAGACACAAAGACACAGAGGTTTGAAAACTTAACCGATCAACTGAAGCGTATCAAGGAATTGTGCCCACCACGTCTCTGCCACAGACATGCGTACTGAGGTGGGTCATTCTATTATCACTCCCCGCTCACCCACAACCGCTGCCCGTCCGTGCGGAAGGTGATCCAGCGATAGGCAGACAGGTCGAGGCAAGCGGGGCAGGCTTCCGACCGCTCCGGCAGCACCAGCGCCTGCGGCTGGGTTGCCAGCCAATCCGCCAGATTCTCCACGCCATCCAGCAGGACGATGGATCGACCGCCCACCGTCAGCAGAGCAGCGGGCGGCGCCTCCCCGGGCACCAACAAATGGAACTCACCGTAGTTCAGCGTGAACACCGTCGCATCACCCGCCGGCTGCAAGCAAGCTCGCAGTTCGTCGTTGCCAACGCAGCGCCCGGTCCCACTCAACGGGATGAGCGGCGTGCGCCGCTGATAGAGGGCATCCTCCAGACGTTCGCCCGCGCTGCTTTCCAGCGCTTCCGCCGGGATGAGCGCGCCGCCGATCGGATAGCGTTCCACCAGGGATGCCAGCGCGTAGAGTCGACCGCTCTCCACCCGGCTGACCAGCAGCCAGTCGATGCGGGCGCCCAGCGGTGGGGCGCGCTGGCTGAGGGCATCGCCCAGCGCGTTGGCGCTCTCGCCGGCATCGAGCAGCAACATCTCGCCGCCCGGCGTGCGAGCCAGCACCGCCGTCCCACCCGGCTGGTTGAGCACCGTCACCGTCAACATGCCATCCGGGCGCGCCAGCGCCGCGCGCCACAGCAGTAGCACCATCAGCGCGCCGGCGGTCAGAATCACCATCGGCGACACCCGCAGCCGGATGGCGAACAGCTTGCGCGTCACCGGTGATGCCAACAACAGGGCGGCAAAGCAGGCGATCACCAGCAGTGGCGCAAACGACCCCACCGGCACCTCCGCCACGGGTACGCGCGCCAGCGCTTCGACCACGCGGTTGCTGTATGCCAGCAACGCCCAGACCAATGCCAGCCCCACCCGTCCCAGCGGCAACCAGATGATGCCCAGCAGCATCGCTGCGCCGCCTAATATAAGTATCAGCGGCTGCGGCGGCAGCACCAGTGGGTTGGCAATCACCGAGATCAGTGAAACGCGCCTGAAGTGGTATGCCAGCACTGGCAGCACCGCCACCTGAGCCGCCAGCGTCAGCAGGAGGTACTCGTTGAAGCCGCCTGCCAGCGCCCTTATGGCTGGCGAAGCGCTGCGCCGCTCCAGCCAGGCGTGGATGGCATCCTGTGCCGGCTCGGCGAACAGCACCAAACCCAAAGTGGCGCAGAATGAGAGCTGAAAGCCAATATCCCACGGCAGGTCGGGGGAGATCAGGCTCATGGCAGCGGCGTTGAACGCCAACGTGTTCAGCCCCACCCCGCGCCGTCCGATCTGAGCGCCGAACAGACTCATGCCGGACATGACCGCAGCGCGCACCACTGGCGGGTTGGCGCCCACCAGCAACGTGTACAATGCGATGGCGCCGATCGTGACCAAAAAGGCGCGCCAACGCACCCGCACCCAACGCCCCACCAGCAGGGCGATCAAGCCCGCCAGGATGCTCATATTGAAGCCGGATATGGCGATGATGTGGGCGGTGCCGGTCACCTGGTAAGCGCGGTTCAGTTCCTGTGGGATATCGCTCTCGACCCCCAGCAGGATGCCGCTCAACAGTGCGGCTTCGGGCAGCGGCAGCCCCGCCTGGATGACTTCATAACCGCGCCGGCGCAGTGCATACAGTCCTGCCATCAGCCAGTTGCCGCGCCCGCGCGCCAACACCCGTATCTGCGGTCGGTACATGATGCTGCTGATGCCGTGTCGCTCCAGGTAATCGCGATAGGAGAAATCGGCGTTCTCGGAAGGCGTCCGCGGGATGCCGGTCAGTTGCAACCGGTCGCCGTAGCGCCAATCGCCAGGCGGCAAGGTCACCTGCAACCTGCCGCGCACCGCCTGCGATGCGCCAGCTTCCGATACCAATTGGTCTACACGGATTGTAAGGCGCGGCTGCAGGTGGTTGGGCGCCGGGTCGTTGGCGATAACGCCGGTGAGCGTCAGCGCGCCGCGGTCGTTGTACCACGCCAGATCGTGTTGGTTCGGCGGCAGGTGAGCCAGGCGGTAGCGCCCGGCGCCGATCAAAACCGCCAACAGCAGCGCCGCTGCCGGCAGCCGGGTGAAGGCGCGCCAACGGGCAAGGCTGGGCAGCGGCGACCCCCAACGTGATTCAATGATGACCAGCGGGACGCTCAGCGCAGCGAACACCAACCACAACCAGGCGGGGGCACCCGGCAGCCCATCACCCAGCAGCAAACCGAGCAGAAAAGCCAATGAGAGCCACAGCAGGGGCATGGGTTAATGATAGTAGGAAATGATTGTGGTGAAAAGTGAGCAGAAAAAAGTAACGAGAAATGCGGGATGAGATTTGTTCCGTAAGGGCTTATTAACCCTCATATCGCTTGTTGAGCGTCTCCGTCCAGCTTGGGTGCAGCATGCGAAAGCGCCAGCCGCGGCGCTCTGCCAGACGCAGTACCAGGTCCAACTGGTCGCCCTGCACGGCGCGGACGTACCGGTTTGGGTCTGCCGCCGGCACGTGGTGCTCGAAGAAGCGTGGGTGCGCCGCCAGCAACGACGGCATGTGCTCTGGGTAGGAATGTTTGGCAGAGTTGCTCCAGAACAACTTGTCATCCGGCGCGCGCCCGTCGAAGCCCCACAGTCGCACGTCATGAGAGAGCGTGCAGCCCAGCGGCAGCAACAACAACCCCAGCACGTTGCCCAAACTGGGTAGGCGAAAATCGCACGCCAGGTCGATATCCACCCGCTTGCGCCAGCCGGATGGCACCGGCACCAATTGCTGTTCCAACCCCGCCAGCTCGCGCCGTACGATGGCATGGAACTGCGCCGGGTAGACAAACAGCGCCTGGCTCTCAGCCAGCCGCGCCCGCAGATCGGCGCGGAAGGCGCGCGCAAAGGCTGTGAAACCGAAATGGTAGATGGCATCGCCAGCGACGATGAAGTCCGGGTCAATGTGGCGCCATAATTCCGCGTCGCGGCAGATGGTGTTGCACACCACGCGATAGCCATCCCCCCATTGGCGCGCGCCGGCTTTTTCCAGCGAGGGTCCGGTGCCAAAGAGGGTCACGTGGGGCAGCCCCATCTGGCGCAGGTCCGCGATGCGCCGCGCCAGGCGGGCATGGGCGTCAGCCGTATCCGGCGGCTGGCGGTCGGCATAAGCCGCCAGCGCGCTCCACGCCCAACCATCCATGGGGTTGGTGTTGTAGTCGACATCAAAGGTGCCGGGGCGGATCGCCAACAAGCGCTGCACCGCGGGCGTCCGCGCACCGAACACCAACAGTGGCTCTGGCGAGGTGACCCAACCGTCGTGGAGGGCTTTATCTTCGCCCACCGGGTGCATTTGTGCGCCTGGAAGGTAGAACGCCAGCCGCTCTTGGAGCTTATGCAACTCATCCTGGTCGATGCCCGGTGCCAACAGATCGATCTGGTCGAAGCGGGCAGCGCCACGGCGCCGTTGCAGCACGCCGCAGGCGCGGCGCGCCAGGCGCAACGCCGCTTTGCGCGCCATTCCGCTGGGGCTGCCATACAAGTCGAAGAAAGTCATCCCCCCACCCAGCACCGCTCGAAGACGTAGTGCCATTGCACGTCGCGCTGCTCCCGCCGGCGGACGCGGTAGCCGGCATCCGCCAGCCAGCCCAACACTTCCTCCTGGCTGGAGCCGAAACGCTCAAGATATTGCGGGTGCAGTTCTAGGAAGATGGCGCGCGGTGAGCGATCCTTTAAGATAGCGTGCGCCCCGCGAAGCGCCAGGCATTCTGCTCCCTCGATGTCCATCTTGATGACATCGGGGGCGGGCAGTTCGCCGCGCGCGACCAGGTCATCCAGCGCTCGCGCCTCCACCTGGATCTGTCCGGCGAAGGTCGCATCCCCCAGGCTGGGCGAACGCCCGGCGGTGCCCTCGGTGAACAACGTCACGTCGCCGGGTTGGTCCGAGACGGCGTACGGCAGGACGTTCAGATTATCGAACCGATTGATCCGGATATTGGTCTGCAAATGCGCCCGAAAGCTGGGGTCCGGCTCGAAAGCGACCACGCGGCGCGCACGGCGGGCAGCATGCAGCGAGAAGACCCCGATGCACGCGCCGATATCATAGAAGGTATCCGTATCGGTCAATTCATGCAGCACATCCAGCAAGAAGTCGCGCTCGTCATCCAAGTAACGGGCGCGGTTGGCTTCGGTCAGGTTGTCCACTTCGAACCAGATGCCCGCCGGGTCAACCTGTTTGACCAGCAGGCGCTTCGGGTATCGGGCGGGTACAACACCCCATTTCTCCCCGTGATAGCGGACACTGCTGATCACCCGGTGATACAGTTCACCCAGCCTACCCATGCCCGTCCCTCCATCCCAGCGAGCGCTGCAGCAGGTCGACCGCTTGGCTGGAGAAATCCGGCGCCAGCGCGCGCAACACCAACCAATAGACCAACCCGCCTCCCACCACGATCGAAAGCAATAATGCCAGGTGAACCGGCGTAGACGGGATCACCAACCCTCCCAGGATGGCGGAAGCACCCCACACCAGCGCCGCCATCACGGCACTTGCAAACAAGGGAGGGCGCACCACATCCCACAAGTAACGCTCCGGCAGCCCTAGCGAGCGCACGGCATACCAGGTGTGCGGCACCGCTCCAATCAGGACGATCAGCGAGCGGGCGATGGTGAACGGCAGCAACCCGAAATGCACGCTCCAGAGGTAGACTGGCAGCATGACTGCCACCACCGGCAAGTATATCTTGAGCATGGTCTGGGGCTTACCGATGGCTTTGAAGGCGTCGGTATTCAATATCCACAGATGACCAAAGCCGGCATAAAGCGCCAGCACCGGCAGGATAGCCCCCAGACCATCCCAACGACCCGGGTAAAGGGCGCCGGCAAAGGCGGGTCCCAACAACGCCAGCCCAATCCCGGCGGGGATGGCATAAGCAGCGATCAGGCTGCTGCCCTTGAGGTAGGCGGACCGCAGCGCTGCTGCATCCTGCTGCATGCGGCTGAAGGTCGAGAGCGTGATGCCGGTGACCGCACTGCAAGGGATACTAACCGTCATATTGGCGATATTGAACGCCAGCGCATAGATGCCGGCAGCCTCGCTGCCCAGCGCACGCGCGACGATGACGTTATCGAACCAGACCAGGAACCAACCGAGCACCATCTCCAGGGTGACGAAGCCACCGAATTTGACCAACGTCGGCAACCATTGCACCTGTAGGCGCAGCCTCGGGCGCCAATCGCTCCACCGCCACGCCAGAAGCAATCGAACGAGCGCGCCGCCCAGGATGCCCGCGATGTACGCCCAATACCCCAGACCGCGCACCGCAAAGAGCGCCGCGGCAGCGATCATCACCAACGAACTGATAAGTTGCGCCAACGCGTAGGGGCGGTAGCGGAAAGTACGCATCATCCACGCCAGCAGGATATTGGAAAAGCCCAGCAGGATGACCTGTAAACTGGCGATGCGCAGGGGCAACGTCAGGCGCGGCTCGCCGAAGAACTGGCTGATGACAGGCGCCAGCAAGTGAACAGCAATATAGAGCAGCAACCCGATGATGGCGGAAAGCCAGAAGGCGGTGTCGCGCACCGACTCGGCATCCCGATCCCGTTGGACGGTGGCTTCCATCAAACCGGCTTGCTGCAGGATAATCACCAATGCCAGCACGCTGGTGAACATGGTGATGATGCCGAAATCCTCCGGCGCCAACCAGAAAGGCAGCAACAGCGTCATCGCCGCCTGACCGAGCACCTGGCTGACGCGCGCCACCAGCGCCCACTTGGCGGAGCGGACAGCCTCCTCTTTTACTTTCCCATTTTGATCGCTTAGCGACACACGGTCTCCGCTGGATTTAATGCTCACTCACCGGGTTCTGCTGGAAATTATATAATATGCCGTCGCGTCATGGTTGTGCGCACGCTTTGCAACCGATATACAGCCATTTTTTTATTGTGATGATGAACAGGCGCGCCTAACCCCACCCCCATCCGGCAGCCGAGGAACGGTTCATTTATCCAGCCTGACTTCCTGGCGGGCAGCCAGCAGCGCGATCAGCCAGAACAGGCTGAAAACCAGCGCAACCACGATCGAGACGATCCATGCCATTGGGCACCTCTGAATGATTCAACCCCATTATTGCACGATCGCTGCTGGGTTTAACTTATCAGTTTCGCAATGATTTCGGAAGTTGCGGCGCAGTGACTGCGCCGCGCGGGCTGTGAACCGTTCCCTGCAGGCACCCCTTGACCTCCATGCAAACGGGGCGGGTGAGGTACACCCGCCCCGAGTTCGTCAGTCTCAAATTGCGATTTCCTAATCCGGTTTGGGCAAATCTTCGCCCGCCGGTGGCTGGCTGGTTCGCCTGATTTTCTTCGCCCCGCTTTCTATTTCATCCTTGGAGATGCGCGCTGTCTCGGAGGCATTTGCCTTTTTGGCTGCCAACTCCTCTTTGGTGAATTTGACCGTTGATGCACCCACCGAAGGCGCCGTGGCGCCTTTGGGTTCGGATGCCGGCGCCTTTGGCTCGGCTTTCACCGGCGGCGCGATCGGTTTGGCTTTGGCGTCCACCACCGGCGGCTTGGGCAGCACTGGCGGCGCAGCGACGCGCATCCCTTTCGAGCGTTTGTCCGCCGCGCGGAAAGCCAGCGTCCAGGCGGCGCCCAGGTAGGCATACAATATCGCCGAGAGGAAGATGATCACCAGGATGTAGATGAACAGGAAACCGCCGCCTACGATCAGACCGGTGTTGATGGCTTGCTGTGTGCCGTTGATGAAGCCGATTGCGACCGGCGCAGCAACCAGGAGCACCGGCAAGGCAAACAGGAACTGCACCAGCCATGTGCCGATCACCAGAATCAGCGTGATGACCGCCACCGGACCGAGATTCCCGGTGATCAGGTTCCAGGCGCGTTCGATGCCAGCAAAGACGCCGCGATCCTCACCCACAATGGCGACGACGCTGAATTGGATCAATACGTTAATGAAGAGGGATGCCGCGATCAGCACCGGGATGATCACCAGCAGTCCACAGCCCAAGGTCATGATGGTCAACAACAGCACCGGGAACAACGCAATGAAACCCAACACAAACTGCCCGATCCATGCCAGGACATTGAAGCCCAGCACCTTCCAGAAGTACGTCAGCGATTGCTTGAAGAGCGCGCCGAAGGTCAGTTTCTCGGTGCCTTCTTCAACATCCCAGGTGCCGCGCACCAGACCGGTTTTGCCGATGGTGGAAAGCACCAGCCCGATCACCGCCAGCAATAGCAGGATGACGATCAATGCCAGGATGATGCCGGTCATACCAATCCACAATGAGCCATCCGACGCCGCGCGTTCGAAGGCATGCCCAAAGTTTTCCATCCATTGCGGCAATTGCATATTGCCAGTTTCGCCGCCGTCGAACTGATAGCCTGCGTTGCCGCTGCCACCATTACTGCCCCCACTCTGCCCACAGGAAGCCAACAAGCCAAATATCCAAAGAACTTTATGCTTCCAAACGGTCTTCCAGGCTTTCGAGAGGATCTCACCGTAATTCATTTGAAACTCCTTTCATCGTCCAAAAAAAGATCACACCACTTTTATATCATTAATCCTGTATGAGAAACCAGATATTCTGGGTACCGTCCCCGCGTCGCGTCGCCGCCTGATTGAAAAATAATCTGCCACGGAGGCGACAAGGCGCAAAGAATCGAATTATTTATTGATCCATCACCTAATCGACTTATTGACTAACTATCTAATTATCCAACCACTATATAATACGTCATTCCCACTCAATGGTTGCGGGGGGTTTGCTGGTGAGATCGAAAACGACGCGGTTCACCCCATCCACTTCATTAACAATGCGATTGGCGACCTGTGCCAGCAGGTCTTGCGGCAGGCGCGCCCAATCAGCGGTCATGAAATCCTCACTGGTGACCGCCCGCAACGCCACCGCCTCCTGGTAGGTGCGTTGGTCGCCCATCACACCCACCGAGCGTACCGGCAACAGCGCGGCAAAAGCCTGCGCGATACCCGGTGAATCCGAAGCTACCGCCCGTTTGCCCAACAGCCCGGCAGCCTGCAATTCGCTGGTGAAGATGTCATCCGCCATGCGCAAACGCCGCACGCGTTCCGGCGTCACCTCGCCCAGGCAGCGCACCGCCAGCCCAGGTCCGGGGAAAGGTTGCCGCCACACCAACGCCTCGGGCAGCCCCAACGCCTCGCCCACCGCCCGCACCTCGTCCTTGAACAGGTAGCGCAGCGGCTCTACCAGTTCGAAGTCCATCTGCTCGGGCAGTCCGCCCACGTTGTGGTGAGTCTTGATGCGTTCGGCTTTGGCGCGCTCCGGCGCACGCGATTCGACCACGTCCGGGTAGATGGTGCCCTGCACCAGGTAACGCACCTCGCCCAGCGTGTGGGCGTGTGCCTCGAAGGTGCGGATGAAGCGCTCGCCGACGATGCGGCGTTTGGCTTCCGGTTCGGTCACCCCCGCCAGCGCGGCAAAGAAATCCTCCGCGGCATCCACCACCTGCAGCGGCGCGCCCAGGTGCGCGCGAAACGCCTCTTCTACCTGAACGCCTTCACCCTGCCGCAGTAGACCGGTATCGACGAACACGGCGCACAATTGATCACCCACCGCGCGGTGCACCAGCGCCGTCGCCACCGAGGAATCAACCCCGCCGCTGACGGCTGCCAGCACCGACGCTTTGCCCACCTGCCGGCGGATGCGCGCGACCGAACGGGTGATGATCGACTCGGGCGTCCAATCGGGTTCAATGCTGCAAACATCCACCACGAAGCGCCGCAGTATTTCGCTCCCGCCGGGGGTGTGGCGCACCTCAGGGTGGAATTGCACGCCGTAGTAACCGCGCGCCGGGTCTCCCATGGCTGCCAGCGGACTGTTGGGGCTGGCTGCCAGGGCGGTAAAGCCCGGCGGCAGCCGGTCAATGCGGTCGCCGTGCGACATCCACACCGGGTAGGTGCGCGGGGGCAGCAGGGGATTCTCCACTGTCGCCTGCACCCACGCCATGCCGTACTCGCGCTGCTGGCTGGGCGCCACCACCCCTCCCAGCGCGTGGGTCAGCGCCTGCATGCCATAGCAGATGCCCAATACCGGTAGTTCCGATTCCAGCACGTAACCCGGCACCTGCGGCGCGCCGTCCGCATAGATCGACGCCGGACCGCCGGAGAGGATATAGCCCGCCGGCTGGATGGCTTGCACCGTGTCCGCCGGCGCGTCGCATGGGAACAGTTCACAGTACACCTGCAACTCTCTCACCCGTCGGGCAATGAGTTGCGCGTACTGCGAACCGAAATCCAGGACGGCGATGGCGGCGCGCATGCCTCAGTCCGCAAAGACGAACTTGCCGTCTTCCATCGATTCGATTACCACCAGCGCTTCGACCGGCACGCCCAGGTAAGCCAGCGCCTCACGCCCGCCCTCGAAGGACTTCTCGATCAGCGTGCCGATGCCCGCCACCTCCGCCCCGGCTGCCTGCGTCAGACGCACCAATCCCAGAATGGTGGCGCCCGAAGCCAGAAAATCATCGATGATCAGAATGCGCTCACCCCGCCCCAGGTACTCCGGCGAGACGATCAACTCCACCTGCCGCCCCTTGGTATGCGAGGGTGCAATGGTCAGGTAGACCTGGTCCGGCATGGTGATGGGTTTGGACTTGCGCGCATAGACTACCTGCAAGCCCAGATGTTTGGCGGCAGCGATGGCGGGGGCAATGCCGCTGATCTCGGCGGTCAACACGCGGGTGGCACCCAGATCGCGAAAGCGTTCGGCGAAAGCCACTCCGCAAGCATCCATCAGCGCCGGGTCCACCTGGTGGTTGATGAAAGAATCGACCTTGAGGATACCACCGCCAAGGTACTGCCCCTCCTTGATGATGCGCTCTTTCAATGCGTCCATGTCATGCTCCTCCTAATGAATGCGTTGATTGTACAATAAAACCCCACCACACCCCCAAAAATGGTCAGAAATCGCTCATGACAACGTCACGTCGAATCAGTGACAAAAATCCATCCCCAGCGGCGGACGCTTATGCTATCCTATGCGTTGCTGAGACGTGGTAACCAAGAGGAAAGGAACACGATCATGACCTATAAGATTACCAATGACTGCATCCAGTGCGGCGCTTGCGAAGCCGAATGCCCCGAGGGTGCCATCTCGATGGTTGGCGATACCTACGTCATCGACGCCGCCAAATGCCAGGATTGCGGCAGTTGCATGGATGTCTGCCCCAACGATGCCATCACCAAGCTCTAATCTTTTTTGTCCCCTCCTTTGGCGATCCCCCGGCGCATGCGCCGGGGGATTATTATTTTCTAACACTACATTTTATCAATTTCACAGATACCCTCCGTCATCCACGAGTGCCCTCTGGTCGCTTGCGCCTGACAAAATTCAACCAGCTCAGAAAAATTCCCACACCAGCAAACTTTAACCTTAAAATTCCACCAGCCGCTTGTCATCTCATGACCGTCATGTATAATGACGCTAAATCGATTGAACAGGCAGGCGAGATGAAAAAATTCATCGCAGTGGCAGGCAATATCGGTGTGGGTAAATCCACCCTGGTCAACATGTTGTGCCAGCGGCTGGGCTGGCAACCCTTCTATGAACCGGAAGCCATCAACCCCTACCTGGCGGACTTCTACGAGGATATGACCGCCTGGGGATTCCATTCGCAGATATTCTTCCTCACCCACCGCCTGCGCCTGCACCAGGAAGTGGTGCACTACCCCGACTCGGTCATCCAGGATCGTTCTATCTACGAGGATGCCGAGATATTCGCCCACAACCTGTACCAGCAGGGACACTTCAGCGAACGCGATTATGATACCTACCGCACGCTCTACGAAAGCCTGGCGGAGTTTCTGCCCCCTCCGGACTTGGTGGTCTACCTGCGTGCCTCGGTGCCCACCCTGCTCACCCGCATCACCAGGCGCGACCGCGACTACGAGCGCGCCATCCCGTCCGCCTACCTGGAACATCTCAACCAGTTGTATGAAAACTGGATATCAAACTTCATCCTCTGCCCGGTGCTAACCGTACCGGCGGATAACCTGGATTACGTCGCCCACCCCCGCCATCTGGACCTGATCGCCAGCAAGGTGGAAGATAAACTCACCGGCAAAGAAGAGGTTATCTTCGCCGCCGATGAGATGTCACAATTCTAATTGTTACACACTGTTGGGCAAGGTCTGTCATCACCCCCAGCTAACCTACGCTGATCGCTGGCGGGTGACCGTCAGCGTGGCTCGACCGCGAATTTGATGGCGGTCCTCACCTTTCCCTCTATCTCTACATCGACAAATTCCGGCATGCAAATGATATCCACACCTTCCTCCGCCATGTAACCTCTTGCCAACACCAGCGCCTTGACCGCTTGGTTGACGGCACCAGCGCCGATCGCCTGAACATCCACATGTTTCATCTCGCGGAGAACACCTGCAATAGCCCCCGCCACGGCAGCAGTGCGAGAGTTTGCTTTGACCTTGATAATGTCCATCGTTCTCTCTCCCTTTCTCTCCCAAGTTATTCATTCAAACAGGACAATCAACCGAGGGCGTTACGCTATTCGATTTTCAATCTTATATTACAGTATTCCAACCTTCATTTCAAGCACCTGGTAGCGATTATCGGTTGTTCACATTTGGGAAGTTCGCGAATTATTACCATATCATATTCATATCTTTGTATTAAGAATCGTAGTCGTCGTAGAGGCTGTGGATAAGTGGATAAGTGTCCCAATCGAAGGAAGCTACCGTAAATGTGGCTTAAAGTGTGACGGAAAGGGTATATGGGGGGTTTTGACTTGAGTGTTTTTTCCACAGGTGCCTGGGGAAGGCTGCGGAATAAAAAAGGATAACTTGTGCCTGCTGGTGATGTCATTTTGCAACTTCTATATTTGGTGGTGATGTATTTGAATCCCCCAGATGTGACGTCCACCTCACAAGGGCTTGAAACGAAGATGTGGATGGATGGCAGAAGTTATCCACAGACTGGGCAAGTTATCCACAATATTCATGTATTTATCCACAATTAAGGGTGATTCGGACAGAAATTACGCTAATTATTCGAGAATGCCGTTCTTTTTAGCCCATTCATCCACAGCACCTTCCACTTGGTCGAGAAACATATCCAACGCATTCAGGCGCTCCGTCATGTGTTCGATTCCCAACGCTAGGCGGTTGGCGGGTTCCTGCCAGGCGTTGATGTGCTCACTATCCGCCGGCAGTACGGTGACTGCCAGCGCCCAGGTGCGGACGAATATCCACAGCGCGGCGGCGGGCGCGCCTTCCCACAATGCCGCTGCCGCCTGAGTGTAATAGTTGTGACGGCAGGCATGCAGGCGCGGCGGGCAATTCGACTGTGCGGCGGCGGCTTGCAGCGCAGCTCGCCAGGGTGTTTGCCAATCCTGCCAGTTGTCTTCGCTGACGTCCTCGTGTGTGAACAGGCTGATCATACCAGCCGCCAGATCCGGCAGTCCGACTGTTTGGCAGTTGGCGGGGAACTGCAACATGAATCGCCGTTCGGTCAGCGGTGGACCGGTGAGGCAGGCGATGGCGTTGCCGGCTTCCTCCAGCGTCTTGAGATAGACCAGCAACCCGTGCGGGTTGGGGTGCTGCCCGCCGGTCAGTTGCATCCAGCGCTGGCGCGCGCTTTCCGCCAGGGAGCGCGCCCGCCCCAACACGTTCTCCGGATGGTAGAAGTGCGAGCACACCCCCGCCTGGGTGAAATCGAACCAGTGCACGCGGTCGTGCAACACGCGGGTGGCTTCGCACAGGAATGATCCCAACCACGGGTCCAACCGCAGGCTGCGCGTATTCTGGAAAGCTGCCTGACCGTAGTGGGCGATATCCAGGTGGACATCATCGCTGACGCGCACCAATTCGCGTGAGTTCTTGGGCGCGACGTCATGGACGAAGATCAGGTCTACATCCGTGCTGCCGCCCAGCAATGGCTCATCCAGCACCAGCGAGCCGGTCAGATAGACGCAGGTGATGTGTACATCCCTGCGCACACAGGAGTCGCTGTGCGTTTTGGCGATCTTCAGCAGGGATTCAGGTGTGATACGCATAGCGCCTTTTCTGGGTCAGAGTGGCAGGATGGGTTGGTAGGGTGTAATTTGCAACGCCTGGCGAATGCGATCCTCGACCCAGCGCAGCGACTCACTGTCGCGCACGTAGTCCAGATTTTCAGTATCGAGCGACAACACCGACCAGGGACGCGGCTGCTCGACCATGAAATAGGCTTCGTACGCCTGGTTGAGGCCGTTGATGTAGCTGCGCTCCATCGAGCGTTCGTACGGGCGGTCGCGCAGCGCGATGCGCTGCATCAGAACATCCGTGCTGGCACGCAGGTAGACCACCAGGTCCGGCGGGGTGATCTTTTCCGCCAGCGCGTTGTGCACCCGGTAGTACATCTCCAGTTCGTCCCCCACCAGGTTGGCGCGTGCGAAGAGGGCGTCCTTCTCGAAGGTGTAATCGCTGATGAGCGGAATGCCCTGCGCCACCAAATCGGTGCTCTGGCGCTGTTGATGGTAGCGGCTGAGGAGGAAGAATATCTGGGTTTGGAAGGCGTAGCGGGTGCGGTCCGAATAAAAGGAGGAGAGGAAGGGATTCTCCTCGAAGACCTCGAGCATCAGGTTGGCTTGAAAAGCGGATCTGAGCAGACGCGCCAGGGTGGTCTTTCCAACGCCGATGACTCCTTCGATCGCAAAATACATGGACGCTCCGTGGTTGTGAAGGGATGTTTTTGCCGTGGTCTTTGAATAATATACCACACATTCAGTTGACGGGCATTTTGCAGCCGTGGGGGGAGTGACCGGGCGCAAGACTGATGCGAGCCAAACGGGCGCAAAATTCTCATTAAAAGTAGGTGATCGTAACAGTGTAAAGGATCCAGCCTATGAAAGGTGGATCCTTTACGATGTGAGGAGAGAAAAACGTCTGAGCCGAATGGCTGTAATCAGACCTGTTCGGGGATGTGATTACCGTTCGGATGTCTTCTTTACGAAATTGAGCACTTCATCTATCTTCGCAAATGCCAGGGCGGTGACGGTATCTGCGCCACCGTAATAGATGGCGATGCGCCCGGTCGCCGGGTCGTGCAGCGCTGCACACGGGAATGCCACGTTGGGCACATCGCCGACGCACTCA
>JABLXM010000005.1 GCA_013177815.1 Anaerolineae bacterium | reverse complement strand
ACTTTGTCCTTTTTACCCCTTTTCTCTCCGGTCTCTTTGTTGAATATAACCTCTGTGTCTCCGTGCCTCTGTGGTTAACCCCCGGAAGCCGGCGCCGCGAACTTCTCCCGCAGCGAGCGCCAAAACTCGCCAATTATCTCCCCGCGGTCGACAATCACCAGCACGAAGACCGCATACAACACCAACATGCCAACGCGCAGCAGCAGGTCCAGCCAGGCATTGGGCAACTGCACCCAAACCGTCCCCAGCCACAGCGCGATGAAGCCCCCCAACGCCAGCAACAGCGGCGTCAGCGTCCAGCGGATCGGTTTAAGCCGGTAGGCGATGTACGAGTGCAGGATGGTCTTCACCACCTGTCCGCACAGGTCGGCGATGGCGGCGCCGTAGATGCCGTAGCGTGGCATCAACAGCAGGCTGACCCCCACCGTCACTGCCACCCCCACCCCAAACGACACCGAGTCATAGATGGTCTTCTTGGTCTGGATCACGCCGAACGAGGTGAAGTGATAGACGCCCGATATGGCTTGCTTGAACCCGAACAAGCCCACCAGCACCACCGCCGCCTGATATTCCGGCGGCGCCAGAATGTGGATGATCTCCCGCGCGAAGGCGGTGATCGCCGCCCCCAACAGCAACACCGCGAACATATAATAGCGCAGCCCGCGATTGAGTTTGGTCTGAAAGGTCTCGCTGTTGATGTTCTTCATGAAGACCGGCGTCCAAGCCAGACCGAACGAGGTGTTCGCCAGTTCCATCATGCGCACCGGCTTGGTGGCAATGCTGTAGTACCCGATCTGGGTGGCGGTGGTGTACTGCGTCAGCAGCAGACGGTTGATGGACGACATGCCCCATTGGAAGAGTGTGCCGGGCACTTTGGGCAGAGAATAAGCGGCGAGGCGGGTGAACCACATGCGCGAGAAGGTCAGCCCGATCACCTCCCGGCACTGCCAGGCGCCAAACAGCATCATCACCACCGCGGTGACCAGTTGCGCCAGGAAGATGCCGTCGATGCGGAAACCTAACGGCTCCACGAACAGCACCACCAGCAGCACGTTCAGGATGGCGTACAGGATGTTGATGGTCAGGTACTGCGCCGGCTTGCGCTTCATTTGCAAGACCGACGAAAACACATTCTTGAGCGAGATGAAAGGCAGGCTGGCGAGCGCCAGCGTGATGGTAGAAGCGTAGACATCGCTCTTGAACAAACTCAGCGAAATGCGCTGGCTGAAGAGCGCGCCAACCAGGACCACCAGCCCGCCGAACAGCACGATGAACCAGATCAGGCTGGAGACCAGCTTGCGCCGCTCGACCGGATCGTCGTCCGGCACCTCGAAGTAGTGCCGCATCAAGCCGGAGATCAAGTTCAGGCTGATAAGGGCGGAGAAATAACCGGTGGTGGCGTTGATGACGTCCACCGAGCCGAATTCGCTCGAACTCAGCACCCGTGTGACCACCATCGTGTAAATGAAGCCAATGAATTGGGAGAACGACCCACCCACCCCATAGATCAGGATATCGCCGGTGATCTTGGGGAACAGGGAAAACACTTTCTTCCCGTTTGTTTTAAGCCGTGCGAGGATCGACATGGGTACCTGGTTATCTGTGATTCAGGACCTGCCGGCAGCGGGCGGATGGATCCCGCCGTGAAAATCGAGCCGTGCCGGTGACCTGACCCGGAAGGGGATTATAATCCACTTCTGGCGTTCGCCGACGCTCGTTGCAGCCAGGGGCAGCCCACCGCCAGGGAGGAACACACCCACATCATGAACGATCCCCTCGTCACCATCATCGTGCCCGTCTACCAGGCGCAGGATTACCTGCAGCAATGCGTCGAGAGCATCCTGGCGCAGACCTACACCAACCTGGAGCTCATTCTGGTGGATGATGGCTCCACCGATGCCAGCGGCGCCATGTGCGATGACTACGCCGCCCGCGACCCGCGCGTGCGTGTCATCCACAAGGAGAACGGGCACCAGATCACCGCCCGCAAAGCCGGGCTGGCGCAGGCGCAGGGCGACTACATCGGTTGGGTCGATAGCGACGACTGGATCGAGCCGGATATGTACGAGAAGCTGGTGCGCGCCGCCGTCGAACAGCAGGCGGATATCACCATCTGCAACTTCATCACCGACTACAGCGACGGCGAACGGCGCTCGCGTCAGAACTACCCGCCGGGGCTGTATGACCGGGCGCGGCTGGTCAAAGAGGTTTACCCCACCATGCTGCGCAACGAGCGCTTTGGCAGCGCCGGGCTGGACGCGGTGTGGGTCACCAAGTTGTTCCGGCGCGAAGTCATCCAAAAGAACCTGCCCAACGTCGATGACCGGGTGCATTACTACGCCGACGTGGCGTGCACCGTCCCTGCCATGCTGGAAGCGGAACGGGTTTACTTCCTGGATAACTTCTACCCCTACCACTACCGCCAGACCACCCAGCAAATGTCGCGCAAATACAAAAAGGAGTTCTTCGAACGCACCATGCTGCTGATCGATTACCTCAACCAGGTGGATGATGAGAAGCATATCTTCGATATGTCGCCGCAGATCAACGGGCTGCTGCGCTTCTTCGCCATCCGCGCCGCCGAAGTCGAGTTCGCCCAGGGCAGTCCAAGCTCGCTGTGGCAGAAGTACCGCTTCATCCGCCGCATGTGCCGCGACCCGCGCGTCCAGACGGCGTTCAAACTGCCGCACCGCACCGTGGCGCTGCCCAAGTACCGCGCTTACACCTTCTTCATCGAATACCGCCTGTGCAGGCTGCTGTTCTTGAGCCTGCTGACGGCAAAGGTGAAAAAATCCCTCTTCGCTGGTTTCGAGAAAAACCAACCGCAATTGTTCGGTTGAACCGCCCCGGCGTCAACCCGCCTTCGCCACGTCCTGTGGGGAACCACCCGTCAAGGTGACCAGTTCCGCCGGCGTGAGCGGGAAGACGGCGTTTGGGCTGCCGGCGGCTGCCCAAACCTGTTCGAACTGCATCAGGTGATGGTCGATGTAAGTGGTCAACGGCTGCGGGTGCCCCAGCGGCGGCACCCCACCGATGGCAAAGCCGGTGTGCAGGCGCACGAAATCCGGGTCGGCGCGCGCCACCGTTCTGCCGGTCAACGCCGCCAATTTGCGTTCATCCACCCGGTTGGCGCCGCTGGCGATCACCAGCAGCGGCTCGCCGCCCGGCTCCAGCCGGAAGATGAGCGATTTGCAGATCTGCGCCACCGCGCAGCCGATGGCTGCCGCGGCTTCTTCGGCGGTGCGGGTGGGCTGGGTGTGCTCGATCACCCGCCCGGGCATGCCCAGGGCGGTCAGCGCGTCCTGCACCCGCTGCGCCGCGGGAGTGAGGGGAAGTGGTTCTTTCATGTTGAGTGCTTAACCAGTATTTTCCGTCGATCAATTCAATCTATCTGGATGCGATTTGCTAATCACTAATAACTGTTCACTAATCACTACTTCCCCCCAACTGCGCCTTCAGCCCGGGCACATCCTCCAGTTGCGCCTCCAACTTCATGTCAAAGCCCTTGAGCGTTTCCACCAACACGCTGGCGATGACCAGGTTGCGGTACCACTTCTTGTTGGCAGGCACGATGTACCACGGCGCCCAGGCGGTGCTGGTCTTGCCGAGTGCATCCTCGTAGGCTTGCTGGTATTCGCCCCAGCGTTCGCGCTCCTTCAGGTCGCCCGGGTTGAACTTCCAGTGCTTGCTGGGGTCATCCAGCCGCGCCAGCAGGCGCTGGCGCTGTTCCTCCGGGTCGACGTGCAGGAAGAACTTGAGGATGGTGGTGCCCTCCTCCGCCAGCATCTTCTCGAAGGCATTGATCTGGTCGTAGCGCTTCTTCCAGCGCGCCGGCGGCACCAGTCCGTGCACCCGCACCACCAGCACATCCTCGTAGTGGCTGCGGTTGAAGATCACGATCTCGCCGTTGCCCGGCACCTGTTGATGGACGCGCCAGAAGTAATCGTGCGCCAATTCCTGCGGGGTGGGCACCTTGAAGCCCGCCACCCGCACCCCCTGCGGGTTGACGCCTTCGAAGACGTGCCGGATGACGCCGTCCTTACCGCTGGTATCCATGCCTTGCAGCACCACCAGCACCTTGTGCTTGTTCTCGGCGAACAGCAGTTCTTGCAGTTCCTCCAGTTCGGCGGTCAGTTCCTCCAGGCGGTCCTTGCCGTCCGATTTATTTCCCTGATATGCCCCGGTATCCTGCGAATCCCATTTATCCAGGTCGACCTTGTCGCCGGGTTTGACGCGGTAGCGCTCCATGTTCACCTCCTGTGGTGGGCTAATTATATAATATTGAACAATGAGCGGGCGGCACAATTTCGGCGTCGGTCAATCATTGCACCACCAGCCGCAGCACGTCCAGATTGGCGCAGCACCGCTGAGTGGGCAAGATAGGACGGCTCCCATGAGGTCGAAACCATGCCATGGCGGCGCGACATGAGGAAAAGATGGCTGCCCGTGCTGACGCTGATCATCCTGGCGCCGGTTTGTGGCGAACTGCTCTCCGGCGACCACGTGTGCGCCATCTGCCGTGAAAATGTCGACGCCGCCGACCTGGAACAGACGCTACAGGCAGCCGGGTTGGCATCTGCCAGCGCTGTTCCCATCCCGGCAATGATGAAAGGCATCTTCCTGCAGGTGACGGGCATGCTTGCCAGGTCATGAAGGTTTACTATCCTGTCCGCCGTGATATACTTACACTGTAATTACAGTACAGGAGCCTATCATGCTGCGTAAACTTTTCAAAACTGGCAACAGCACGGTTGTTTCCATCCCCAAGGAACTCCTCGATCAGCTCAACTTGTCCGAGGGCGCTGATGTCTCCGTGATCATGGACGATGATCAGCGTCGCATCGTCATCACCCCGGTGGAAAAACCGCTGGCAAACGGCATCAGCCAGGAGTTCGCGCACCAGATCAACGATTTCATCAAAGAATATCGCCCGGCACTCGAAGCCCTGGCAAAATAGATGATCTACCTGACACCCGAACAGGTGCTGTTCATCAACTACCGCCTGGTCAGCGAGACTGGTGGGGAGTACGGCGTGCGCGATTCCAGCATGCTGCTATCGGCGCTGGAGCGCCCGCAGGCATCATTCGATGGCAAAGACCACTACCCGGGCATCTTTCAACAGGCTGCCGCGCTAATGCATTCGCTGGTGAACAACCATCTTTTCATCGACGGCAACAAGCACACCGGCATCGCCAGCGCCGTGCTGTTCCTCCGCCTGAATGGCATCCCTTTCACGTGCAGTCATGACGAGATGATCACCTTCACGTTGCAGGTGGCTTCTGAGCGCGTCAGCATCGCGTGGATTGCCGCCTGGTTGAAACATCACGCACGGTATGAATGATCCTCTCTGCGAGTCAGTCCTCCTTTCGACCCTCCGAGAAAACTATTACCTTGAGGTAGTTTCTCTTGTCCCGCTGGACTTGGGCGAAGACTACTACGCCCGGACGTTCAAAGTTGTAGCGACCACAGGGAAAGCGTACTTCCTCAAAGTGCGCTCGCAGTTGGCAGATGCAGCCGCATTGGAAATCCCTCGATACCTGCACGCGCGCGGCATATCCCAGGCGCTTGCCCCACTGGCAGTGCAGTCGGGTGAACGCTCGGTCAGACTGGAGGGGCAGCAATTCATCCTGTATCCCTTTATATCGGCTGAGTCGGCTGCGAAAACCGGGCTTACCCCCACGCAATGGGCGCAGTTGGGGCGCGCCGTGCACGCCTGGCAGCACATGACGCTGCCGGATCGCCTGGTCAGGTTGGTGGAGCGAGAGACCTTCTCACCGGAGCAGCGCACCCTGGCAGCGGATTACCTGCAACGCGCCCTTTCGGGGGAATTCGACCGCGGCGCGGGGCAGCCGCTGGCTGCCGTGCTGCGCGCCCACCAGGACGAGATCACACATGCGCTGGAACGCGCCGGCGCGCTGGCAGCCTCGTTGGCAGCCAACCCGCCCCCGTTCGTGCTGTGCCACGGCGACCTGACGCCCTGGAACATCCTGGTTCAGCACGATGGGAAACTGGCAATCGTGGACTGGGACAGCCCGCGCCTGGCGCCGCGCGAATACGACCTGATGGTCATCGGCGGCAACCTCACCGGACGCCCAGATGACCCCGCGGCGGAAACCTCTTTTTATCAAGGTTACGGTAGAATCACCGTCGACCCCAGCGCGCTGGCTTATTTTCGTTACGAGCGCGTCATCGCGGACCTGGCAGCCTTCTGCCGGGAAATGTGGCAGCAGCCATCACCTGGCGCCCAGCGCCTCGAAACAATCACCACTTACGTCGCCAGCAACTTCGGAGACAACGGCACACTGGCAGCCGCCCGCCGGGCAGACCAGTCATCATGAGGAGGAAACATGTCTAAACCTTTGCGTTTCATCCAGATTGCCTTGATCGCCCTGGGAGTCATCATGCTATATTTTGGCATCAACCGGCAACCCACCTGGCTGGCTGGGCTGGGGCTGTTGTTGCTCTCTGGGGGTGTCGCGCTGTTCGGCGTGCGCGATATTTACTACCTGCAAGCCAGCGAATGGGACCAAACCACCCACCGCGAACGCACTTACACCGGCATTGGCGCCATCCTGGGCGGCGTGTTCACCCTGATGTTGGCTGCCGGCAGCGCGGCTGCCGGGCTGGTGTTGATCTTCGGCGCCTGGGATGCCTTCTGGGACTACCTGAAAGCCCGACCGGGCGTGGCGCTGTTGCTGCTTGGCATGGCATTGCTCTCAGGCGGCGTCAAATACCTGTTGGGCGCCAAAGAGGATCGCAGCACCCGCTGGGATATCATCCTGCGCAGCCTGCCAGAGCGCGTGCTGGGCGCCGTGATGGGATTGATCGGGCTGGCGAGCCTGATCGCCGGCGCGGTGGAGGTGCTGTTCCCCGCCGGCTTCGACCGCTTGCTGGCGCGCCTGTTTTAGCCGCCGTGGCTGCAAAAAAGCGCCCCGCTGGTCCTCTACCCCACTGCGCAAAGCTCGCACCGCGAGCCGAAGCAATCTCCTGTGGTTCCACCCCAGTGGCATTCGCTCGCCCAAAAATAAAATCGATGAACACGTATCACGTAGGAAAGGATTTCACGTCCGTTCGACGGCGCAATCAGAACCTTCTGATGATCTAGGGATATAACTATTAATTAGAGCGCATAAGCAGGAGACGTACCATTGCTATCCGTCCTTGAGAAAAAAAGATTGCACATTTCGAAAAGCACTGAGGCGAAGAAGAAATCACTGTTCGGTCAATTCCTCACGCCTGAAAGAACCGCTACTTTTATGGCTAAGCTTTTCCCCGACTCCGAGGGATGTTGTCGATTGTTAGACGCTGGAGCAGGAATCGGGTCGTTATCGGTGGCTTTCCTGGAAAGATGGCGATCAGGCGGGTTTCACTTTCAAAGTGTTGAATTGGATGCTTTCGAAATAGATAGCTCGTTACATTCGCATCTATACCAAGCTCTTGACAAGTACAATTATTGTGGCAATTTCATCGCTAATATCCGAGGGGATGATTTTATTCACGCTACTACTGAATCCCTTTCAGGCAGTCTTTTCTCTCAACGGGTAGAACTCTACACGCATGCAATTCTCAATCCACCGTATAAGAAGATCAACAGCAATTCAGCGCACCGATTAGCCCTGCGCAGAGTTGGCATCGAAACGGTCAACCTATATTCAGCCTTTGTGGCGTTAGCAGTGGCAATGGCAGCGCCGGGTGGGCAGATCGTGGCAATTATCCCGCGCAGCTTCTGCAATGGTCCATATTACCAACCGTTCCGTTACTTCATCCTTGAGCATGCAGTGATCCGCCATATGCACTTGTTTAAGTCACGCAGTAAAGCATTCGAGGATGATAAAGTGCTGCAGGAAAATATCATCCTCCGGTTGGAGCGAGGCGGCAAGCAGGGGCTGGTGACGGTTTCTACTTCAACCGATGACACCTTCAGCGATCTTGTCGCCCACGAACACCCCTTTGAGCAGATTGTGTTCCCAGATGACCCGGCGATGTTTATCCATGTGCCCACGTCGCTCAAAAAAAGCGTCATTGAGTCATCCTCGGCAATTCGTTTCACATTGACCGATCTTGGGATCAAGGTATCGACCGGACCAATTGTGGATTTCCGGCTGAAAGCGTACTTACGCGACATGCCAGAGTCAGGTACCGTACCCTTGCTCTACCCTAGCCACTTTAACAGCAGGGGGACTACATGGCCTATCGAGGGTGCGAAAAAGCCCAACGTCATCAAGCGCAACGCTGGCACCGAAAAGTGGCTTTACCCGAACGGCTTTTACTGCGTGGTAAGACGTTTCTCGTCCAAAGAAGAAAAACGTCGGATCGTGGCGAGTGTGGTTGAACCTCAGACGTTCGGCGACATGCCCCTTCTTGGCTTCGAGAACCACCTCAACCTATTCCATGAGAACAAACACGGCTTGCCCGAACGACTAGCCCGTGGGCTGGCTGTGTTTCTTAACACAACCGCGGTTGATGAGAATTTCCGGCGTTTCAACGGTCATACACAGGTCAATGCAACCGACCTTAGGCAAATGAAGTACCCCAGTCGTGACACACTAATCAAGCTTGGCGAGTGGGCTATACAGCAAGGAGAACTCACACAGGCTATGATTGATACTAAGTTTGGTACCATAACAGAATGAACAATAAGAGCGACTATATTAAGGCTGCGCAGCAGATCATCATTTCTTTAGGCTTGCCACGGGCACAGCAGAACGAACGCACTGCTCTACACGCTAGCGTCATATCTGGTTGAGCGTGAAACGCTGGTTGCACGCTATGCTAAGGTGCACGAGCAGAACCGCGTCCCTGTTGAGATTGCGCCAGGCAAGGAAATCACCCTAAGCCCCGGCAAGCATAGCGAACTGATCCGGGCTATCATTGTGAACTTTGCCTCGCGCTTCGTGCCGGGTAGTGTGCTAGTTTATGTCGGGGACACTGGCGCCAAATGGGGCTATTTCGACGCCGTCTGCCATTAACCATCTCACCAGTCATTGCGATTTTCTCATTACCGTCTATGTCCTTACTGAAGTATCTCTTGCTGACTCCACATGCGCGTGTATAGCCCGCCGCGCGCCAGCAGCTCGGCGTGGCGCCCGCGTTCCGCCACCCGCCCGTCCCGCAGCACGATGATCTCATCCATATCTTCAAGACCTGTCAACCGGTGAGTGATCACCAGGGTCGACCGGTCGCGCATCACGCCTGTCAACGCCATCCACACCGCTTCGCCGGTCAACGCGTCCAGATTGGCGGTCGCTTCATCCAGCACCAGGATAGGCGCCTCCTGCAGCACGGCGCGGGCGAGCGCCAACCGCTGGCGCTCGCCGCTGCTCAAGCGCACACCTTGTTCGCCGATCCAGGTGTCGTAGCCTTCGGGCAAGCCCCGGATGAAATCGTGCAGGTGCGCCTGCCGGCAGGCTGCTTCCATCTCCGCCTGGCTCGCCGTGGGTCTGGCAAGCAACAGGTTCTCGCGGATGGTGGCGTTGAACAGGTGGGTGTGCTGCGAGACGATCGCCAGGGCAGCCCGTGCGTCCTCCGGCGCATAAGCACGGATGTCCTGCCCGCCCAGCAGGATCGTGCCCGGCGGGCAATCCCAGAAGCGCGCCAGCAGCCACACCAGCGTGGTCTTGCCGGCGCCGCTCGGTCCAACGATGGCGACCCGTTCACCGCGCGCCAGGTCCAGCGACAGCTCCTGGATGGCGGGGCGCTGTGCGCCAGGGTAGGTGAACGACAGCCCGCGTATCGCCAGGTGCGGGTTGGTGGGCATTGGCTGCGGGTCAGCCGGCGGCGCCACCGCCGGGCGCGCCGCTGCCACCGCCTGCAGTTCCCGTGCGGCTGCCATGCTCTTATCCCAATGATTGGCAGCCAGCGGCAGTGCCTGGACGGCTTCGAAGCTGGATAGCGCCAGCAGCAGGATCACCGCCAGCCCCACCCCATCGAAGTGCCCCGCCCGCACCATCGGGATCGCCAGCCACAGCACCGCCAGCGCCCCCAGGTTGTTCAGCAACAGCATCGAAGCGGCTTGCAGCGCGTTGGCGCGCGCCAGCCCGTTCTGCGCGCGCTGGTACCCACGGCTGAGACGGCTGATCTACTCACGGTGGACACCCATCGTATCGAAGACCAGCAGATCCGCCACGCCCTGGACGCCATCCACCAGCGCGCTGTTCAGTCCGGCGCGCAGCGACACGGCTTGCCCGCCGTGCTCCCGGCTGAGCGTGCGGGTGAAGATGGGCAGGACGATCCCCGCCAGCCCCAGGAACGCCAGCAGCGCCACCGCCAGCATGGGATGGTAAGCCGCCATGAAGACCCCTGCGGCGGCGGCGGTCAGGATCGCCACAGCCGGCGGCGCCACTGCGCGGATGTAGAAGTTCTCCAGCACGCCGATGTTGGCGACGATGCGGTTGAGCAGGTCGCCGCTGTGAAACGCCGCCAGGCGGGCGGGCGCCAGCGGTTCGATGGCGTTGTAGAACCACAGCCGCATGCGCGCCAGCACGCGAAAAGTGGTCTGATGCGAGGTGATGCGTTCCAGATAGCGGAACACGCCGCGCGCAATGCCGAAGAAGCGTACCCCCACGATCGCCACTTGCAACTCGGCGATGGAAGGTTGCAGTGCCGCCGCGGCAATGACATAAGCCGCCGTGGTCATCAGCCCCACCCCGCTGGCAACGGTGGCAAAACCCAGCAGGATAGCCAGCGCCGCCCAGCGCCAGTACGGTCGCAGGAAGGAAACCAGCAAGCGCAATGTGCCGGCAACCGGCTCGTCTTGTGCCGGCAGCCCCTCGACCGGTGCAACCATCACCGGCAGGTCTTCATCCACCAGCGCGTCCGGGGTATCGCCATCCACGGCAGTCGCCTCGCCCGCTGCAACCAGCTCGCGGTACAGACCGGATTGATCGAGCAGTTCGGCGTGGCTGCCCGTCTGCACCAGCCTGCCATCATCCAGCACCAGGATGTGGTCGGCGGTCTGCACGGTCTTCAGCCGGTGGGCGATCATCAACGTGGTGCGCCCATGGCACAATCGGCGCGTGGCGCGCTGGATGTGTGTTTCCAACAACGGGTCCAGGTTGGCGGTGGCTTCGTCCAACACCAGCAGCGGGGCGTCCTTCAGGAAGGCGCGCGCCAGCGCCAGGCGCTGCGCCTGCCCGCCGCTCAAGCGGGCAGCGCGCTCACCGATCGGGGTATGGTAGCCCTGCGGCAGCGCCAGGATGAACCCTTCGGCACCGGCGGCGCGCGCCGCAGCGCGCACATCTTCCTCGCCCGCACCTGCGCGCGCCAGGCGCAGGTTTTCAGCCACGCTGCCGCTGAACAGGTAAGGGTCTTGCGGCACCCACGCCACCTGCCGGCGCCACGCCGGCGGCGGGATCGTCGCCAGCGGTTTGCCATCCACCAGGATACGCCCAGTGTCGGGCGTGATGAAGCCCATCAGCAGCGCCGCGATCGTGCTCTTGCCGGCGCCGCTGGGACCCACCAGCGCCACCCGTGCGCCCGCCGGCAGCCGTATCGAGACATCCCTCAAAGCCGGCTGCGTTTCGCCGGGGTAGGTGTAAGAAACGTTTTCGAACACCACCTCCGGCGCGTGCGCCGGGGTTTGCTCCGGCGCAGCGGCGACTGCCTCTCCTACCGCGGGGCTGGCAGGTTGGGTATCCAGGATCTCGAAGATGCGTCCGGCAGCCGTCACGCCGGCAACCCCGGCGTGAAAGCGCGTCCCCAGCAGCCGCAGCGGTTGGTAGAAATCCGGCGCCACCAGCAGCACGAAGAAGGCATCCACGAACGCCAGGTTGCCCTCCAGCAGCCGCAGCCCGATCCCAACTGCGATCAGGGCGGTGCTGAGCGTCGAGAGCAGTTCCAGCGCCAGCGCGGAGAGGAAAGCCACCCGCAGCACTTCCATGGTGGCGCTGCGATGTCGTTCGCTGATCTGCGCAATCACCCGCGCCTGCTCGCGGCTGCGCCCCAGCAGTTTGAGCGTGGTCAACCCCTGCAACACGTCCAGGAAATGCGCCGACATGCTGCTGAGCGCGCGCCACTGCCGCCGGGTGACCCCCTCGGCGGCGCTGCCGATCAGCATCATGAACAGTGGGATGAGCGGCGCCGTCAGCGCCAGGATCAGCCCGGAGACCCAATCGATCGGGAAGACCAGCAGCACCAGCGTCGTCGGCACCAGCACCGCCAGCGAGAGCTGCGGCAGATATTCGCGGAAATAACTGTCCAGCGCCTCGATGCCCTCCAGGGCAGTGTTGCTCAGTTCGCCGCTGCGCTCACCGCGCGTATACGCCGGTCCCAGTTTGTGGATATGCGCGATCAGTTCATCCCGCAGGTCGATCTTGACGCGCGACGCCACCTGGTTGGCTGCCATCTCGCCGCCCCACACCAACAGCGCCCGCACCAGCATGATGCCGAGCAGGATGAACAAAGACCGGGTCACCTGCCCCAGGTCTGCGCCATCCAGAAAGACCCGGCTGACCACCTGGCTGAGCAGGCGCGCCTGCAATGCCACCAGCACCCCCCCGCCAAAGCCCAGGCTGATGGTCAGCATCAACCCGGTGCGGGCGGTCAGTGCGCGTTGCAACAAGCGTCGATCGAACATGGTTGTAGCCACCGGGGAATCACCCAATAGACTGTCGAGCGAAGCGAAGCACCCCATTCATACTTCAGGATGCCCCGCTTCGCTCGCTAACTTACCGGCAAGCTGCTCCCCCTGCGCTAGTACACCAGGTCTTCTGGTGTGGCGCGCACGCGTTTGCGGAATTTCCAGTAACTCCAGCCCTGATAGGCAAGTACGATCGGCACGAAGATCAGCGCCACGATCGTCATCGTCCGCAACGTGTACTGGCTGGAAGCCGCGTTGTAGATCGTCAGGCTCCACTCCGGGTTGAGGCTGGAGATCATCACCCGCGGGAACATGATCGTGAAGAGCGTGATGATGGAGGCAGCAATGCCGGTCGAGGTCATGGTGAATGCCCAACCTTGCCGCCCGGAGCGCTGGAAGACGCCCGCCAACAGGACCGCCACCACGGCGACCAGCGGCATCACCCCCAGCGGGAATCCCTTGTCACTGAGAATGTCGGTCTGGAAATAAGTGCCAACCGTGAACAACACCAGCGCGATCAAGGTGGGCAGCCACAGCCGGTTGGCAAGCCGCTGCGCCCGCTTACTCAGGTCGTCGCTGGTCTTCATCGTTAGGAAGATGGCGCCGTGCAGCGTGAAGATCAGCACGCTCACAACGCCGCCCAGCACCGCGTACCAGTTGAGCAGGTTGAAGAACCCACCCGCGTACTGCATGTTGGCATCGATGGGAACGCCACGCCCCAGGTTGGTAAAAGCCACCCCCAGCAGCAACGCCGCCAGCAGGCTGCCGATGAAGATCGCCCAATCCCAAGTCGCGCGCCAGCGCGGGTTATCGTCCTGGCTGCGGAATTCGAACGCCACCCCGCGTACGATCAGCGCCAGCAGCAGCAGGAACAGCGGCAGGTAGAAACCGCTGAACATCGTCGCATACCACTGCGGGAAGGCGGCAAAGGTCGCGCCGCCCGCCGTCAGCAGCCACACCTCGTTGCCATCCCAGTGTGGTCCGATCGTGTTGATAATGGCGCGTCGCTCCACGTCCTTTTTCCCCAGAATGGGCAGCAAAATGCCCACACCGAAGTCGAAACCCTCCAGCACGAAGAAGCCGATGTACAAAACAGCGATCAAAACAAACCATGTAATGTTCAGGTCCATTGTATGCACTCCATATCGTCGATTGTGCGGGTCAGCCGCTCACCCCTGGGCGCCCATCAGCGAAGGCTTCGGCTCAACAGGGTCGTCCGTCTCGATCACCGCCGGTTCCGGTCCCGCCAGCGCATATTTGCGTATCAGGTAGACCGTGGCGAAGATCAACAGGCTGTAGACCAGGATGTAACCGATCAGCGAGACCAGCAGCATGCCGCCGGTGACAACCTGCGAGACGGAATCCTCCAGCGTGATCAACCCATACACCACCCAGGGATACCGCCCAACCTCGGTCAGCGTCCACCCGGCGGTGTTCGCCAGGTAGGGTGCCAGAATCAACAGCGGGAAGAAACGCAGCAGCCCGGCGCGTTTTTCGAATGCGTTGCGGTAGGTCAGGAAGATGGCAACCACCGCTGCCGCCGCCATCAAGAAGCCCAACCCCACCATGATGCGGAAAGCCCAGTAGGGGATGGCGACCGGTGGGATATAGTTGCCCGGTCCGTATTTCTGCTCGAATTCGGCTTGCAGGTCATTCAGCCCGCGCACTTCACCCTCCAACTTGTTGAACGAGAGCAGGCTCAACAACTTCGGGATGCGGATCGAGAAGACCTCCTTGCGCAGCGACAGGTCGGTGATCGTCAACAGCGAGAACGAAGCCGGGTCTTCCGTCTCCCACAGCGCTTCGGCGGCTGCCGTCTTCATCGGCTGGATTTGCACCATGTGCTGCCCCTGGCTGTGACCGTTGAAGATCAACAGCGCCACACTGATCACGCCAACGACCGCAGCCATGCGGAACGACCGCTTGAACAGGTCGGCCTCGTTCTTGCGCAGGATGTGGTAAGCGCTGATGCCCAGCACGAAGAACGCTGCGGTGGTGAAACCCGACAGCACCGTGTGCGGGAACTGGTAGAAGATATTGGGATTGGTGACCAGCGCGTAGAAGTCGGTCATCACCGCGCGCCCGTTCTCCAACGCATAGCCCACCGGTTGCTGCATGAACGAATTGGCGATCAGAATCCACACCGCCGATAGGTTGGAGGCAATCGCCACCAGCCAGATGGCAGCCGCGTGCATCCCCTTCGAGAGCCGGTTCCAGCCAAAGATCCACACGCCCAAGAAAGTCGATTCCAGGAAGAACGCCAGCAGCGCCTCGATGGCGAGCGGCGCGCCGAAGATATCGCCCATGAAGCGCGAATACTCCGACCAGTTCATGCCGAACTGGAACTCCTGCACAATGCCGGTGACCACCCCCATGGCAAAGTTGATCATGAACAACTTGCCCCAGAACTTGGTCATGCGCTTGTAGGTCTCGTTACCGGTGCGGACGTAGATCGTTTCCATGATGGCAACCATCACGGAAAGCCCCAGCGTGAGGGGCACGAAGAAAAAGTGGTAGACAGTGGTGATGGCGAATTGCCATCGGGCAAGAGCAAGTGGGTCCATCAGTGGGTTTCCTCCTTTTCTGTATCAGGGATATGAGATTGGCATTCCTGGTGTTCAGTCACCGCCAAACCACCCGGGGAGTTCTTCCCGGCGTGCAGGCAGGGGGCTGCTGCTGCCGTCGCCTCCTCCGCCAACTGGCGCAGGCTGGTGCGCGCCAGTTCAGCCAGGATGGTAGCTTGCAGGCTGCCCCAGCGCTCGCGCACCGGGCAACCCGCCTCCAACGGACACGATTGCGGGTCCATCAGGCACTCAGAAACGCAGATCGGACCTTCCATCACCTGGAAGATGTCCTTTAATGTGATCTCGGCAGGTGGGCGGGCGAGTTCCACCCCGCCGTTGGGACCGGCGAAGGTGCGCACCAGCCCCGCATTCGAGAGTTCCGCCACAATGCGCCGCAGCAACGGGTGCGGGATGAACATCTTGTCCTGGATGCTCTGTGTTGCCAGGCGGGCGCCGCGTGGCTGCTTTGCCAGCGCCACGCATACCCGTACGGCGTAATCGGTCTTGCGGGTGATCTTGAACACGGTCGCCTTTCCCGTCCCAGTATCGTTTACCTATTAAGTAAACGATGATGATTATCGTAAGGATTTTGGGCGACAAAGTCAACTTGCAGAAATCACAGCCCGCGGGTGATGTTCGTCACTTCGTGGCGGCAAACCATGCAAATCCCGTAAGGGCAGTTTTCAAACGCGCAGTTCAAACCTTCGGAAGGTTCGGGGGGTCACCGCCCTGCTTGCATCAGCTTACCCAGCGCAGATGCCAGCACCTGCACCGCCTGCCCGTATTCCCCCAGGTCGATCTTCTCATCCGGGGTGTGATCCAACGCCGAATCGCCTGGACCGTAGACCAGCGCCGGGCAGCCCCAAACCGGCGCCACGATGTTCAAATCGGCGGTGCCGGTCTTGTACACGAACGCCGGGCTGCCGCCCGCGCCACGGATGCCCGCCAGCAGCGCCCTCACCAGCCGGGTGTTCTTGTCGCACGTCCACGCCGTTATGGATTGACCGAGCCGTTCGACTTGCACACCGCCGGCAACCTGCTCCAGCCTGTCGTACCAAGCCGCGGGCGGCAAGGCGGGGGGCAGCCTCACGCCCACCTTCAGCCGCGCCCACTGCTCGAAGTCCCCTTCCCCCGCATCCCAATGGTTCAACGTGGGCTGCACCTGGTCGAAGACGCGGGGGTTGCCGGCGTTATAGGCATCCGCAAAGGCGCGGATCGCCCCCCACACTTCCAGCGCCGCCTCGCAGGCGGTCTTGCCGCCGCCGGCGGTGTGCGCCTGCCCGCGCCGGGTGGTGATCTGTGCCCAGGCTGTGCCTTTGTACCCCAGCGCCACCCGCTCCCAGCGGTTGGGTTCGCCGATGATGGCGTATTCCGGTCGGTAGCGCTCCGCCGCGTAATATGCCCCGCGCGAATCCCGCTCCTCCCCGACCGCACCGATGACCACCACCTGCCAGCCCTCCGGAGCGCCGGCGCCAGCCGCGGCATCGACGAAGCAAGCCAGTGCGCCCTTGGCGTCCACCGCGCCGCGCCCGTGGAGCACGCCCTCCGCCACGCGCACGGGGATTTCCCCCGGCACCGTGTCGATGTGCCCCAGCAGCACGACCTGGCGCGCGCCACTACCCATCACGCCCACCGCGTTGCCCGCGCCATCAATGAAGGCTTGGTCGTATCCGAGCGCCTTCATGCGCTCGACCAGCCAGCGCACAGCCGCCGCTTCCTGTCCGGAAGGGCTGTACTGGCTGACCAATCCAACCAGGGTTTCATTCATGGCAGGCTCATTCCCCGCCGGGTTCGCCGGCGAGCACTTCATCCAGGGTGGCTGCCAGCCGGTCGAGCTGCCGGTAGGTGATCACGAGCGGCGGCAGCAGGCGGATGACCGTCAGCCCGGCGTTCAGCGCAATGATGCGCTTTTCCTGCAACGCCTTGAGGTAGGGCGTGACCTTCTGTTTGAGTTCGATGCCGATCATCAACCCCATGCCGCGCACCTCGCGCACCAGCGGGGACCGGATGGCGCCCAGCTTTTCCATCAGGTAAGCGCCCTTTTCAGCCGCCTGTTCAGCCAGCTTTTCCTCCTGCATCACCGCCAGCGCCGCCAACGCCGCCGCACATGCCAGCGGATTGCCGCCAAAGGTCGAGCCGTGCACCCCCGGCGTGAGGTTCTTCACCGCCGGTCCGAGCAACACCGCCCCCATGGGGACGCCGCCAGCCAGCGACTTGGCGCAGCACAGCAGGTCGGGCGTGACATCATCATGCTGGCAGGCAAACATTTTGCCGCTGCGGCAGAAGCCGGTCTGCACCTCGTCGAGGATCAGCAGCGCCCCGGCTGCCCGGCAGATGCGCTGCGCTTCCTTTAAATAACCTGGTGCGGCGGGGTAAACCCCGCCCTCACCCTGCACCGCCTCCAAGATCACCGCCGCCGTCCCCCCACCGACCGCTTTTTCCAGCGCGTCGCCATTGTTATAGGGCACGTGGCTGAACTCCGGCACCAGCGGCAGGAAAGGCTCGCGGTACGCCTTGTTCCAGGTGGCGGAAAGCGCTCCCATGCTGCGCCCGTGAAAACCGCGCATGGCGGCGACGATCCCCGTCCGCCCCGTGGACAGGCGGGCGAACTTGATGGCGGCTTCCACCGCTTCGGTGCCCGAGTTGCAGAAGAAGACCCGCTCCATACCCGGCAGCAGGGCGGCAAATTTTTCCATCAGCGCCGCGCGTTGGTCGTTGGGGAAGGTCTCGAACAAGGTCAACAGGGTGTGCGCCTGTCTGGCAATTGCCTCCGCCACCTTGGGGTGCGCGTGACCCAAATTCGCCACCCCGTGCCCGGAAGAACAGTCCAGGTATTCGTTGCCGTCCTCGTCGTACAGGCAGG
Organism: Anaerolineae bacterium; assembly: GCA_013177815.1. Lineage (GTDB taxonomy): Bacteria > Chloroflexota > Anaerolineae > Anaerolineales > Anaerolineaceae > JABLXM01. The sequence goes on along the minus strand of JABLXM010000005.1, from coordinate 35,999 downwards.
CGCCCTCGCCGCGCACGATGACAACCGGCTGCTTGGCGTACGTCCCGCAGGTGTGTTTTTCCTCTACTGCCAGAATATCCATCTTGATCTTGCCTGCTTTCCGCTCATTGGATTACCGTCCCGGCGCCGGCGAGCGCACCGGAAATGGGCTGCTCGACGCGCCCGTCCGCGATGATGACCCTGCCCGCGCCTGCCTGCAGGGCTTCTTCGCTGCCCAACACCTTCTTTTTCATGCGCCCCTGCGCCATTTCCAGCGCAGCAGGCAGCTTTTCCCGCGCCAGGTTTTTAACCAGGCTGTTTTCATCGGGGAATTTTTCCATCAGACCGGGCGCCGCCGTCAGCAGCACCAGCGTCGCCGCCTTCAAGGCGCCTGCCACCATCGCGGCTGCCCGGTCGGCATCCACGTTGAGCGCCTCGCCCTGGTGGCTCACCGCCACCGGCGCGATCACCGGCAGAACGCCGGCGTTCAACAACATTTCCAGCAACGCCGCATCGACCGCATCGATCTTGCCGGTGTAGTCGTCGCGGATCATCCGGCGCTTGCCGTTTTCGACACTCTGGATGGCTTCCTTGCGCGCGGCAACCAGCAACCTGCCATCCATGCCGCACAGCCCAAAGGCGTTCACCCCCAGCCTGTGCAGTTGTTCGGTCAACAGCGCGTTGACCTTGCCGTTCACCGCCATCAAGAAGATTTCCAGCGTTTTGCGGTCGGTGTAGCGCGAGGTGTAGCCGGATGGCGAGGTGATGAACCTGGGCGGGGCGCCCAGCGCTGCGCCCAGGCTGTTGGCTTCTGCCGAGCCGCCATGCACCAGCACCAGCCGCTGCCCCTGGCGGATCATCTCCGCCGCATCGGCGCAGATGGCTGAAAAATCCACCCCCTGCGTGCCGCCGAGTTTGACCACGATGGTGGAAGTTTGTGCCATGCTTCTCTCCAAAAATCTATATGGGGTGCAACCCGGTGAACTCCAGCCCACTGGTCTCATCCCAGCCCATCATCAGGTTCAGGCACTGCACCGCCGTCCCGGCAGCGCCCTTCATCAAGTTATCGATGGCGCAAATCGAAACCACGTGTCCGTTGCTTTCGTCCAGTTCGAAACCCAGGTCGGCATAGTTGGAGCCGCTCACGATCTTGGGCTCCGGCACGCGGTAGATGCCGCGCTGTTCCTTCACCAGCCGGATGAACGGATTTTCGTTGGCGGCGCTGCGGTACGCCTTCCACAGGTCCTTGCCGGTCACGCCTGCCTTCACCTGGGTGTGCGCGGTAGCCAGCGCGCCCCGCACCAGGTCGACCGCCGTCATGGTCAGGCTGGCGTGCGCCATGCCCATCTCCTGGATGACTTCGGCAGTGTGCCGGTGCCCAAAAGCGGAGAAGGTGCGCACCACGTTGGCGCGCTCGGCGTGCAGCGATCCCGCATTGCCCTCTGCCCCCGATTCGGACGACCCCACCTTGATCTCGATGATCGCCGGCGTTTCGGCTTTCACCAGCCCGCCTTGCACCAGGGGCAGCAGCGCCAGGTTGGCTGCGGTCGCGTTGCAGCCCACCCCGCTGATATGACTGGCAGCGGCGATTTCAGCACGGCGCAGTTCCGGCAGCCCGTAGACGAACCTGCCCAGCCAGTGCGGCGCGGCGTGCGGCTGCCCATACCATTGCTCATACAGCGCGGCATCCCGCAGCCTGAAATCCGCCGAGAGGTCGATGATCCTGGGCGCCAGCGCCGCATATTCATCGATCCGCTTCTGCGCCGCGCCGTGCGGCAGGGCTAGGAACAGCACATCCACCGGTTCGAGCGCAGCAGGGTCGCTGAACTTGAGCTGGCTGCGCTTGCGCAGGTTGGGGTGCACCTGGTACACATACTCGCCCAGGTGCGAGCGCGAAGTCACCTGCTGCACCGTCACCTGCGGGTGCCCCAGCAACAACCGCAACAATTCACCCCCGCCGTATCCCGACCCGCCGATTATGGCTGCACTGACCATACCTTCTCCTTTCGTTTGCTGCGAGGCTGTCTCATGCCTCCCCCCTGGCGACCTGCACCACGTAGTTGACGATCTCGCCGGCAATATCCACCCCGCTGATCGGCTGCGCGGTGTGGAACTCCATCGTGTGGTTGACCTCGTTCACCAGCAGCCCCTTGTCGGGATGCTCCACCAGGTCCACCGCCAGCACGCCCCCACCCACGGCTGCGGCGGCTTGCAGGCACAACGCCTCGATCTTCGGGGTGAGCGGGCACATCTCGCCCTCGCCGCTGCGCGCCGTGTTGGTGATCCAATGCTCCGATTTGCGATAGATGGCGAGCAGCACCCGCTCACCGATCACGATGGCGCGGATGTCACGTCCCGGCTTCTTGATATATTCCTGGATATAAAAGACCGAGTGCTGCACCGAACCCAGCGTGGCTTTGTGCTCCACCACCGCTTCGGCGGCTTCGCGGTCGTTGATCTTTGCCAGCAGCCGCCCCCAAGAGCCCACCACCGGTTTCAGTACCACCGGGTAGCCAAAGGCTTCGATGGCATCCAGGGCGGCTTCGGGCGTGAAGGCGGTGACGGTGTGCGGCTGCGGCACCCCTGCCCGGCTGAGCATGGCGCTGGTCACCAGCTTGTCGCCGCAGATTTCGGCTACCGACGCCCTGTTGACCGTGCGCACGCCAAAGGCGTTCAGCACGCGCAGACTGTACAACCCGCTGGTGTAGCCGATGCTGCGCGACAGCACCGCATCGAAGGATTTCCAGGGTTCGGGGCGCTCCAGGTCGAACGAGATCGCCCGGTCGTCCAGCCGCTCATAATCGATGCCGAACTTTTCCATCGCGCCAAAGATCCACTTCTCCTCCACCCGCACGCGCGAATAGATCACGCCGATATGCAATCGTTTTTGCGTCATGAATCCGAACCTCGCCGGCGCCCTTCGCCGGTCATTCTCCCCAGTCTTCCTGCTCCATCGGAGCCAGTTCCACGCTGGCAGGCTCCAGCGCGGTGATTTCGAGATCGACGCCGCAGTCCGGACAAACCAGAATCTCACCGACTTCGGTGTTGGCTTCCAGCGTGATCTCGGCATCGCATTCGGGGCATTTCACAGTGTTCATTTTCATTCTCCTTTGATCAATGTTTGCGCTTTTTGAATTTGTATTTTGACGCTTTCCTGAGAGGTGCCGCCGAGCGCATTGTGCTTGTTGACAGAACTCAGGGGGTCGAACAGTTCGTAAACATCTTCTTCGAACGGACCGATTTTCCGGTAATCCGCCAGGGATAGCCCGTCCAGCGCGGTATTCTTCCCGGCTGCCAGCCGGACCGCGCTGCCCACCAGGCTGTGCGCCTCGCGGAAGGGCACACCCTTCTTCACCAGGTAATCCGCCAGGTCGGTGGCGTACAGGCTGCCGTCGATGGCGGCGCGCATGTTGTCCTTCAGGATGGTCATGTTCTCCAACGCCCCCGCCAGCACGGGGAGCACGCTCAGCAGCGTGTCATATGCCTGGAAGACCGGCTGCTTGTCCTCCTGCAAGTCCTTGTCGTAGCTGGAGGGCAGTCCCTTCAGGGTGGCGAGCAAACCGGTCAGCAGCCCCACCAGCGTGCCAGCCTTGCCTCGCGCCAGTTCGAACAGGTCGGGGTTCTTCTTTTGCGGCATCAGGCTGGAGCCGGTCGAGAAGGCATCCGGCAATTCGAAGAAGCCGAACTCGGCGGTGGTGAAGAGCACCATCGCCTCTGCAAGCCGGCTCAGGTGCACGCCGGTCATGGCGGCGCAGAACAGGAACTCAGCCGCAAAGTCGCGGTCCGAGACGGCATCCAGGCTGTTTTCTGATGGGGATGCAAATCCCAGTTCAGCCGCCAGGGCTTGGCGGTCGATGGCTAAGATCGTGCCCGCCAGCGCCCCGCTGCCCAGCGGCATCACCGCCACCCGTTTTTGCAGGTCGCCGAGCCTCTCGTGGTCGCGCTGCAACGCCCAAAAGTGACTCAACAGCCAGTGCGCCAGCAGCACCGGCTGGGCGCGTTGCAGGTGAGTGTAGCCGGGCAGGATGGCATCCTGGTTCCCCGCTGCCAGCTTCACCAGCACGGCTTGCAACCCCAGGATGGCTTGCTCCAAGTCGGGCAGCGCTTCCAGCATCCACAGTCTGAAATCGGTGGCGACCTGGTCGTTGCGGCTGCGCCCGGTGTGCAGCTTGCCGGCTGTATCGCCGATCAGCTCGCCCAGGCGGCGCTCCACCGCGGTGTGGATGTCCTCATCCGTCTCCGCGAAGGCAAACGAACCGCTTGCGAATTCATCCGCAACGGCTTGCAGCCCGTCCGTCAGTGCGGCGTGCTCCTCCTGCGAGAGCACCCTCACTTTCAACAAGGCGTCCGCCCAAGCCAGGCTGCCTTGCACGTCCTGCCTGGCTAAGCGCCGGTCGAACGGCAGCGAAGCGTTCAACTTCCAGGCGCCTTCGTCCAGCTTGCCGGAAAAACGTCCACCCCACAGCGTCATGCCGCCTCCTTTCGCAATCCTGTCGACACGCTTCCCGCCTCCTAGTCGCGCTTGAAGCGTGAGTAATCCGGTTTCGGCATGTTCAGCCCCGAAACGGGCAGCCCGTTCAGCGCGCGCACCTTCAGGCTCAACCCGAACAGGCGGATGAAGCCCTCGGCGTCGCCCTGGTCGTAGACATCCTCCTGCCCGAAGGTGGCAAAGTCCTCGCGGTACAGGCTGAAGGGGCTTTTTACCCCGGCGCTGATGATGTTGCCCTTGTAGAGTTTGAGCTTCACCTTGCCGGTCACCGGTCCCTGGGTGTTATCCGTGAAGGCATCGATGGCTTCGTGCAGCGGGGTGAACCACAGCCCGTCGTAGGTCAATTCGGCGTATTTCAAAGCCGCCACCTGCTTGAAGTTGAGCGTCTGGCGGTCGAGCACCAGCGCTTCGAGTTCGTTGTGGGCGAACATCAGGATCGCGCCGCCGGGAGTCTCGTAGACGCCGCGGGATTTCATGCCCACCAGGCGGTTCTCCACCAGGTCCACCCGACCGATGCCGTTGGCGCCGCCGATGGCGTTCAGCACTTCCACGATCCTGGCTGGCGAGAGCTTTTCGCCGTTGACGGCGACCGGCTCACCGCTCCTGAACTCGATCTCCACGTATTCGGGCGTTTCCGGCGCGCTCTCGGGCGAAGTGCTGATCTGGAACATGCTCTCCTCCGGCTCGTTCCAGGGGTCCTCCAACAAACCGCCCTCGTGCGAGAGGTGCCACAAGTTAGCGTCCCGGCTGTAGATGGATTTGACCGTGGCGGTCACAGGCACGTTGTGTTTGGCGGCATAGGCGATGGCATCCTCGCGCGAACGGATATCCCACTCACGCCAGGGCGCGATGATCTTCAGCCGCGGGTCGAGCGCCATCACGGTCAGCTCGAAACGCACCTGGTCGTTGCCCTTGCCGGTGGCGCCGTGCGCCACCGCGTCCGCGCTCACCTGGTGCGCCACATCCACCAGGTGCTTGGCAATCAGCGGGCGGGCTACGGAAGTGCCCAGCAGGTACTTGCGCTCGTACACCGCGCCCAGCTTGATGAGCGGGAAGAGGTAATCCCTGGCGAACTCTTCGCGCAGGTCGCGGGTGATCAACTGGCTGGCGCCGCTCTGGATCGCCTTTTGCTCCAGACCATCCAGGTCCTGGTCGCCCTGACCGACGTTGGCGCAAAAGCACACCACCTCGCAACCGTAATTCTCCTTCAACCAGGGCACGATCACCGAGGTGTCCAAGCCTCCTGAGTAGGCGAGAACGACTTTCTTGATGTCAGTTTTTTCTTTTGCAGACATGGCTACTCCTTCAGATGATATTGATGGCAAAATAAAAAACCCTCCGTGAAGGAGGGTTATTTTGGGCGATCTTCGGTCACTTTCTGACCGGTTACACTTTTCCGTTTCTCAACGTCAAAGCTCCCATCCTTCACGGGGATAGACAGGTAGCATACGACGACGACGACGCAGAGAAACGATTGGCGTGTTCATATTGGGGCGTATTGTATCACGCGTGCGAAATGTGTCAATGGTTCGATCGCTTTTTGTTAGCCAAAAGTTAAAATATCCCCTTCAGCGAGGTATACCCTGGCGGCACACGTGCCCCACCCCGGCAACCATCCACCAGGCTGCCCGAAACTTCAAGGGTTGCCCCCCTGTGTTGTAGCTGGTGCACCACGTTGCAAGCGTGACTTACGATCAGCACCCACGCGCATCACCTCGGGTTTTTATACATTCCCCCTGTATCTTTGCTCCCCTACCGCGCGCAGCGGAAGCCCGTCCAGGCGTTGGCGCTGTCGGCGGGGCTTTCCGCCATCCACGTCACCGGCTGGCGCGCCGCCGCACGTGCGCTGGTGCAATCCGCGTTCCAGCCGCCGCCGCGCGTCACCCCGGTCAGTGTCGCCCCCGCCGGCGCCAACGGACCCAGCGGGTTGTCGTACAACAAGCGCGAATAGAAATCCGCCCCATAGGCATCCGCCACCCACTCCCACACGTTGCCCGCCAGGTTGAGCGCGCCGTACGGGCTGGCACCCTCGGTGTAAGCGGTCACCGGCGCGGTATCGAAGCCTTTGCCGCCGCAGTTGGCGGGCGGCGGGTAGAATTCGCCCCACGGGAAGACCCGCCCGTCTGCACCACGGGCGGCTTTCTCCCACTCCGCCTCGCTTGGCAGACGCTTGCCAACCCAGGCGCAGTAGTCCGCTGCCTGTGCGCGCGTCACCCACAGGACCGGGTAATCGTTGAAGGTCGGATCGCCGTAGTACGAGCCGCGCGCCTCGCTGCCGGTCTGAAGCGGCGGCTGGCAAGCGCCCGCCAGTTCGCACAGGCGATATTGGGCGTTGCTGACCTCGGTCTGGTCGATCCAGAAGTCATCCACCTGCACCGGGTGCTGGGGAAACTCATCCGTCTCGGCGAAGGCATCCGAGTTGGTCGAACCCATCAGGAACTCACCGCCCGGCACGCACACCATCGGGATGCCAAAGGGATCTTCGCGGAGGTCGCCGGCTTCGCACGGCGTACCCAGGAAAGCGATCAATTCCACAGCGGTCTGGGTGGCGCGCGCCGCCGCCTGGAACTGCCCGCTCTTGCGCGTCAGCGTCACCCCCAACCCTGCCAGCAGCGCAATGCCCAGCAGCGCCGCCAACGCCAGCCAGGTGCGCCGGTCGGGCGCTCCCAACCTGAGCTGGGGCGCGCTCACCGGTGGCGCCTGCACGGCAGGGTGGATGACGCGCGTGCGCCCGCCGGCGGGTTGGGCAACTTGGGTGTTGGCTGACCGGGCAGGTGCGGCAAGGGTTGTCGCCGGCAATCCGCGCAGCGCCTGCGAGAATTCCTCCGCCGTGGCGTAGCGCTCGCCCGGCAGGATCGCCATAGCCTTGAGCGTCACTGCCTCCAGCGCCGGGGGGATGTTCGGGTTGAGCGCGCGCGGCGGCGGCAGCGCTGTGCCCACCGTGCGCAGCACGCTCTCCACCGGCGCTTCACCGGTCAACAGCGTGTAGAGCGTTGCACCCAGGGCGTAGATATCGGAGCGCGCATCCGTGCGGGCGGTGCCGTACTGCTCGGGCGGTGAATAGCCGGGCGAGACCGCCCGCGCCCCTTGCGTGGTGCGCACCGTCGGGTCGTACAGCTTGGCAACGCCGAAATCCACCAGCACCGCCTGCCCGGCAGGTGTGATGAGGATATTGCGCGGCTTGATATCGCGGTGGATGACGGGCGGCTTCTGGCGATGCAGGTATGCCAGCGCAGCGCACACCTGCACCATCCACTCCAGCGTCAGGCTGGTTGGCAGCCCCTTGTCCGCCCGTTCCAGGCGGGTTTGCAGGTCCTCGCCCGCCACCAGGTCCATCACCAGGTACTGCCCCTGCCCAGGCATGGTGAAGTAATCGGTGACGCGCGGCAGACCGGGGTGGCGCAGCGCCGCCAGGATGCTGGCTTCGTGCAGGAACTGGCGCTGGGCTTTCGGGTTGGTCTCGGTGTTCTCTTTGAGCGCGCAGGGTACCTTCAGCGTCAGATCAACCGCGCGGTAGACCGCTCCAAATCCGCCCTGCCCCAGCGGCTGCTCGATGCGGTAGCGGTTGTGGAGAACCTGTCCGATGGTCAGCAAAGGGAAATCTCACAGTATAGTATGGCTGGATTATAGCATCCCCCGGTCGCACCAGCAGGTCAGTAGATCTCTTCGCATTGGATGAACGAATTGGAACCCCCGCCGCCGTAACAAATATCGTAGCCCGGACCGCCGTTCAGGTCGTCATTGCCGGCGCCGCCCAATAGAACGTCATCGCCGTTGCGACCCAGGAGCATATCATCATGACCACCGCCCAGCACGCAATCGTCCCCATTACGGCTGTCAACCGCGTCAACCGCGCTGCTGCCCAGGATCAATTCATTGGCGTTGGATCCTATGACCACACCGCTGCCGGTGACTACTGCCGTCAGGTTCAGCCCGGCGCACTCCGGCGGCTTCAGCTTGTTGGCATTGATGCTATCTGTATCCACCCCGGCGCCGGTCTGCGGCACGGCATTGCCGGCAGCCAGCGCCGTCGCCACACTGACCAACACCAGCAGTCCGATCGCAGCCCATATCAAATGCGGGCGTCGTCCGGCATTCACGTCTCAGTCCTCCCCCTGCTCCGTGGTGTCCGTAACATCCGGGGCAGCGCCGGGAGGGCTGGCGTCCCCGTCGTCCTCAATTTCGGACGGCTGGGGTGGCAACGCCGGGCGCTCGAAGCGGTAGACCAAACCCTGGTCACGCACCAGGTAACTGGCAATACCATCCGCCTGCTGAAAGAAAACCAGTTCTCCCAGCCGGTCCGCCAGCCGCATCAACTCCTCCAGGCTGGCGAGTTCCACCACCTGGTCGCCGCGCCGGATGAGTTTACCGTTGGCTTGCACCAGCCGCCCGCCCAGTGTCCACTGCGCCAGCGCCGATTCGCCCGCGGCGCGTGCCTGGTTCATCGCCCAGTAGACCAGCACCAGTCCGCCCGCGCCCAGCAGCAGACCCAACGCCGCCAACCAGCGCGCCGTCAGCACCGGCAGCGCGAACGAGAGCAGGTTGATCACATTGGGCGCCGTGCGAAAGCCCGCCAGCACACGTCCCTCGCTGGGGTTCAGTGGGTCGCCATCTTCCTCGCCGTTCGGGAGCAAATAGACCTCGTTCTGCCCCACGATGAAAGTCAGCGGCGGCGAGAAGTTCGTCACCAGCGCTTTGCCTGCCAGCCCACCCGAAAGGTTGACGTTGGGATAGATATGCAGGAAGTACTGGTAGCTCTGGGAGCCGGTCTTCTCCTGCATATGTTCGATCAGATCGGTCACCTGGCAGACATCCAACTGCATGCCGGCGCGGAAGCCGTCGCTGCTAAAGGTGCCCGGCGGTTGCAGGCTCACCTGGCGGCTCCATCCGGTCTCGGAAGCCACCACCGCCTGTAGTTGGAAGGTGCCGCCCACCTGGTGCTCGGCGTTCGCCTGGAAGAGGAAGTCGAACAGCAGGTCTGCCGTACAGGTCAGCGCCGGGAAGATCGGCTCGCCGCTCTCGAAACGGTCTTCGTCATACACCCCCCCGCTGCTGACGCCGGCGTACCGGTACGTTCCGGTCAAGCGATAGTGGATGTCATCCGGCACCTGGCGGTAGAGCGGGCGCGAGAACGCCGCCACCCCCAGCGCCAGCGAAAGCAGCACCAGCAGGAACAAACCTGCCTGCCAGGTTTCCTGCCGGCGGGCGATGAACGGAGCGGCGCGCGCTGCCGTCTTTGCCAGGCGCCGCCGCAATTTGCGCTTGCGTTTGGGTCCGGGTTGTTCAGTCGTCGTCATACCGATCACCAGACCGCCCAGCAGCACGAAGCCAGCCAGCACCCAGGGCGTACGCATCCAGACAAAAACGTTGCCCAGCCCGGGAATGTGCAACCAGTATTTACCAAGGATCTCCTCGACGGTGGGTTGGTAACTGTCGGTCCAATCATTATTATCGCCTTTCAGGATGAAATGAGCAAGCTCTTGCTTGACGATGCGGTGAATGATCGGTCCGACCTCGGGATGGCGGTAAGTGATGATATCGCCCACCTGGTAAGTTTGCGCCTGTCGCAAGATCACCAGATCGCCCATGTGAAAGACCGGCTCCATGCTGCTGCCGTTGATGATGACGTAATCGACCCGCCCGCCAAAGCGGGTAGGCGCGAGCACCAGCCAGGCCGCGATCACCGCCAGCGCCGAGAGTGCGCTGATGATTGCCTTGCGGTTCATACGGAGCCAGGTGAGCATCACAGGTAACAAAAGGCGCGGCACCGCAGCCGGGTTCCGCGCCGATCCTGTCTGGTGTGGAGATTACTCGACCGCGACAACCGTCAACTGGTCCGCCGAGAGGACGGTGGCGGTGGTGGGGCAGGTCCAGGTGCCGGTAGCCAGGGTACAATCGTACCAGGTGGAACCGCCAGACACCAACTTGATCTTAACGGTGCTGGGCGCCGAGGCGCCGGTCAGCGTGAACTGCACACTCTCGAAGACCTGCGGGTTGGTGGCGTTGAGGTTGTACTTGACGTTCCCGACCGTGTAGCCGGTGATGGCGGCGCTGCCATCGCCAGCCGAGGTCGCCGGAACGGTGTTGGATGCCGCATAGGCAAACACCATTGCCGAAAGGATGAGGCTGAACGCCAGGATGATGGCAAAACGCGATGACTTGAACATGATGATTTCTCCTAATTTTCAAAGTTTGGTAATAATATTGATGATATTGGTAATGATCATCTTGCAACATTATAGTCAGGCAACTGGTCGCTTTCAATCCCTTTTGCTTACATTTTGCTTACTTGAAGTCTGCAAGCGGTTAACGAGGGTTGGGAATGGAGAACGCGGCGGCGCACGGGCGCCTTTACAGTCTCCTTACGCCTTGCTCGCAAACCGGCGGGGAGTCCATATAATACAGTTACTGATTGAACCCGCGCTGCAAGGAGCAAGACATGATATATCACATGCCCACCAGAAATGCCCAAGGACTGGTCGAATACGCCATGATCCTGGTGGCTGTGCTGGTGATCGCCGTGCCCTTCCTGATCGGTCCGCAGGTGGGGCACATCTTCAGCAACGTGGTGATGCTGGTATGACCGGTGCCTCCATGCTTCGAATCAAGCCCCAACGCGCTTGGGGCTTGTGCTTTAACCATCCCAACATCTTGCCGGAGCCTGCATGAACGAGCCATCCAACACCCCCGCTCCCGACCTCTTCGCCAACCCCAACGTGCAGCCCAAGCCGCGCAACACTGCTGCCATCCTGACCGCCGGCGGGTTGGGACTGCTGGCATGTTGCCTGGTGGGGTTGCTGGTCTCGGCAGTGGTGTTGCAGCAGCGCAACCGCGCCGCCAACCAGCCGCCCATTGCTGCGCCAGCCACGCTGCCCCCAGGGATCACTGCCACCCTGCCGGCGTTCGCCACCCCCACCGCCCCGCCGCCGCCGGAATTGCGCCAGATGCGCCCAGAGCCGGGCTATACCCCACCGGATTTCACCCTCGCCAGCGTGGGTGGGTATACCCACACCCTCTCGGAGCACTTCGGCAAGCCGATCCTGATCAACTTTTTCACTTCGTGGTGCGGTCCCTGCCGGGAAGAGATGCCCGCCATCCAATCCTTGTTCGAACAGCATCAACCGGATGGGCTGGTCGTTTTGGCGGTCAATGTCACCCGCGATGACTACCGCAGCGACGTGATCGACTTTGCCCAAGACCTTGGTCTGACCTTCCCGGTGTTGCTGGATGAAAGCGGCGACGCAGCGCGCGCCTACCACATCAACTCGTACCCGACCAGTTACTTCGTCGGCACCGACGCCGTCATCAACGAAGTGGTCTACGGCTCGATGGATGCAGGCACGCTGCAATCCCATCTGGATGGGATATTGCCGTAAAACAAATATATTGTCCCTTTGCTCTGTGTCTCTGCTCCTCTGTGGTTAATTACTTATTCTCCGCGCCCTCTCCGTCCTGCGGTAAAAAGCACCTAACCTACTCGATCCCCGCCGCCGCCCGCAGGCTGGCTGCCGCCTGGCGACATTCCGCCAGCAGCGCCGGCTCGTCCAGCACGGTCACCACCCCATCCACCAGCAGCGGGCGCCCCGCCACCAGCACATGGCGCACGTCCGTGCCGTGGGTGCAGAAGACCAACGCCGAATCGACCTCGTGCACCGGCATGGCGCGGGCGTGATCCAGGTTCACCACTGCCAGGTCTGCCGGCATGCCCGGCGTGACCGCCGGCTGGCTGAGCGCCAACCCCAGCGCCTGCGCGGGCGGCAGCACGGTCGGGTCCAACGCGCTGACGCGCGCCAGTTGCACCGCCGTCTTGAGCACTTCCCAGATATCCTGCGTGTCGTTGCTGGCAGGTCCATCCGTGCCCAGGCGTAGGCGAACGCCGGATTCGAGCAAACGCGCCACCGGCGCGATGCCCGAACCCAGCACGGCGTTGCTGATGGGGCAGTGCACCACCAACGCACCGCTGCGCGCCAGCAGATCGATCTCGTCCGGCTCGACCCACACCGCATGCACCACCTGGCAATTCCCATCCAGCACGCCCAGCGACTCCAGCCACTGCACCGGGCTCAAGCCGGTATCCTTGAGCGAAATCTCGACCTCGTCGCGCGTCTCGGCGACATGGATATGTGTGAACGAACCCTGTCCCACCGCCAGCGTATGCGCGGCTTGCATCGTCCCCGCCGAGCAGCGCCAGGTCGCCAGCGGACCGGATGCCACCGCCAGCGTGCCGCCCGCTCCGTGCCACCGGTCGAACAGACGCGCCAAATCCGCCAGGATCTCATCCGCCGGCTCGGCGTTGGCGCCGCAGTCCACCCAGGCGCGCGCCAGCGTCAGCCGCAGCGGCACCGCCAGCGCCGCCTGGCAGATAGCGTCGCTGTGCGCCGGCGTGGTCGTCACCTTGTGATGGTTGGTCACCTGGGTGGCGCCGCAATGCAGGTTTTCCACCAGCCCCAGCAGCGCCGCCAGGTGCAGTTGCTCCGCGCTCATGGCAGCCTGCAAGCGCCAGATGCGCTCCTTCAGCCAACGCATCAGCGGGCGCCCGCCGCCCAAACCGCGCATAAAGGTCTGGCTGAGGTGGGTGTGAGCGTTGACCAGCCCGGGCAACACGGCGGCATGCCGTGCTGAGAGCACTTGCGCCGCATGGGTATCCGGCGGTGGTGCGCCGGCGCCAACCGACGCCACCCGTCCATCCGCCACCAGCACGTAGCCTTCCACAAAACCCTCCGGCGTCAACACCTGCCCGTCGCGGATCAGGATGCTCATCACTCACCTGCCGGCGTGGCTGCCAGCGCCGCCGCCAGGCTGGCGTAGGGCGCCGCCACAACGTCATCGAACTGGCAGTAGACCGGGTATAGCCGCTGGTAGACCGCCACGGCTTCTGCGCGCGGGTCTATTCGTTCCATCCCAGCCAGCCAGCGTTGGCGGATATCGCTGAACGCGGTCACGTGCCCCAGCGCGTAAGCCGCCAGGAAGGCGATGCCCAACGCCCCGCTGCCGCCGGGATTGTATTCCACCGGGTGATCGAGCACATCCGCCATGATCTGCCGCCACAGCCCGGAACGCGCCCCGCCGGCGGTCAGCACCACCCGCCGGACGCGCTCGCGCACCGGGTCGAAGCCCTGGCGGATGTTATAGGCAAAAGCTTCCATCAGCGCACGGTAGACATGCCCCGGCGTGGTGGAGGGCAGTACCCCCAGAATGCTGCCGCGCAGGTTGTGGTCGGGCAGCGGCGTGCGCCTGCCCAGCCAGTGCGGCAGCACCAGCGTGCCATCGGCGCCCGGCGGTATGGCAGCGGCAGCCTGCTCCATCAGTTCGTAGAGGTTGCCGCCCGAAGGCACCGCCGGCGGGAACTGGTCGAGGTACCAGCGAATCAGCCGACCAACCGAGAGCACGTTGGCGCCCCACAGCACGGCAGCGTCCGCCTCGCTGGCACCGAAGTGCGGACCAGCCGCCGATTCGACCAGCGGTCTCAGCGTGACCGTCAGCAACCCGGTGGTGCCGAACGAGATCATGGCGTCGCCCACATCCACCGCGCCGCAGCCCACCAGGGTGGGGAAGGTATCGCCGCTGCCGGCGATGACCGGGATGCCAGCCGGCAGCCCGGTGGCGCGCGCAGCCTCCTCGGTGACGCGTCCCACCACGCCGGTGGCGGGCGAGAGCGGCGGCAAGAGGGCGGGGTCGAGCCCCAACCGTTCGACCAGGTCTGTGCGCCACTGTTTACTCTTTGGGTCGAAGATGCCGCCCATGATGCCGGCGGTGTCGTAATCCATGGCGCTGGCGCCGGTCAGGCGTTGGACAATATAATTGTGCGCCGAAAGCAGCACCCGCCCGCGGGCGAAGTTGCCAGGTTCGCGCCGCTGGATCCACACCAGTTTGGGCACCACTGCCTCGGCAGTCAGGTTCAGCCCGCCGGTGCGGTTGACCCAGTCCAGTTCCTCGATGGCACGGTTGTCGGAATACAGGATGGCGGGACGCACCGGCTGCATTTGAGCATCCAGCAGCGCCAGGCAGGGCACCAGCGCCGAGACGCCGGCAGCGATGACCGAGTCACCAGCGCCAACCTGCGCCAGCAACTGCCGCACCACTTGCAGTCCGCTGCCCCACCAATCGCGCTCGGGGTCCATCTCCACCCAGCCGGGGCGCGGCAGCATGGGCGGGCGCTCCAGCCCGGCGCGCGCTGCCACTTTGCCGTCCAGCGTCACCAGCACACCCTTCACCGCCTGGGTGCCGATGTCGAGTCCGAGGATCAATTGCATGCCAACCTCCTTGCTCTGACCGCCGAGCACAAATATTAGGCAGCAGACCACTGACGACAGACCGCAGGCATCATGCTACTGTCCGTCGTCAGTCGTCCGTCGTCAGTCTTACGACATCACCATCCCGCCATCGACCTCGAGGGCTTGCCCGTTGAGGTAGCGCGCATCGTTCGAAGCCAGGAATGTCGCCACCCCGCCGATCTCCCACGGCTCGGCGAGACGTTGCGCCGGGCTGTCCTTGGCGCGCATCGCCAGCCACTCCTCGGCGTTCAAACCATCGCGACCTCCCACCAACGCCGCCACATTGCGCACCATGTCGGTCAGCGTGTTGCCGGGGCAAATGGCGTTGCAGGTCACCCCGTAGGGCGCCAGCTCCACCGCCACCGAGCGCGTCAGACCGATCACACCGCTCTTGGAGGCAGAATATTCCGCGGAGGAAGGCCAGGAGGTCTTGCCAGCCATCGACGAGATGTTGACAATGCTGCCGGACTTCTGTTTCATCAGGATGGGCGCCACTGCCTGGTTGGTCAGGAAGACGCCGGTCAGATTGATATCGATGGTGCGTTGCCACTGCGCCAGCGTCACATCCGGCAGCATCAAGCCGGAATATACGCCGGCGGAAGCCACCACCGCATCGATCCGTCCCCACTTCTGCATCACCTGGTCGACCGCCGCCTGGACGCTTTCCTTGCTGGAGACATCGCAGTGGATGGCGAGCGCCTCCACACCCTGCGCGCGGCAGGCTGCCGCCGCTTTCTCATTGTTGGCGTCGTCGAAATCCAGCAGCGCCACGTTGGCGCCCTCCTTGGCAAAGCGCAATGCACAAGCTTCGCCAATGCCCTTGGCAGCGCCGGTCACCAGCGCCACCTGTCCTACAAACCGTTTACCAAAGATCTTTTCTTCCATGTGTTCCTCTCTTTCGATAAAGTATAGATGATTTACATGTTGATGCCGCCATCGACCACGATGGACTGACCATTGATATAGCGCGCATCCGGGCTGGCGAGAAAAGCCGCCACGCCAGCCATCTCCCACGGTTCCGCCACCCGTCCGGTTGGCGAGTCACGCCGGCGGGCTGCCAGCCACGCCTCCGGCGACATACCGGCATAACGCGCCACGTCCAGCACCTGGTCGGTGCGGGTGCTGCCGGGGCACAGCGCGTTGCAGGTGACGCCATAAGGCGCCAACTCCACCGCGACGGAGCGCGTCAACCCAATGACGCCGCTCTTGGCAGCCGAGTACTCGGCGGTGCGCTGCCAACTGGTAACCCCGGCGACCGAAGAAACGTTGATGATGCTGCCGCAGCGCTGCCGCATCATGATGGGCGCTGCCGCCCGGTCGGTCAGGAAGACGCCGGTCAGGTTGGTATCGATGGTGCGCTGCCACTGCGCCAGCGGCACCTCCGGCAGCGCCGCCCCGCTGTAAACACCGGCGGCTGCCACGACGATATCGATGCGCCCCCATTCCGCCAGGGTGCGCTCGAAGGCGGCGTGAATGTCAGCCTGGCTGGCGACATCACAGCGCAACGCCAGCGCCGCCGCGCCGGCGCGCCGGCATTCCGCAGCGGCGTCATCATTGTTTGCCTGGGTGCGGCTCAGCAGCGCCACACAGGCGCCCTCGCGCGCAAAGCGCAGCGCACAGGCGCGCCCAATGCCCTTGCCCGCGCCTGTCACCAGCGCCACCTGCCCCTCAAATCGCTTACCAAAGATGTGTTCGTCCATAGTTCGCGCAGCCTTTCTTCCATCAGGACGACCCGTATCCATCCTCACCAACACCTCATTTCCTTTTTACTTTTTCTGTTTTCGTTCCTTCTCCGCCGCCATGTTACAATATCGCATCTTTCGCCACGAGTAAACCACACACATGACCGATACTCTTCTCAGTCTGGATGTCGGCACCACTGCCGCCAAAGCCGTCTGGTTCGACCTGGACGGGAACGAACTGGCGACCGCCGAACGCGCCTTTCCCTTGCACACCCCACAAGCCACCTTCGCCGAGATCGACCCGGACGAATTATGGAATGCTGTACTGGGCGTACTGAGTGAGATCGGCGCCCGGCTGGGCAATCACCGCCTGCTGGCGCTGGCGATTGCCAGCCAGGGCGGCTCCCTCACCGCAGACGACGCAGCCATGCAGTCCACCTGCCCGATCATCACCTGGATGGACACCCGTTCGGCGCTCATCGTGACGGAATGGCTTGCCAACGGCGTCGACGAGACCGTACGCCGCATCAGCGGCTGGTCGCTCGACCCCGGGCTGCCGCTGCCGATGATCGAATGGCTGCGGCGCGAGCGCCCGGATGACTTTGCTCGCTCCGCCCGCTTCCTCTCGGTCAGCGATTTCCTCGTCGCTCGTCTGACCGGGGTCTATGCCACCAATCCCTCGATGGCAGGCGAGATGTTGCTGACGGACATCGCCGGCGGCGACTGGTCGCCCGAGTTGTGCGCGCTGGTGGGCATCCAGCCCTCCCAACTCTCGCCCATCCTGCCATCCACCGCCGTGATCGGCAACCTGCTGCCAGCCGTCTGCCAGGCGACCGGGCTGCCGCCAGGCACGCCGGTGGTCAACGGCGGACAGGACCACTCCTGCGAGGCGCTGGCGGTCGGCATGGTAACGCCGGGCAAGGCGCTGCTGGCATGCGGCACCGCCTGGGTGATCAACGGGGTTAGCGTCCGCGCAAAGATGTCCACCATCCCCACCAGCATGAACCTGAACTTCCACGTGCAGCCGGACGTGTGGATCATTTCACAATTCCTGGGTGGGTTGGGCGGCACTACCGAGTGGTGGGTCAACCGCTTCTGGCAGAACGCCGCCGCGCACCAGCCGCTGGACCGTGCCGGTCTGTACGCCGTCTTCGAAACCGCCCTGGCTGGGACGAAACCCGGCGCCGGCGGGCTGTTCTTCCTGCCGCTGGCAGGTTCGCGCCAACTGGAAAACGCGCCAGGCTGCGGCGGCTTTTGGGGTCTGCGATTGCACCACACCCGCGCCGACCTCAGCCGCGCCGTGCTGGAAGGCTCGGTGTTCGAACTGGTGTGGTCGCTGGAGCGCCTGAAGGACGCCGGCATGCCGGTGAAGCAGTTGTGGATGATCGGCGGCGCAGCCCGCAACCCGTTGCTGACCCAGATCGTGGCGGATGCCTGCGGTGTGCCGGTGTGGTTGACGCAATACAGCCACGGTCCGGCGCTGGGCGCCGCCATGCTGGCAGGCATGGGCTTGGGGTTGTTCGACAGCCACGAAGCCGCGCGGCGGGTCTTCGCGGTGCAATCGCGCGTGGTCGAGCCTAACCCCGGCAATTCGCGCACCTACACGGATTTGTTCTGGCGCTACCGCCGCCTGGCAGAAGCCAGCCAGGGGTTGGTTGCACCTTCGCACCCGTAAGCCATTATCATTCGATTGTTAATGTACTGGACTAACCGCAACACATACGAAACCTTTTCCGGAGCCATCTATGACGCATAATGCCAGATTCCTCAAAGACATCCGTGCAGTGCTGCTCGATTTCGACGGCACGCTGTGGCGCGGGCGCGCACCGACGCCTGGCGCAGCGGATTTCCTCGACCTGCTGCAACAACACGATATCGCCTATCGCGTGGCGACCAACAGCGCGGTCAAACCCGCCAGCGTCTACAGCCAGGCACTCCAATCCGCCGGGCTGCCGGTCGATGAAGACCACATGATCACCGTCTCGGTCGCCACCGCTGCTTACCTGCGCACCCGCCTGCCGGAGGGCGCACGCGTGTACGTCGTCGGTCAGGAAGGGCTGCACCAGGCGCTGACGGAAGCCGGTTTTGTGATCCTGCCGGATGCCAGCCAGCCGGTGGACGCGGTCGTGGTGGGCGGCGACCTGACGTTGACCTACGAGAAGCTCAAGCACGCCACGTTGTTGATCCACCAGGGCGCGCTGTTCATCGGCACCAACCCGGATGTGGTCTATCCCATCGCGGAGGGATTGGCGCCCGAATGCGGCGCCAACCTGGCTTTCCTGACCGCCACCACCGGGGTGCAACCCGAGGTGGTGGGCAAGCCGCAGCCCCACCTGTTCCAGATGAGCTTGCAGCGCTTGGGCGTCCCGCCGGCGCAGGCTGTCATGATCGGCGACCGGCTGGAGACCGATATTCACGGGGCTCAGCAAGCCGGGTTGCGCGCCATCCTGGTCAGCACCGGCGTGGATAACGCGGATAGCGTGGTGCGCAAGGGCATCGCGCCGGACCTGGTGGTGACAGACCTGGGCGAACTGACGCGCCTGTGGCAGGCAGTGAAGTAAAGACCCCCTCCCCAGCAGCCATCAAAAGATTTCCTCCGTGGCGCTGCCCCAAAAGTCAGATTCGTCATGCTGAGCGAAGCGCGAAGTCCCCGCAGGGGGAAGCATCTCCCCCATTAATGAAAAACTCCTTTGGGACACCCACAACAATTCTATCCCCACAACCTATCAACGAGATCGCTTCGTCGCTGCGCTCCTCGCGCAGCTCCCGTAGGGGCGAGGCACGTGTGCCCGTCAGGGTATGCCTCGCCCCTACGGTTATCCCCTGCCCGTATTGAATTATTAAAGTACCGGAAAATCAGCGAATACCAATCGACTAACCGACTCATGAACCAATCAGTTGCTTAATCTATAATCAATCTATACGCATTACATCTTCAGCGGCAGCGGCTCATAGGTCAGCCCGGCGCGCTTGAACAAACTGGCGCAAGCTTTCTGCGCCTCGCGCAGTACCTCCTGCTCGTCGATGAAGGTCAACTGCTTGTCGCGCACCAGGATGCGCCCATCCACGATGACCGTATCCACCATGCGCCCGCCACGTTGGAAGACCAGCGCTGGAACTGGATCGTGCAGCGGCACGCTCTCCGGACGCCACATATCCACCAGCACCACATCAGCTTTTCTGCCCGGCGCCAACGCGCCCAGTAGCTCTGGCTGTCCAAAGGCTTTGGCGCCGCCGCGGCACGCCATCCACAGCACATCCGCTGGCATCAGCGCCATCGCGTCGAGGCTGGTGGTGCGTGCCAGCATCAGCGCCCCACGCATCTCCTCGAACATGTCCTGTGCGTTGTTGCTGGCAGAACCATCGCTGGCGAGCGCCACATCGATGCCCATGCGGTGCATCTCGGTCACCCGCGCCGGCGCCGTACCCATGGTCATGTTGCTGAGCGGGCAATGCACCACCACCGACTTGCTCTGCGCCATCAACTCCAGTTCGTGGTCGTCCACCCACACCGAGTGCACCAACTGCACATCCGGACCGAGGATGCCGAGCTTATCCAGCCACTCGATGTGCCGCGTGCCGCGGTCACGGATGTTGATATCCACCTCCTCTTTGGTCTCGGCGATGTGCAGGTGCGAGCCCACGCCCCACTTGCGCGCCAGTTCGAACACCCGCAGCATGCCCTCCTCGGTGCAGCCCCACGGGATGACCGCACCGTTCTCGAAGCGCAGTCGCCCGTTCTCCTTGCCATGATAGGTCTCGTACAGACGGGTGCTCTCGTCGATGACCTCCTCCGTCGGCTGGTGCAGCGGCGGGAAATACTTGATATCGCCCCAGCCATACGCCAGGTTGAGGCGCATGCCGGTATCGCGTGCGGCGCGGTAGATGCCGTCATCGATGGCGTGGTCCGGATGGATGTACTGGTTATCGATGGTGGCGGTCGAGCCGCTGTAGAGGTTCTCGATCAGCCCAATCATGGCTGCCCAGTAGGCTTCTTCGCCTTTGAAATGGGGTGCAAGAGGCCAAATGACGCCCGCCACCCATTCCAGCAACGGTTTGTCAATGCACAGCCCGCGCAGGAATGACTGGAACAGGTGGTTATGAGCGTTGATCATACCGGGCATGACCGTCATGCGGGTGGCATCGATGGTGGTGCCGGCGCGTTGGCGCAGGTCATCCGGCGGCGCACCCGCCCCCACCGCTTCGATGCTATCCCCTGAAATGAAGACGTAGCCCTCGCGGTGGACGGTCTTGGCGTCGTCCACCGTGATGATCCAGCCCTTCTCGATCAAGATCGTATTCTCTGTCATACTGTTGCTCTCTTTCAGAGTCGTGCGGCGCAGTTCAATCTTCTGCTGCTTCTGCCAACACCGAAACCGGCAGCGGGTGCAGCGGCGGACGAACTTTGTAATTGCCGATGCCCTCGAAATCAACCTGCTCCGCCGCCAACGCATCCACCAGGGCGTGCGCCACCGAACGTTCGCACATGCGTCCCTGGCAATTGCCCATGCCGGTGCGGGTGATCATTTTGACCTCGGTCAGCGTGCGCGCGCCGGCGGCGACCGCCTCGCGCACTTCGCCCAGCGTGATCTCCTCGCAACGGCACACCAGCGTGTCGTCGTTCGCCAGTGAGAACAACCCCTGCCCGGGTGTGAACAGCGCCCCCAACATGCCGGCAAAGCGGCGCTGTGACTTCAAACCGCGCTGCATTTGTCCATATAATTCGCCAGCCGTGCCGCGCTCCAGGTGACCGCTCGCCACCGCCACTGCCAGCCCGCTCAACCTGCCCTCCAACCGCGCCAGTTCGGCGCCGCCGATGCCAGCCATATCGCCAGCCACATAAACACCCGGCAGGCTGGTCTGCAACGTCTCGTCGCGCATCGGCACCCAGCCACCTCGCCGCCGGTCGTATTCGTGCCTGCACTCGATCAGCCGGCTGAGTCCGGTGTTGGGCGTCATCCCATAACCGATCACCAGCGTATCCACCGCCAGCGTCTTCTCGCTGCCGGGCAGCGGCTTCCAATTGGCGCCCATGCGGGCGACGACCACCTCCTCCACGCGCTCCTCGCCGCGCGCCTCGATCACCGACCAGCCCAGTTTGTAGGGTGTGCCGGCTTTCACCAGGGTGGTTAGGTATTCGACCCCCTCCGCCATGCGGTGCCACTGCCCCCAGGCGGCATAGGCGTGTCCCAGCACGCGCGGGAAAAGGCGCGCGCCCTCCATCACCGCCTCCACCCGCATACCGGCGCTGATCATATTCGCCGCCACCGCCAGGATGAGCGGACCGCTGCCGGAGACCAGGGCTTTCTTCCCCGGTACCACACGTTGGTTCTTGACCATGATCTGCGCGCCGCCGGCGGTCATCACACCCGGCAACGTCCAGCCGGGGAAGGGCACCGGCGTGTCGTAGGCGCCGGCTGCCAACACCAGATAGCGTACATTGAAGGCTTCCGGTCCGGCAGGTCCGTAAACCGCCACCTTCCAGCCCTCGCCCTCGGGAAAGATGCCCCACACCAACGTATCCTTGTATTGTTTGACCGGCTGCCCGTCCAGCAGCGAGCGCAAGAAGTTGCCGTCCTTGTCCACGCTGCTCTTGGATGCCTTGTTGAAGGTCGCCGGCAAGGGCATGTAGAACTGCCCGCCGGATGCCGGACGGTTATCGACCATCACGGTGGGCACACCATGTTCAGAAGCCGCCAACGCAGCCTCCATGCCCGCCGGTCCGGCGCCAATCACCGCCAGTTCGTAGTCCCAGCTCATAGTTCCACCTCCTTACAGGTTTCCACCACCATGCCATCGGCGACTGCCGTCATGCAGGCGCGCACATTGTCCACGCCGTCCACCCGCACCAGGCACTCATAACAAACCCCCATGCCGCAATACAACCCGCGCGGGTGCTTGTGCTCGCGCGTCAGGCGAAAAGTGTGGATGCCGTTGGCGGTCAGCACAGCCGCCACGGTCTCGCCCTCGTAAGCCGCTACGGTCTTACCGTCCACGGTGACCTGAACTTGCTTCCCGCGCGTTACCTTGGGAAGCAAATGAGAAGAGGTTTCAATTCGCATATTCGATATTCCTTTCTGGAGAAAACCGACTGATGTTCCAATCGCATTTGCCTTGCGTGACCAGTTGCGCCACCGTCTCACCCGCCAGCGGTGTGCTGATGACAGTGGAACGGAAAGCGGTGGCGATGATCAACCCCTCGATCCCTGGCACCCACCCCAACCACGGGCAGCCGTCCTCTGTGTGCGCCACCGGCGAACACCAGCCTCGCAACACGCGCAGCTTGCCAAAGGATGGAAAATAACGCACGGCAGCCCGGGAGACCCCCGGCAGCGAGGGGTAAGGCACCCCCAGGCGGTAGTGATCTGCCTCGTACATGGCTTCGCCCATCAACAGGTGCCCGTGCGGTGACTGGCTGATCGCCATATTGGCAATGATGGCTCCCTTATCCGCGCCCTCCTCGGTGCGTTCGAAAAAGGACGCCGAAGCCACGCCGCAACGCAGTGACTTTTCGACCGGCTCGCTGACCATGGCTTGCCCCAGGACGTAGCGAACGTCCCACTCGCGCCCCAGCATTTTACCCAACTGGCGGGTACGCGCGCCGGTGCACAACACCACCGCGCCGGCGTAAAAATCGCCGGCGATGGTTTGCACACCCGCCATCCGTCCCCCGTTGGTGAGGAATCCGGTCACCTCGGTATCATAGAACTCACGCAACCCCTTCTGGCGCGCGCGCACCAGATGCCCCAGCAGGAACTGGAAAGGGTCAACCTGCCCTTCGTTGTCATGATACAGCCCCCCCAGCAGACCTTTCGTTTCGAGCAGCGGCTCCACATCCGGCAGCCGTTCCACCGGCACCATGTGCGAGTCGAAGCCGGCTGCGCGTACAATGCGGCTGCGTTCTTCCATCAGGCGCCACTGGCTCTCGGTCTCCACCGGCAGCAGCCCGCCCATGCGCCGCAACCCCACCTTCCAGTCCAGTTGCTGCTCCAGCGTCTCGAATTTGGCGGCTGAACGCTGGATCATGTCAACACTGTGCTCCAATTCCATGTCCTGGATTTGGATGTTGCCGTAATTGCCACGCGAGGCTGCCGCTGCAAACTTGCCGCGGTCAATCAATGCAACGCTCAAACCAACTTTGCTGAGGTGATAAGCGACGGAAACGCCGATATATCCCGCCCCAACCACCACCGCATCAAATGATCCTGCCATGCTCTCAATCACGCTCCTTTCTTACCATTCTGGCGCAGGGCTGTACGCCGCCCGCCAGGTACGCACGTAGCGATCCTCTTCTTCCTGCCAACGCCGGTCGTCCCAACCCAGTTCGGGTTGCACGATTGCGCGGATGCGCGCCATCCAGCCCATGCCACCGCCCGGCAGCGTCATCCCAATTCTAACCCGCCGCAACAGCAGGTCATCCAGATGGATCACCGCTTCGGCGCGCGCCGCCCAACGCAGTTGCGCCCACACGTTGGGCAACCCGTCGATTGACTCCAGTTCACCCGCTCCGGCGCAAGCCAGCAAATCGGGCAGGTCGGCGGCATAACGACCCGCCAGGTATGCAGCCGCTGCGGGGGGCATTTCCGAGTACGCTATTTCCTCCGGCAACCGGTCGAAGATGCGCCGGCGGGTGGGGAAGACCGGCGACCCCGGCAGGCGCGCTGCCGCGCAGTTGAGCACATCTGCCGCCATTCGGCGGAAGATGGTGTACTTGCCGCCGGCGATGGTCACCAGCCCATTTTCATCCCACACCACATGCGCGCGCGACTCGTCCGAGGGACGCGCCTTGCCGGTGTTGACCACCGGGCGCAGCCCGGCAAACGACGAGATGACATCCTCGTGACGGATATTGGCATCCGGGAAAGTGAATTGCAGCGCCTCGATGATGTAATCGATCTCGGCGTGGCTGGCGCGTGGTTCGGATTGCGTTCGTTCCACTGCTTCCGGATGATCGAGGTCGGTGGTACCAGCCATGAAAGCCCCCTCCCAGGCAAAGGCGAACATGGTGCGCTGGTCGCGCGGGTGCAGCAGCATGACGGCGTGATCGGGGGAGACGCACTTTTCCAACGGCAGCAGCACGTGACTGCCACGCAGTTTGCGCAGGCGCGCCGGCGCCCCCACCCGGGCGCGCAATTCATCCGACCACGGTCCGGCGGCGTTGATCACTGCGCGCGCTTTGACCTCATAGGTTCTGCCGCCCGGTTCAGCGCGGTCTTGCAGCAGCACCCCTCTCACCTGCCCGTCGGCGGTTCGCAGCAGGTCCTGCACCGGGGCGTAATTGAGGGCAATGCCGCCCGCCCGTGCCGATTCGCGCAATACCCGCACCACCAACCGGGCGTCATCCATCAGCGCGTCGCCATACAGGTAACCACGCAGCAACCCCTCGGTGTTGAAACCCGCACAAACTTGCAGCAGCGCCTCGCGGCTATAGGTGCGGTGCTGCCAACGTCCTGCCATCAGGTCGTAGATCAGTATCCTCAGCCCCATACCGTGCTGGCTGCGCTCGTTGATCTCGTAGACCGGCGAGAGGAACGGCAACGGCGTGATCAGGTGCTCGGCTTCGCGCAGCATCCATTGCCGTTCACGCACCGATTCGAAGGTCACGTCATACTGCCGGTTGCGCAGGTAACGGATGCCGCCGTGGATCAACTTGGACGAGCGGCTGGATGTGCCAAAGGCGAAGTCATTGGCTTCCACCAGCAGCGCGTCCAGCCCGGCGTTGGCAGCCTCGCGCAGCACCCCGGCACCTGTGATGCCGCCGCCAATGATCACCAGGTCCCATTCGCGCCCACCCACCTGACTGAAGATATCCTCGCGCCAGTCCTTCGACCACAGTTTCATGTCATTGCCTCCCCTTTGGCTGCGAAGACGCGCCCGAACGCGCCGTAGACCTCGCGTAGCGACGGATATATTTTCAAGTAGACCTGCTGGTAAATGTCATCATACAAACGCGCCCGTTCGAATGCCGGCTGGAAGAGTTGTTGCCGCTGCGCCATGTGCGCCGCCGCATCCTGGCAGTTCTCGAACACTCCTGCACCGACCGCCGCCAGCATGGCAGCGCCCAGCGCACAAGTCTCGGTCGTCTGCACCCGCGCGGCGGGCAGCCCCAGCACATCCGCCGTGATCTGCATCACCAGATCGCTGCCCGCCGCACCGCCGCCCACCAACAGTTCCGCCAACGGTTGCGCGGTGTCCGTCGTTATGTGCTCCATCCCCTGGCGCAGGGCGAAAGCGGTGCCTTCCAGCATGGCGCGGAAGAGATGCGCCCGGCTATGCCCCTCGTTCATGCCCAGCACCACGCTGCGGGCGCCATTCGCCAGCGTGTTGGGCGCCCAATAAGGCGCCACGACCAGCCCATCCGAGCCGGGCGGCAGCGCCTGCGCCTCGCGGTCCAGGTCGGCTTCGCAGCCTGCCTGACCGAACTGCCGGCAGAACCAGTCCAGCATCAGGTAACCGCCCGGCAAGGCGTATTCCAGGTTCCACAAACCGGGCACGGCTGCCGGGTTGGTCCAGTAGGCGCCATCCCCGGCAAAGCGCGGCGCAGGAACATTGACCTCCAACCCTGCCATGCTGCCGTAGGTAATGTAGCCCTGATCGAGCGCGGTAGCGCCCGCCCCCAGCATTTCGCACATTTTGTCCCCCGAACCGGCGAACACTCGCAACCCCTGCGGCAGCCCGGTTTGCGCCGCAGCAGACCAGGTGACCGTCCCCAGCGGCGCGCCCGGCGGCAGCACCCGCGGCAACTTTTCCCGCGGAGTGGCATATGCTTGATAGAGCAGCGCATCCTGCGACCACATCAACTGCTCGATATCGAAGGGCCATACGCCGGCGACGCTGCCCTGGCAATCCACAAAGTCACCACACACCTGCCAGGTCAGCCAGCCGCTCACCGAGAGAAAGAGGTGTACCCGCTCGTATTTTTCCGGTTCATGCTGCTTCATCCAACAGGCTTTGGCGCTCGCCTGAAGCGCCTGCAAATGCGGCGGCAGGTGCGGGGAAAGCGACCCCACCCTGCGCTGGTCCATCCAACTGAAGAGCGGGCGCAACGGCTCACCGTCGCGGTCGACCGCCAACATGCTGGAACGCTGACTGGTGAGGCAGGCGGCGATGATGCGGTCGGAGGAAAACGGCAGCCCGGATATCGCCTGTCGGCAGGCGCGGCAAAAAGCCTGCCACAGATCCGCCGGGTCTTGCTCCACCCCGCCATCCGGCAGGCGCACCGGCAGCGCGTGTTTGGCGGCGCCGGCAGAGATCACCCGCCCGCTGCCGTCGAAAACGATCGCCCGCGTCCCCTGGGTGCCGCAATCGATACCGAGAAAAGCCATTGTTTCCGCCAATGTTCCTCTATAGCGCCATCGCCACCAATTCGACCAGGTCCAGCGTTTCCATCTCATCGCCCTTGAGCGTATGGCGCGAGAAACTGGTCTTGCAGGTCGGACAGGCGGTCACCAGCACTTCGGCGTTCACATCCTGCGCCAGATCCACCACGGTGCGGCTGGCTTTCATCACCAGCGGCAGGTTGGTGAGCGCCAGACCACCGCCGGCGCCGCAGCAGCGTGCGTCCTTGCGGTTGAAGAACATTTCGGTGAACTGTGCCCCGGGCAGCGCCGCCAGCACCTGGCGCGGCGGTTCATAGACCTCCAACCGGCGCCCCAGGTCGCACGGATCATGATAAGTGATCCTGAGACCGATATCCCTCGTAAGTTTCAGCCGCCCATCCACCAGCAACCGGTTCAGGTACTCCGACATATGCAGAAAAGTCAAATCCGCCGGCACCGGCACGTCATAGGCAGCGTAGACCTCCCGCAACATGCGCAGGCAGGACGGGCAGGTACACACCACCGTGCGCGCGCCGCTGGCAATGATGCTTTCCATCACCTGGCGTGCCGCAGCGCGAAAGTCATCCAAGAAACCCATCAACCGCAGCGGTTCGCCGCAGCACGGCTCGCCTGCCTTGAGCATGGTGTGCTCCACGCCGGCAGCGCGCAGCACCTTGAGCGCCGCCAATGCAATCTCGGGATGGTGGTAGAGCGTATCGCAGCCGGCATAGTACAGCACCTCTGCCGTCTCCGGCAATTCCTTGAGAGCCTCCCGGATGCCCGAGAAGCGTCGTTCCGCCGGGTCGCCATGCGGGTTGCCGTGCCGGCTCATACTCTCCCGCAGCGCCAGCGCCGCCTCCGGTGCTAATCCCTGGTCTACCAGGTCGACGCGCGCCGCCAGCATCACCTCGCCGGCGTCGATGTCGGTCTCGCACCACGTCAGGCACAACCCGCAGGTGGCGCATTTCTCGTACATGTAAGGTGCTTCCTCAGGCAGAAAGTATCCACGCAGCAGCGCCTGGTAAGCCACCGAACAGCGCTGGTTGGGCGTATCGGCTTCGGAATGGGTCACCACGTGGGTGGTGCACACGTGGCGGCACATCTTGGGGCAGGTCTCGCACAGGCGCGCCAGGCGTTCGACTTTTTGTAGTTCCATCCTCATCTCCCTTCGAAGCCCAGTTTGCCGGGATTCATGATATTGTTGGGGTCGAGCGCGTGTTTGATGGTTTGCAGCGCCTCGAAGGACGCGCCGAACTCCCGTGGCATGAAGCCGCGCAGTGTCAGTCCGACGCCATGGTGATGGGTGATGGTACCACCCAGCCGCAGCACGGCGCCCACCGCCGCGCGGTGCAACTCAAAGTAGCGGTCGACCATCTCCTCGTCGCTGGCGGCACCGCTGTTGACGACATAGGGATACATCATGCCGCCGGTCTTGTACCAGTGCGAAAAGTGCGCCTTGAAGGTGGTGCCCGGGATGCGCGTGACCGCTTCCCCCATCTCCTGATGGATCGCTTCCAGGTAAGTGAACGAACCGGCAGTCTCGATGACGTTACCGACGTTGAACGTGTGCCTGCCCATGTCCAGTGGTGTTCCCTGGTCCTTGGGGTAAACCGAGGTGAAGCGGTGCTGCCACCAACGCTCGCCCGGCTCCGGACCGAGATCCTTGCCGCCTTCAGCCCTGGCGATCGCCATGGCTTCACGTTCCTGCAAATCCACCAGCTCCTTGAAGCCGTCGAACGACAATGTCATGAACGAGCCATCCTGTTTGTAGAACTCCAGGCTCTCCACCAGGTCGGATATGCGTAGCGTGCCGGGCACCAATCCGCGCCGCATGATCTTGCGGGCGGCTTCGAAGGCGGCATGCAGGTCGGGGAAGACATAACTGCGGAACTGGCGTACCTCCGGCAATGGGTGAATGGTCAGCGTGGCTTCGGTGATGACACCCAGTGTGCCTTCCGAGCCGATGAAAAGGTGATTGAGGTTGGGTCCGGCGGCGGATTGCGGCACCGCCCGCGTGCGGATGACCCTGCCGGTCGGCAATACCACCTCCATGCCCAGCACCATGCTGGCAATCTTGCCGTACTTGGTGGAAAGCACGCCGGCAGAGTGCCCAGCCAGGAAGCCGCCAATACCCGAGCAGTAGCTGGACTGCGGGATGTGGGCGTAGGTATAGCCTTTGGCGTTGAGCGCCCATTCCAGTGTTTGCCCGATCATGCCGCTCTGGCAAGTGACGGTCAGGTTGGTCTCATCGATCGCCAGGATCTTATCCATCTTCTTGACATCCAACACGATGCCGCCGTAGAGCGGCACCGCCGCGCCCTGCACTCCCGCCCCACCACAATAGGGAGTGACCGGCAGTTTGTGGACGTTCGCCAGCCGCAACACCTCGGCGGTTTGTTCGGTCGTTTCAGGAAAGACGATGAAGTCTGGCATATCTATGCGCAGTTTGTGCTTGGGCATCACCATGCCCAAGAAAGAGGCGTCGCCCAGGTACGCCTGAAGTTCGACCGGGTTGCGTGAGACGTTGCCTGCCCCCACCGCCGCCACCAGGTCGTTGTAGGCAATCGCCCCGCGCAAAGTTTGTTGGTTTTCCATCATCCATTCACCTCCCGGGAGAAAAGAATAAAAAGAAAAGGGTAAAAAGTCGACTGTCGTACATAACCCGGCATACCATGTTCACCTTTCCGCTTTCCACTTTTCATTTTTTATTTTTCTTTTTTCTTTTTTTCTCTTTTCACTTATTACTTTCTACTTTTACTTTTCACTCTTTACTCTTTTCTCCGCGTTCATTCTCCGTATCCTCTGAACCATTGGCTCTTTCCCGTCCGGCGAAGCGCCCTGGCTCGAAGCCCGCCAACCAGGACGAAACCACGCCCTCCAGAATGTGCGCCGCCGCCGCCTCGGTCAGTAACGGGATGGTCGGGATTGCCAGGTGAAAACCCGCCGCCACATACAGGTTGTCGAAGCCGGGCAGCCAACCCAGCGCCGGCAGGAAATCCGGCAAGAACGGGCTGGGCGCCGACCAGGTGCGCAGGATGCGCACCCCCGCCAGGCGCGGAAAACAGGCTTGCGCCGCGCGCGCCACCGCCGGCATGCCCCAATCCGTGCTGGTGCGGTCGATTGCCTGCGCCTGTTGCACCGCGTTGGAGATCAGCAGGCTGCCGCCCGGGTGCTGCCCAATTCCCAGCGTGACCGTGCGGGCGTCGCCGTGCACCGCTTCATAGAAGCCGGACATGCCGATATGGTGGTTGAGCAGCGGTGGCAGTTTCTCGCTGACGATGGCTTCAGCATGGCTGAATTTCATCGGGAACTGTCCACCGGCTTGTGCCGCCAGCCCGCCCGACCAGGCGCCAGCCGCCAGCACGATCGCGTCCGCCTCGTACCGTTGTCCACCAGCCAACACCGCGCGAATGCGCCCACCCTGCTGCTCGAACCCCGTCACCGGTGTTTGGGTGAGCACGCGGACACCGAGACGGCGCGCGGCGCGCGCCAACCCGGCGCACAACTTGAACGGGTTGAGGTGCCCCTCGTGCGAATACGCCGCCCCCAGTGCGCCCTCCGCGCCCAGCAACGGTTCAGCCACACGCAAAGATTGCCCGTCCAGCATCTCCGCCGGAACACCCCGCGCGCGCAGCCGCGCCACCAGCCGCTCGTACTGACGCCACTGCTGTGGGTTGCTCAACACAGTCAGGTGACCCGGCAAGCGCCACTCCAGGTCGGTTTCCAGTTCATCCTCCAGGGTTTGCAGGCGTGCAAAACCTGCCAACACCATATCCAGGTAGACTTCGGTCTCGCTTTCGATGATCTGCACCCTGCCGGCGCACGCCGCCGAGGTGCCGCCACCGATGACACCCGCTTCCAGCAACGTCACGACAGCACCTGCCCTGGCGAGAAAGTACGCCAAAGCCGTCCCCGCGAACCCGCCGCCGATGATGAGGATGTCGGTCATGGTTGAATCGTGCCCATAGCGTAATTGGTGAGTGGCGACCGGTCGACTAATCGACTAGTTGACTTGTCTCTGTTCACTATTCCCTTTCACCACCCCGCCTCTTCGAGCAACACCGGCACAACCGACTCCTGCCCGCCGACCATCAAGTGCACACCGCGCACGCCGGGCATCTCGCGCAATTGGTGCATCAGTTCCACCGCAATCAGCCGCCCCTCGACCTCCTGGTGCTCACATGCGCCGGCGCAGCCGTGGCTATCGCGCACGAAAGCCGCCTCCATGCGTTGTATGATCTCCTCCGGGATGGTCACACCCGGCTCAGCCGCCAACGCATGCGCCTCCTCGGCGCTGCGCAGCGGATAGACCCCAGCCAGGAAAGCGGCTTTATCCAGCAGCCCGCGTTTATCGCAGGCTGCCATCCAGGTATTGAACGCCTCGAGGTCGAAGACCATCTGGGTCTGGATGAACTGTGCCCCGGCGTTGACCTTTTTCTCCATGCGCAGCGCGCTGTACTCTGCCTTGAGCGTGAAGGGTGCGCCCGCCGCACCCAGGAAATAGCGCGGGCGATTCTCGATCTCGCGCCCGTCCGCCATCCTGCCCTCATCGCGCAGCCGGCGCAGCATCCACAGCATCTGCACCGCATCGATGTCGAATTGCTCCGGCTGGCAGGGGAAGACCTGCGGCGTCTTGTTGTGATAGTCACCGCCCAGGCACAGGATATTGCGCACCCCCAGCGCCGAGGCGCCGATCACGTCCGAGAGGATGCCGTTGCGGCTGCGGTCGCGTGCCTGCATCTGCAACACTGCCTCGCCGCCCGCCTCCAGGCAATGAACGCAGCACGCCAGGCTACTCATACGGCTGGTGGCGAAGGCATTATCCGAGAAG
The DNA here is from genome assembly GCA_013177815.1 of Anaerolineae bacterium. GTDB lineage: Bacteria > Chloroflexota > Anaerolineae > Anaerolineales > Anaerolineaceae > JABLXM01. The sequence goes on along the minus strand of JABLXM010000005.1, from coordinate 4,425 downwards.
TTGACGCTGATCACGTATTTATTGAGCAATTGGCATTTCTTCTGCAGGTCGTCCGTTGCGCTGTCGCCGGGTGGTTCGATCTCGGCAGTCACGATGAAAGGCTTTTGTTGCAGTTCGAGTTCCAGGCGCGATATAGCAGTATTGTACGCCGGCGGGTGATAGTCGGCATCGCTCTGCCACCAATCCGGCTGGCGGAAACCGTAGCACAGCGCGTCCCATTCCCGCCAGAACTTATCCCGGTTTGCCAGCAGGTCGGTCAGCACCGGCTGACCGCGTTCGCGCCAGAATTTGATGAACGGCAGCCAGGCGGAATGCCCCGCTTGCGCGCCGTTGATGGGCGCATTGACTTCCAGCAGTTTATCCATGCGCCCCATGCGTTCCGAGCGCTCGAAGATCAACCGCCAGGTGCACGGTCGCGATGCGTCCACCACGCAGCGTTCCGCCGTGGCTTCGCCGCAAAAGCCGTTGCGCAGCCCCTTGGCGCAGGTCATCGGGCAGATGAAGGCTGTCTCCTGCAGGATGCAATTGCCGCACATGCGGCAGCCGAACAACACCCCTTTGGCAGTGCGTTCCAGCGCCGTAAAAGTGCGCACCGGCAGGTTGGAATCACGCTCAACCGGCAAGTGCGCCATCTGAAATCGTCTGGGGGAAAATACTGGCATTGGCTTGCCTCAATCGAAGAACGGTTTTTCGGGTGCAAACTCTTCCGGGCAAGGGTTGTTGCCCAGTATTTCCTCGATGCGCGCCAGCACTTCGGGGGTTAGCTTCTTTGCCAGGTCCAGCGCCTTGAAGTTTTCCTTTAATTGACTGACCTTGCTGGCGCCCAGGATGACGCTGGTCACCTCCGGCACCCGCAGCAGCCAGGCGATCGCCAGTTGCGCCATCGAGCCTCCCAGGTCGCCCGCCAGTTCGGTCAGTTGCTTCACCTTCTCGATGCGTTCAGGCGTGAGCATGCGGTCGAATTCCAGCCAGGTGAAGTGCGGGTCTGCCAGCCGGCTATCCGCGGGGATGCCATCATTGTACTTACCGGTCAGGATGCCATTCAACAGCGGGCTCCAGGTGACAATGCCGAAGCCCAGTTCGCGCGCCGCCGGCGCCAGGTCCTTCTCCACCGCCTCACGGGTGAACATATTGTACTGCGGCTGCTCCACTGCCGGCTTGTAGGCGTTGAAACGCTCCGCCAGGTTATAGGCTTTCGCCAGTTGGAAAGATGTCCAGCACGAAGTGCCCCAGTACAGGATCTTGCCCTGGTGCACCAGGTCATCCATGGCACGCACCACCTCCTCCAGGTTGGGGTCGGTTTGCTGAATGACGGCTGCCTCGTAGCGATGGCAGTAGAAGAAATCCAGGTACTCGACATCCATGTTCTTGAGCGAGGCGTTGACCGTCTCGACGATGTGCTTGCGCGAGAGCCCGCGGTCGTTGGGACCCGGACCAACATCCCAGAAGACCTTGCTGGAGATGATGATATCGCTGCGCTTCATTTCTTTGATGATCTTACCCATCACCTCTTCTGCATTGCCCTTGCCGCTGTACTCATCGGCATTGTCGAAGTGATTTACCCCCGCCTCGTACGCCGCCAGCATCAATTCGCGCGAGGTGTCGAAGTCCACCCGCCCGATCGTCTCCCACGCCCCAAATGAGAGTTCACTGACTTTGAGAATGCTATTCCCCAGACGCCTGTATTCCATCATTCACTCCTTTTTTTTACCTGGTCACAGTTTAAAAAACCGGCAACCCAGGTGAGCTGCCGGTGGTCCAACACGTACAGGTGCAATCGTTTGTTAAGTTTGCTGCGGCGGCTGGGGTAGTGTTTCCCAAATGATCGGGAAACACCACCCTCACCGTTCAACTCATCTTGTCTGAATGATATACAACTAACTTTCCTCCCGCTTATACGGAAGCCCGGAGGCGGCTGGCCAGTTCGCGCGCCCAACAACTGAAATCAAGGCGATCAGGGTGACAACGTAGGGCACCATCACCAGGAACTGGTATGGAATGACCGGAATGGCAGCCTTGACCCGCAACTGCAATGCGTCTGCCGCTCCAAACAACACCGAGCCCAGGAAGACGCCAACCGGTTCCCACTTGCCGAACACAATGGCAGTATAGGCAATGAAACCGCGCCCTGCCGTCATGTTTTCCATGTATGAGTTGAGTAGCCCGATCGAGATATAGGCGCCCGAAAGACCCGAGAACGCGCCGGCGATCAGGATGGCGGCATAGCGCACTTTTTGCACGCTAATCCCAACAGTATCGGCGGCGTGTGGATGGTCACCCACTGCGCGCACCTTCAAGCCCCAGGTAGTCCTGTACAGGACGAACCATACCAATGGCAGGGTCAGGTAGCCCAGGTAGACCAGCGGCAAATGATCGAAGAACACCGGACCGATGAAAGGGATATCGCCCAACAGGGGGATCTTCCAGGCTGATAGACCTGGCACCTGGATGACGGTTTGAATGATCTCATCACCGCGCGTGAAGGTCAGCGCATACAGGATGGCGGTCAGCCCCAGTGCGCCCAGGTTCAAGCCCACGCTGGTCACAATTTGGTGCGCACCGACCGAAACCGCCACGATCGCATAGACCAAGCCAATTGCCATGCCAAACAACATTGCCGTCAGCAAACCCAGGTAAACATTACCGGTGACGCCGCTACCGATGATCCCGCCCACCGTGCCCATCAACATCATGCCTTCCATGCTGAACATGACCACGCCAGAGCGTTCCGCAAAGATACTACCCATCGCAGCAAGAATGATCGGGGTCGCCATGCGAACGACCGCCGTGTAAAAATTCACGTCCAAAAAGATGGATCCGAATTGTTCAAGCATTGGAAACCTCTCCATCTGCCGCAGCGATTTTTTTCTTCTCATCCGATTCGCGGGATATACGGCGTTTCTTCAGCTTATTCCCGATATCGAAAGTCGTACCCGCAATGGCAAAAATGATCGCCAGCGACTGGATGACGTAAACCACTGCAACCGGCACCGAAGTGATGACCTGCATCTTATTGGCGCCGGCGCGCAATGCACCGAAGAACAGCGAACTCAATACCGCCCCCAGTGGGTGCAATTGCCCAATCAGCGCCACCGGGATGCCGTCGAAACCGGCATTAATGAGGAAGTTGGGTATGACCCGGTGCTGGGTGCCCAGCACCTCCATGCCGCCAGCCAAACCGCCCAGCATACCGCTGATCAGCGCGGTCTTGAAGAGGGTCTGTTTGATGTTGATGCCCATGAAGCGCGCTGCTTCGGGGTTGGCGCCCACCGCGCGCGAACGGTAACCGGTCACCGTCTTGAACATCAGGAAGAACATGAACAGCGCCATCAGCCATCCCAGCAGCGGCGCCAGCGTGATACGGTCCAGCGCATTCACCTGGAGCAAGTCATGGTACCAGGCGGCGTTGCCGAACAGCGCAGTGAACCATTTTGATTCCACCAACGTTTGCAGCGAAGGCATGAAGGTCGCGTCCACCAGCATCGGCGACTTGGGATGTGGCTGTGCCGCATCCTTGAGTCCAAGGAAATTGATGAACTTCCAATTTGCCTCTGCGCCGCCATAGATGACGACATCCTTCTGGAAATGATCCACCCGGATGATATATTCGAACCACTGGATAGCGATATAGTTCAGCAGCAAGGTGGTCAGCACTTCATTGATGCCGCGCCGTGATTTCAGGTACGCCGGCAGCAGCACCCATAACATACCCGCCAATGCCGAGGCGAGAATGCACAATGGCAACAAGATGGCTTGGGGTAGATCGGGCAAATTGATGCCCACCCAAACCGCCGCCATGGCACCCATGTACAACTGCCCTTCAGCGCCGATATTGAAGAAGCCGCCGCGGTAGCCATACGCCACCGCCAAGCCGGTGAAGAGCAAGGGCGTCATGCGCTGTAGCGTGGTCGCAATGGCATTAGGGCTGCCAAAGGCGCCACTGGACAATGCACCGAACGCTGCAATGGGATCGCTGCCCCACGCCAGGATGATCAAACCGCTCACCGCGAATGCCGCCAGGATCGCAGCAGCAGGCACGGTGAGGCTGAAAGAGCGTTCGAGGTAATCGCGCCAGACAGAACCGAGTTTGGATGGTGTTTTCATGCTGCTTTTGCAACCTCCGTTTCAGTAGTCTTGGCAGTGCGGTCGCCCACCCGCAGCACACCCGCCATCATCTCGCCCAACTCGTGAATATCCGCGCCCTTGGCGGGAACGATACCCATGATCTCGCCCTCATAGATGACAGCAATGCGGTCAGAGACCGACATCACCTCCTCCAACTCGGTCGAAATGAGCAGGATGGCAGCGCCGTTGTCGCGCGCCTCGACCATGCGCGTGCGCACATACTCGGTCGCGCCAATATCCAGCCCGCGCGTCGGTTGCGAAGCGATCACCAGGTCGGGCTCCCCGCTCAACTCGCGCGCC
>JABLXM010000049.1 GCA_013177815.1 Anaerolineae bacterium | reverse complement strand
TATAACCCGCCCTATTACAACCAACTGGTGAGCGCTTACGGGATGGCTAAAGTGAAAGACCTGCTGGTCTATGAGGTCGATGCCCGCAAAGGTTACCACATTCCGGAGCGCATCCTGACGTTGACCAACCTGGTCGCACAGCGCTACGGCGTGACCGTGCGCCCGGTGAATATGCACGATTTCGATCGCGAGGTGGAGACCATCATCGATCTCTCCAACCAGAGCCTGGCGCTCAACTGGGGCTACTCACCGGTCACCGAAGCCGAAGTTCGTGCCATGGCGCGCGACCTGAAACCGATCATCCATCCCAAGGGGGTGGTCTTCGCCCAAGATGCAGATGGGCGCGCCATCGGTTTCGCCATCGCCATCCCGGATGTCAACCAAATCATCAAAGGCATGAACGGCTCGCTGCTCCCATTCGGTTGGGCGAAGCTGCTGTGGCAATTGCCGCGCCTGAAGCATTACCGCATGTATGCGCTGGGCGTCATTCCGGAATATCATGGCAAAGCCATCGATTCGCTCATCTACCGACACCTGTATGAATCGTGCTTCAGCCCAGACCTGGTCATGGAGATCAACTACGTGCTCGAAGATAACAGCCCAATGAACAACGCCATTCTCAAACTAGGCGCTCGGCAAACCCGGCGCTACCGCATCTACCAAATCGATCTCTAAGCCCAACGATTTACCAATTTTTACGCGCTTATTTAAAAAGATATATCCGCCGTATACCCATTACCGGCGGATATATTTTTTAGCATACGAGCGCCTAATTATTCAGGGCGCCCTGGTTGACCCAATCCTTGAGGGTTTGGATCTGGTCCGGGGTCAATTTGGGACCGCGTTTCGGCATCTCGCCGGATTCGGATAACGTCACCAGCGCGCTGTTAGCGGCGTCACCGGGGAGGACAACCACGCCATTCTCGCCACCAGCCATCACATTATCATAGCTGGTCAGGTCGAGACCATCGGAGGTGCGATCCAGCCCATGACAACTGGCGCAGCGGCTGTCGAGTATCGGCTGGACATCATTGGCAAAACTGACCCCACCTGCATCGGCTGGTGGTTCGGTCGGTTCCTGTGGTAGTTCGGTCGGCACAACCGTCTGGGTAAGTTGCGTCGCGGTCGGCAAGATTGGAGTCTCACCGGCTGCCATTATGGTCGGTTCCACCGTTGCCGCTGGGGCACAGGCAGCCAGCAGCAATGCGGTTGCCAGGATCGTCACAAGCAATTGATTGGGTTTCATTTGATACACTCCTGCAGAAAATCGGCTACTAAAAACCGTAAAGGATAACACCGCCCAGAAAGCCAAGCGTCAGCGCAATGGCAAAGCTGGCGAAATAAGCCGCAGCGTAGAGCGCGCCACCCTGCTTGCTCCACAACAAATCAGGGTTGCGGCGGCGTGCCAGGATGGCAGCCAGCAGGATGAGCATCAGCAGCACACCCAGGACGACCTTGACCAACGCATTGGGCGCACCGCCGTCATAATTGATCAGGTTGCTGCGCATGCCGGTGGCAATCGCCAGGACCGAACTGGCAGCAGCAAAGATGATATTGAAATAAGCTGCCTGCTCGAGTGCCTTTTTGCGCGTGATGAGCGCCAGCAGCACGAAAAGCGCGGCGGCAGCGGTCAGTCCGATGGGGAAATGTACGGTGATCGGGTGCAGCGGGTGCAATTGGGTGATGGCGTTGAACACTCTCGTGATGAAATCCATGGTCGTTACTCCTGCGTTCGGTCAAGTTAGTGGTAATTATACTTATTCACGATCTTTGTCCGCCTGCTTGTATAACCACGCGAACATGATCTTTTCGGACTATTGGGATATTAATCAAGGAATATCCCTTGACAGGAATTCATTAACCTGTTTTTAATATATTATGTTATAATCTCACTTGTCGGATAAATGGTTGCGTGTCTGGACATGGATGCCTAGGATTGAACCGGACCTGCTCAGCAAACAACCAAAAGATCAAAGCAACAAAGAAAAGGAAAGAAGGAAATGTCAGAAAGAGTAGTCGGTACAGTCAAGTGGTTTAATGGATCAAAGGGCTACGGGTTCATCACCCAGGATAATGGTCCGGACGTGTTCGTCCATTACTCCGCCATTCAAGCTGATGGCTATCGGAATCTCGAAGAAGGTCAGAAGGTTGAATTCTCGATCGAGCAGGGTCCCAAAGGCCTGCAGGCATCCCAGGTCACAATCATCTAAATCCAAGCAGTGACCATCCAAACCCCGCCCACAAGGCGGGGTTTTTTTTCGTAACCATCCTGGGCGCAATCTGGCGTACTGAACCTCTCTTGTTGTGCGCCTGGTATGATCCGGATGAAAGAACTTACCCCACCCCAATACCCTTTCATGTGTTCCAAAATGAGAGTGGGTAATATTGCTCATCTGATAATTTTAGAGTAAGGTTATGCAGCTTGACCGTTTAACGCTCATGGCGGCTACTGATGCAGAGCAAGGTCATCCTCCCCAAAAAAGCGAGGGGGACAATGGGAGCGCCAAGAGAGCCATAAGGAGGAATGAAATATCATGTCAGACGATAATCGCAATACAGTGCAAGGGTCGCGGCGGCGCAAGGGCACAACCCCACCCGGACAGCGCGAAAGGGCAGAGGCGCCGCGGCGCGAGCGACCATCGACTTCATCTTCACCACGCCCGTCATCAGGCGGTGGGCTGCCATTCGGGGGCGGGTTCTCCGATTCCGGAAGCTCTACGCCATTAGGCGGAGGCAATATGCCGGACCTGAGCGGGGGAAGCTCCTCCGGAACGGGCGGCGGCAGCCTGCTGCCAATGCTATTGAGCCTCTTTGGCGGCAACAGAGGCGGCAAGCAGGGTTGCGGCAGCCGCTTGCTGGTCATCATCGTAGTGATCATTGCCATCTTGCTTTGCTTGTTCGTGGTGCTGCCGATGTTCTCCGGGGGCAACAGTGGATTGACCGACCTGCTGGGCGATGGCGAATTGGCGCCGATCGACAACGGCGGCGTTCTACCCCCATCCGCGCCAACGCAACGCCCACCCGAGACAGCCTTCACCCCACCCGCGCGCGCCAGCAGCGACCAAACCTGGCTGGTGATGCTCTACCAGGATGCGGACGACAAGGTGCTGGAGCAGGATATCTACATCGACCTGAACGAAGCCGAGCGCACAGGTTCGACCGACCGTGTGAACATCGTCGCGCAGGTTGACCGCTTCCGCGGCGGGTATTCGGGGGACGGCAACTGGGATAACACCTACCGCTTCTACATCCAACAAGATGATGACCTGAACCGGGTGACCTCGCCGGTGGCGGCTGACCTTGGCGAAGTGAACATGTCCGACGGGCAGACTCTGGTGGACTTCGTCACCTGGGCAGTGCAGAACTTCGAGGCTGACCGCTATGTGCTGATCCTTTCGGATCACGGGCTGGGCTGGCCAGGCGGCTGGTCCGACCCCACGGGCAGCGGCAACGACCCAGGCGGAATCCCAATGACCAGCCAACTGGGCAACAACCTGTACTTGAACGAGCTGGATGCAGCATTGAGCGAGATCCGCAGCCAAACCGGGGTCGATCGCTTCGACATGATCGGCATGGACGCCTGTTTGATGGGCGACCTGGCGGTCTACGAGATGCTCTCGGAGCACGCCGACTACGCAGTAGCTTCGCAGGAAGTAGAACCGGCGCTGGGTTGGGCGTACACCGGCTTTTTGAACGCGCTGACCAGCAACCCCGATATGACCACCGAAGACCTGACCAAATTGATCGTGCAATCCTACATCAATGAGGACGAACGCATCCAGGACGACCAGGCGCGGGCAGGTTTTGCCGGGCAAGGCAACCCGCTGGGCGGGTTGTTCGGCGGCGGCTACTCGGCGCCGACGGCAGACCAGTTGATCGACCAGCTTGGCAAGGGTATCACCCTTTCAGCCGTGGACCTCAAGGAGATGCCAACGCTGTTGAACGCCTTCAACGAGTTCGCCTATAACCTGCAGGGCGCCAACCCGCAGTCAGTGGCGCAGGCGCGCTCGTATGCACAATCGTACACCTCGATCTTCGGCAACCAGGTGCCGCCCTCGTACATCGACCTGGCGCACTTCACCCAATTGCTGGTGCAGACCGGCGCGGTGAGCAGCGGCGATGCGCAGGCATTGTTGAGCGCCATCGACCAGGCAGTGGTGGCAGAGAAGCATGGCAGCAAGAAGCCAGGCTCCAACGGCATCTCGGTGTACTTCCCCAATTCGCAACTGTACGGCAACCCGGTGGCGGGACCGCGCTCTTACACCGCGATCGCAGGCAGCTTTGCCGAAGCTTCGCTGTGGGACGACTTCCTGGGGTTCCACTACACCGGGCAGCAGTTCGGTCCGGCGGACCAACTGCCGGTGGCGCCGGATGAAGGGCTGGTGCAATCACCGGCGAGCGGCGGGATCACGATCTCCCCCCTGGAACTCTCGGCGGACAGCGTGGCGCCCGGCGAATCGATCACGTTGGCGGCGAACATCGATGGTGCCAACATCGGCTACGTGTACCTGTTCGTTGGCTACCTGGACCAGGCGGCGAATTCGATCAACGTGGTCGATACGGACTACATCGAAAGTCCGAACACACGCGAACTGGACGGGGTGTACTACCCCGATTGGGGATCGGAGTCCTTCCGCTTGACGTTCGATTGGGAGCCGCTGGCTTTCGCGATCGATGATGGGCAGGATACGATGACGGCGTTGTTCAACCCCGAAAGCTATGGGCAGTCATTCGAGGAAGCGGTCTACACGGTGGAAGGTGTCTACACCTACGCCGATGAGGGCGACTCGCTCGACGCGCGGCTGTACTTCGTCAACGGCGTGCTGACGCAGGTGGTGACCTTCTCGCTGGGTGATGCCAGCGGCGCGCCGCGGGCAATCGTACCTTCGGCGGGCGACACCTTTACGGTGCGCGAGAAGTGGCTGGACCTGGCGAGCGACGGCAGCGTGGCGGGTGAATCCCTCGAAGAAAGCGGCACGCTGACCTTCGGTGATCGCATGTTCACTTGGGTGGACCAATACGCAGCAGCCGGCAACTACATCGTCGGGTTCATTGTGGAGGACCTGGACGGCAGGCAATACCCGGTATACGCGCCGGTGGTGGTGGAATAAGCCACAATCATAACGACTTGGCGGGGCTGCATATGCCGCAGCCCCGCTTTTTTTAGCCGGACGAAGGGAAGAATGATCGGCATGGTCATGCAGTCACCCGGCGGAGCGCGCAGGCGCCAAAACGAGTAATGGGACTGAGCGATACTGTTTGTACGAACGGGCACATCCGCGCGCCATTGATGTTATATTCAAACATCATGCTGAGCGTTATCAACTATTTATTGTCGGCATAGCAGCCCGGTATTATGAAAAGGAGCACTGGATGGACAATTTGACTGTGGGGGACCCCGCCCCCGATTTTTCCCTGCCGGATCATCAAGGCATTCTATTTAAGCTGGCGGATGTTCACCGTTCGCAGAATGTACTGCTGGTATTCAATATCGGCTTTTCGTGACCGCATTGCACCAATCATATGGCGCAGTTGCGCCATGACTATGAAGACTTCAAGCGCCTGAACACCGAGGTGCTCGTGATCGTGCCCAATGGTCCAAAAATGATCGCAAGGTATCTCGGTAAACACGCCACACCTTACCCCATCTTGAGCGATGTCGGTTCAAAAGTAGCCGGATTGTACTTTCAGGTCAAGCAGCTCTTTGCATTAGGCACACCGACGGTGATCCTGGTCGATAAAAGCGGCAGGGTGCGTTATACCCATTATGCCAAATCCCTCATCGAGGAACCAGACAACCGGGAACCGTTGGCGGTTCTGGCGCAGATGGCAGGCTCGAACGCCGCCGGTACCGTGTAATCAATCCCGGTAATAGGCTGCCAGTCCACCCTGCGAACGCTTGTTTCTCAGCATAGCATACAGGGTGGCGTTCTTTGCCAAAGACGATTGAGCCCATCTTCCAACCCATCCCCTTCAGGTTCAACCAGGTCGGCATAATGGTACCGGAAGATGGGGGCTCGTGGCGTAGGCGACCAAGGCGCAGATGGATATTTCGCAAAGAGGTCGCAGAGGGTAGAGTAGAGATTAGAGGATCACTTGTGTATTTTCTCAGTTACCTGATATGATGGCAACAGCACAGGTATTGCCCCAGGCTTCATCGTCGGTCAGCAGAAAGATACCTGGGAAATTCTCTATGCAAACCTACCAGACAGCTCAACCTCCCAAATACCTTGAAGAATACGTGGATTGTTATTGGATATTGGAAAAGGATGCGCCCGCCGCTCTCGAAGGCACTCACCGTTATTTGCCGCTTGGGTGCCAGGAGCTTTTAGTGAATTTCGGCAATCCCTGGCGGGATACAGAAAAGCCAGGTGCCAGGATTCCAGCATCGTCCGTTAGCGGTCAATTTATCCGGCGTAGGACTTTTATTACCCAAGGACCCATTCGCATTTTCTCAATATCCTTCAAGCCGTATGGCTGGTCGTTGCTAACAGGTTACCCCGCTTTCGAATTCAGTAACACCATGACCCAACGCCATGCTCTTGAACGGAACCATTAAAGATTTGCCATTGAGATTAATGGCGGCAAGCTCCGCCCAAGACCGCGTTGAAATAGCGAATTGTGAGCTGTTGAAGCTGGCTAACATTAGAAGGGGTCTTTCGACCAATATTCCGACCAAAGAGATCGTCAAATTCATCCATCTCAACAGGGGGAAGATCGATGCAAATGAGCTGGCGAGACGTTACTACTGTTCTTTGAGTGCACTGGAACGAAATTTTAACTACCTGGTTGGCTTGACCATCAACAAATGGCTGGTTCTCGTGGTCGCTCTAATGGCATTGGCAGGTGTCGGGATCATCATCTTTGCAACAACTGCCGCCATGCGCTAATCGACCTGTTCATCTTGATCGGAACAGGGAAACGAACAACCCTATTCCCAAGATGATCACGGTCACCAATCCCCCAATCACCATCCATTGAAGCCAGCTATTGGGAGAAGTCACCGGTACCAGGAAAGCCAAACCAATGATCAATGCTCCAACAAGGATGCTGATCGCCAAGCGCGTGACGAGTTTATCCAGCCTGTTCACGATTTTGTCAGAATCATGGAGTTGGAATTTAAAGGGCTCGTCATGTTCAAGCCGCTCCAGGATGCGATTGCCAGCGCGTGGTATGCGACCGACCATTTCACTCCAACTGGCACTGCCGAGTAAAATATCCCTCGCCCACCCGGAATTCGGCGTCATCATGTGCCACACCAGGCTCCGAACATATGGTTGGGCGACCTCGAACATATCAAAATCCGGATCCAATTTGAGACCAATCCCCTCCATCATGACCAAGGTTTTTCCCAACAACCACAAATCGCTCGGCAGGCGCAGGTGATAGTTGAATGCGATCGGTGTTATCTCCTCGACAACCTCACGCGCCCGAATTTCTTTGAGCTTGAGGGTATGGTATTTATTAAGCAGCCGTCCAATATCGCGCGTTAGACCAGTTTTATCAACTTTAGTGCCTGCCGCACCCATGCGTATCAATTGATCCACAATACCATCAGCATCCAGCGCCACAGCAACAAGATAAAGACGGATCAGGTCGATGCGGTCATGATCCCTCATATACCCCACCATTCCAAAATCCATGGCGCCGATCACCTCACCTGGCATCACATAGTAATTACCTGCATGCGGGTCGGCATGGAAAAAGCCGTCTATCATCACCTCTTTGATGATGACGCGCGCGCTGTGTAAGGCAACCTGGTGTCGATCATACCCCGCCGCTTCTATCGCTGCGATATCGTCTATCTTGACGCCATAGATGCGTTCCAACACCAATACATATTGGCTGCTGATATCCCAGTAGATACGCGGGATGTAAAGATGGGTCTCCCGTTTAAAATTATCGCGAAATCGGTCAGCGTTCCTGCCTTCGCGCCGGTAATCCAACTCATTCCGCATCGTATACGCAAAGTCATCCGCCATCCTGACAAAGTCATACATCTTTCCCCATTTTGTCGTTTGAGCGCGTTTCGCGATCGTATCCAATATCTCAAGATCAGTCTCGATGTCAGCCTGGATGCCAGGTCGTTGAACTTTGACCACCACATCTTCGCCGCTCACTAATTGGGCAGCGTGAACCTGAGCCAGCGAAGCCGCCGCCATCGGTTGCGGATCGATCGTCGAAAAGACTTGCTCCAGCTCCTGTCCCAACCCCTGGATCAACACCTCCCGGATCATCTCCCAGGGCGCGGGCGGCACGGAGTCTTGTAATTTACTTAATTCATGGATATAGGCTGGCGGAAGCAGGTCGGGACGAGTGGATAGTATCTGACCAAATTTGATGAAGGTTGGACCTAATTCCTCCAACGCTAGGCGGAAGTGGATGGCAAGATCTTCGGGAGGCGGCAAGTGTTCCTTGCGGGTTGGGAGCTTCAACACCCGGCGCAAGGAACGCCATTCCGGTTCCACCTGGTCGATGCCAAAACTAAAGCCATGATGGAAGAAGACGGTAATGATCTCACGGTAGCGCTGCCAGTGACGGATCGAACGAAGGGTTGAAAACAAGGTATATGTTCCTTAATTAGGATCCTTGAGATTGAATATTGATCGAAACCGATCAGAGGTTCAACCGGTCCCATATGCCGCGACCAAACCTTTGCAGCGGATGCCTGAATTTTACCAGTTGTCTGCTCAATGCGGTCTGGTTAATCGCACCCCGATCGACAGGGGATTGAGGCGGGGCAAATGTGCCGAATTCATAATTGAATGGCACCGAGCGGATCAGCTTCCCCATCAGCGCGTACATCTCGCACCAGCCATATTTCAAACCAAATCCAACCAGACCTTCTTTTCCCATCCGTCTCATCGAGACCGAAATGCGCGTGCTGTCTAAAAAGCCGAACTTACCAAAACGGTTCGCCCCGTGCATAATCGGCGTCCTCACTAAGGATAAGCGATTCATCGAACCCCCCCATTTCTTCGTGGGCAGTACGCTTCGCCATGATACAAAAGCCCGGAGCATGTGGTGAAACAGGATGAATGATGCGGTAATACAGGTTGGTGCCCATGCAAAGCATCCGGTCAAGCGGATCTTCGCCTGTTTCAGCGATATAACAGGCAGCAATATCAAATCCCTTCTGTTCGAATTCTTCCATGATACGCACTATAAAATCCGTGGGTGGCAGCACGTCGGCATCCAGGAAGAGAATGAGATCGCCAACTGCCGCTCGAGCGCCCAGGTTGCGCCCAACCGCCGTCATGCCATGCCACCGCGTATGACCCGTGCGCCATATGAGCGCACAATTTCTTCTGTGCCATCAGTCGAGCCGGCATCCGCGACGATGATTTCATCAAGCGAATGGGGTTGAGCTTGCAACGCTCCAAGCAAACCGGGAAGACAGGCAATTTCATTCAATGTTGGAATTACAACGGAAATTCAATGATCCGCTCTATCATTCGAAGTTGTTTCAGGGGCATTATCTTGTGTTTCCATACTTGCGTGTGTATCCTTTATGGTTTTCTTTTCGTCAAACCGGCACCTGCAGAATGGCACGGGCGACCAGCGGCGTCTCGCCTGGGTTGACCGATCGACAACGACAGACCGCACATTTTTCAGGTATGTCGGGATGATAGATCCAGGCGCGCCGGCTTCGAAGCCAGACCACACAAATGAACCAGCCTTAATGATCTAAAGGAAATTTAAATTGGCTACTTTCTTCACCATCAGCTTGAATTGATCGGATAAACGTTGATCGGCATAGGATCCGATCAACGGGAATGTCTTTTCTTTCTTTTGGGTGTGGAAAGCCCGCATGATCGCCTTTGAAAATTTAAGTGGGTTGCCGGTTGAAGTGCTCCCTTTATGGATAATGAAGACGGTAAATTCATCATCAACGATCAGTGGTTTATGGTCTTTGATCATATTCAGCCACAAACTATATTCGACGACATCCGAATGACTTTCGTTGAAACCGCCATACATCTGAACGCATTCTCGCCTCATGAATGTATTCTCGTGCGAGATGAAATTCATGACCGAAAGCGCCATATCCGGATTCGCCCGTAAAAGATGTGTTTGGGGGATGACAATCCTTCTACCCCAAAGTTCAACCAGGTAATTCCCTGTCAACCACACCAGGTCAGGGTTTTCTGTAAATTGAAATGCGACTTTTTCCAGCACATCATTATTCAGGTAATAGTCATCCGAGTGCAAATAGTGGATGATATCGCCGGTCGCTTCCCTGGTAGCAACGTTCAAAGCGTTCCCAACGCCCTTCGGCTCTGACTGGATAAATTTGATGTTGTAGCGATCTTGGTTACGTTCACAATATTCTTGAATGATATCGAGGGTCGAGTCAGTGGAATAAGAATCATTGATGATGTGTTCGATGTGCCGGTAAGTTTGATTCTCGATGCTTTCCAATGCTTTCTTTAAATATTTTTCACTGTTGTACGTGCATGTAATGATACTGATCACTTCGTTCTTCATTAAATAATGAACCTTCGTTCGATTTGGAGGATGATTACTGCGCCAGATGATGATCTACTTCTACTTGTTTCCTGAAAAACCACCAATGGCGCGGGGGGTATATCAGCGCTCTGATCTCGTCGAGATGTTCCTCTGCGGCGCGCTCACCGGTAGCAACCAATTCCGCCACCCGATCATATCCGGTGAATGTATTGACGCTTTTAGGGAGTTCCGGACTGATGAGAACGCCAGGAGGAAATTGTTGTAATTTATTCGCCTGCTCTGCAACTCTCAGGGCAAAGATCGTATCATCGATCACTTCGAGGGTGGTAGCAATCCCGCCTGGCACCCAGCGACGGTTACCGATCCAATAGCCAACTCCCCCCATCCGAGCCAAACCAATGTCAACTGCAATGACCACCTTGGCGCCCATCTTCCTGACAACATCGACCGGTAAATTGTTGAGCACCCCACCATCCACCAACCGTTGACCGTTCATTTCCACCGGCATGAACACGCCGGGGACGGATGTGGTCGCCCGCAATGCCAACGCCAGCGGTCCTTCATCCAGCACTACTTCCCTGGAGGTGTTCAAATCTACGGCGACCACCGCCAATGGAAGCTGCAATTCCGAGAATGTTTTCTCCCCAAAATTCCTTTTAAAGAATTCATACATTCGTCGACCACGAATGAAACCGCCCTTCGGCAAACCTGGGTCAGCCAGGCGCAGCATTTGGCGTTTTCGTGTTTCAGTAAATGCGATTTGTTCCAGTTCAATGGAACTCATTCCGGCGGCATAACCGGCGGCGATAATGCCACCCATGCTGGTGCCAGCCAAATAATCAACCGGTATCCCCTCGCGTTCCAATACGCGCAGCACGCCGATATGAGCCAGCCCACGCGCGCCTCCGCCACTTAAAACTAATCCAACAGATGATCTATTATCAGTCATTATTACGATCCAAAATTTGTTTAGAATAAATGCTTATTGCTTCTTCAAGATGATCTTTTTGAAAATCTGGCCACAGAACCGGCGTACACCAGAAAACAGCCGAAGCCGAGCGCCAAACAAGGAAGTTGCTCAGGCGCCATTCACCGCTGGTGCGAATGATCAGGTCGACATCCGGTGTTTCCGGACAGTACAGATATTGAGAGAAGATAGTTTCGTCAATGCCAGAGATATCCAAGTCGCCTTTCTGATAATCTGAAATGATCGCTTTCATGGCATCTGTGATTTCCGCCCGTCCACCGTAATTGATAGCCAGGTTCAAGATCAATTTAGTATTCTCTCTCGTTTCCATTGCAGCCGCGTCCAAGGCTCCCAACAGCGATGTTGGGAGCCTTTCGCGGCGACCCATGAGGCTCAGGCGTATACCATTACTTTGCAGGTCGGGTAATTCTTGCGAAACATACTCTTCGGCTAGGTGCATCAGGAAGTTGACTTCATCCTCAGGGCGGTACCAATTTTCGGTGGAGAAGGTGTACAGGGTCAACACCTGGATACCGCATTCGATACAAGTTTGCGTAACTTGTTTTACCGCATGCACGCCAGCCTGATGCCCGGCTATCCGAGCCAATCCGTGTTGATTCGCCCAGCGACCGTTACCATCCATGATGATCGCCAAATGATGCGGAATAACCCGGGCGTTGAGTTCTGCTGACATGAGGCTCCTTATTTAGATTGACCCTGAAGGTAGTGCTCACGCCAGATCGGTTCGGACAGGTTCTCGTACAGCTCGCCGTAACGCTCCAAGCCACGCCCGTACTCTGGATCCAGCAGCGCTTGGTGCGCATTCTCATCGATCGGATCCGGTTCGTGTTGAGCGATCAACTCGCTCAGGACTTTATGATGATCGCGCGTCAAGCAAGGCGAAAGCCAGTTGCCCTTATCTTTCGTATATCCCTTTTGCCAGGTGCGAATATCCGCAAAGAAGGGATTGCTCCAGATGTCGTTTATATCGCCGCCGTTGGCATAGATCTTATTGATATTGACAGGCGAGTACGGCACAAAAACGCAGGGGGTGACGGAGCCGTTCCAATCGATGTACATATATCCGCCATTCGCACCGCCACCTGCAATACAGCCGTTGGAGACCGTGGCATGATTCCAAAAATCTGCCAGGAATACCTTGCGTTCTTTGACGATTTCCCACGAACGTTTCCACATCCAAATCCGCTGTTCGGGGGTCGGCATTAGATCCAGGGTGTAAAAACGACCGATCGGCATGTAATGGAAAACCCAGCCATAGAAGGCGCCTTGTTCTTCGATGAAGAAATCCAGGAACTCGTCCGAGAATATCTCTTCGGCGTTATGTCGGGTAGCCGTTAGCGAAATGCCAAAAAACACACCCGCTTTCCTCAATCGCGCCATGGCTGCCAGGATTTGATCGAAAACGCCTGCGCCACGTCGCTCATCGGTCCGTTCGCGCCAACCCTCCACCGAAATAGCCGGGGTGACGTTGCCCAGATCAGCCATTCGCTGGGCAGTTTTTTCGTCTATCAATGTTCCATTGGTATAGAACATGAAAAATACGTCCGGGTGTTTTTCGACAGCATCCAACAGACCCTTACCATTCGAACGGTATGCCAGGGGTTCGCCACCGCTAATGACCAGGAACTTAACCCCCCACTTCGTTTTTGCTTCTGTGATAATCCGGTCGAATGTTTCCCAATCCAATTTTTCCGCGGTCGGTCCTGCATTAGCATAACAACCCGTACACTGTAAATTACAGGTTTTACCGGGGCTGATGGTCATTGTAGCCGGGGGATTGGCATTATGTTGTGCCGCAAAATCATCGATCACCGACCGCTGCCCCCCCTGAACAAGCGCGCCGTGAACCAGGTTCTTGGCGATCTTTCGCAGAGTGGCTTCGGATAGCCTTCTGGCAAGAATACGATCGAAGGTTTCGATGAAAGCCGCCCCGTAATCAGCCTGATCTGACAAGACTCCTGGAGGTAAAGTTGATGCGAGGGCATTCGCGGGTCGCAGGGTAGCCGATACCTTTTTGCCGGTTTCTAAGATACTGTGGCGCAATCGCGGCGTTTTGGAAAGCAGCGGCGATGCCTTGATGACACAATCCAATCCCACATCGAAAGCTGCGTTTTTCAAAGCGACATTGTTGTTATGATTAGTAGCCATAGAATTCCTCCAAGTTGATAAAAATTGCTTGTTTGGTCAATAATTTTTTTGTCACTAGCCTAAATCTGTTTACGTTGTTTATTTTTTCTTCTGAAAATTCTGATGCCATAAAAGTAAAAGTGCCAGCCAACAGAGGAGCAACAAATATTCATACATGATGGATCAGGTGATCGTGCAGTTTATGTCATCGGATGAACAGGCTTGATCGTCTCTTGGGTTTGGTCAACCGGCTCTCCATGTTGGCGTAACAGTAGATTGATCGACTGGCGAAAGACACCGCCGGCATACGATCAGCGCATAATGTAGATGTGAAGGTTGGTGATCCGTTCGACTAAGATGGATTGGATGTAATGCTATTCAACCAATCCATCTTGCCTGTTTCATCTACGTCTATTTGGCGTTGCCCAACGCATCGATCCTGGCGTTCAGGTCTTGAATATCCTGTTTTGTGACCATGCCAACTTCATCCAAGGCGCTCTTGACCTCATCATTGACAAGTTTGCGCATGGATTGCCGTTCTTCCTCTCCGCGTTGGATTAATAAGTCAACCCAATCTTTAGCATCTTCCTTTTCGACTTCACCTCGCAGCGTCAGTTCATCGACGATCTTTTCAGCCTTGTCACGGCTCATGGAAATTAAACCGATACCAGCCAAAATACTCTTTTTAAATAATGTACGCATGTTAGTCTCCTTTTATAAATGTATTTCCCGGATAAAATGAAACCCCTATCAAGCCTGGTCCAACATGGACCCCGATAACTGGGCTAAGTTCCGATACGAATGCTTCTTCACATTTGAAGCGGCGGGTGATCTCTTCATAAACTGTTTGCGCCATTTCTGGTGCACCTGCATGTACGACACCGATGTGAAGCGGTTGCCCGTTGGCGTTCTCTTCAACCAGGGCAACCAACCGCTCCAGCGCTCCTTTCTTGGTTCTCACCCGTTCAAGCGCGTTAAGTTTTCCATCAGGGGTAAAGTACAGGATCGGTTTCAAATCAAGGGCAGTACCTAGGAACCGGGAAGCGCCGCCAATCCGCCCGCCCTGATGCAGGTATTTCAAGGTATCGACTGCAAAAAACACATGTATGTCCTCTGCTACCGCATTGGCTGTCCGGCACACTTCCTGGAGCGATTTGCCTTGCGCTGCGGCTTGGGCTGCCGCCAACACGATCAACGCCTGCGCGACCGATGTCGCACGTGTATCGATCACCTCAACCGGTACGCGGGAAAATTGGCAAGCTGCCGACTGAGCAGAAACCACTGTGCCGCTGATGCCCGATGAAATGAGAATTACAGCGATCCCGCTGGAAACTTCAGCCAGGTGTTCGTATGCATCCAGAAAATCCTGAAGCGCCGGCTGGGATGTGGTGGGAATGGTTCTGCTTTTAGACAGTTGCGGGTAAAATTCGTTGGGCTTCATATCCACACCATCAAGATACGTGCTGTCTTCCCAGTGGATCTTGAGCGGGATCACATGAATGTTATATTGCTCTATCCATTCAAGTGGTAGATTTGCGGTACTATCCGTTAAGATTGCGATCCCAGTCATCACTTCTCCAAAAACGAAATTAACGAAAATATTAGAGAAAAAAATTAACTAGATAAAATGTGCACCGCTTCGCGCGTGAATTCGCTCACGTATTGGCGGCTTTCTTCGCTCAACTCCGAAAGCGTATCCTCGAAACGATTGACATGTGTCAGGATAAGCTTGGAGTAATGTTGATTGGTGCGTTCGAGTGCAGACAGCAGCAAAGCGATCCCGCTCAACACGCTTAGACTTACTTTCTGGGGCAAACCAATTTGCTCCAGGCGTTGCAACAAGGCACGGATTTCGGGAGTTTCTTGGACGTTCGTCAGCATCAAGATCACAGCGGTGGTCAATTCCGTAACAAAAATGAGCGGTGAGCGCCTTTCATTGATACGTGCAAAAATATTTGAGAGCAGATCATCATATCCGCCGGCTCTCCCATCCCGCAGTTGTTGCAGGATCTGTTCTTTGACGATCAGCCAGTTCTTGAAATCGGTGGATTCGCCAGACAAGACACCCATCAATTGGTGAGCTTCCGGAGTCGGGAGGAAGTGAACCGCCGAACGACCTGGACCACGTTGTTTTGGGTTGGATTGATACTCAGCTCGGATCAGCCCGCGTTCTTCCAGCAAGCGCAGCATTTCATAGGCTGTCACTTTCCCAATGCCCAAGCGCTCGGCAACCGTCGAGTAATGCACAGGTTGATCCATTCCCCGGTAGATATCCAGGAACTGGCTTAAAAAATCCTGCTGGCGGTAAGTTAGTTTCGCGTTCATAATTTTCCGAAAGTTACGAAAATATTATAAACGATCAATCGAATAATTGTCAAGGGGTCGAAAAGCCTGCACTACCCGGCATCGACGTCACCCTTCTCATCTTCGTGACGAATCATGTGGGCGTCGAAATCACGAGCGGCGATGGTGTTCGGGAAAATAGCTTGGGCTTCCTGCAAGATGTCCTTCTCACGGTAGCGACGGGAAAAATGGGTCAGGTACAACCGCCGCACACCCGCCTGCTGCGCCAATTCAGCCGCCTGCCGGGCAGTGAGGTGCGCAAAGTGGGCTGCCAGTTCCGTCTCTTCCTCCAGGTAAGTCGATTCGATCACCAGGGCGTCGGCGCCACGGACGTGCTCGACCAGACTGGCAGTCTCACCGGAATCACCCACCACGACCAGCAATGTGCCGGGACGGTAGTCACCCAGCACCTCATCGGGCTGGATCCTTCGTCCATCCGGCAACACGACTGGCGAGCCGTCGACCAGGTCGCGGCGCCATGGTCCCGGCGGGATGCCAAGTTGATCGGCTTTTTCCGGCAGGAAGGGACGGCGACCCTTCTCCTGGAATTTATAACCGAGGTTGTCCGGTCCACGGTGCTGCACAGGAAAAGCCTCGATGAAAAAATCCCCGCCGTCGAAGATGATGCCGGGCGAGATTGGCGTGAGACGAATAGGCATGGGGGTTTTGGTGCCACGCAGAACAACCCCATAGACCAGGTCGTGGATGCGTTCGAGGGCGCTCTTGCCCGCCATGATCTCGATGTCTTCGATCGCCTCCCAACGCATGAAGGTCGAGATCAAACCAGCCAGACCGAGAATGTGGTCAAGGTGCCCATGCGTGATGAGAATCTTGTTCATGCGCTTGAAGCCGATACCGGCTTGCAGAATCTGGCGCTGGGTGCCTTCGCCACAATCGACGAGGAAGCGATATTCATCATGCTTGACCAGCAAGGAGGGTAGGTTACGCCGGGCGGATGGCGCAGAAGCGGAAGTGCCCAGGAAAACGATCTCGAACAAGCTGTGGCGTTCCTTTCAGGGGTGTTCTCAATTGTACCAAAAGACACCGCCTTAAACGATAAACGCCCAGGTGAGGGGGGCACCCAGACGTCTATCAACCTCTATTATAGAAGATTATGAAAAAAAATCAAGGGGGAAAAGGGAATTATTAGAAAACATTAAGGTTTAATTAATAATCGTTATTAATGTTTACTGTGAAGAAACGCCAATGCAATATTCGCCCAGTATGCAGCGGAATCAACCGTCTCCATCGGTATCACGATCCATTCCTTCATCCGTCCCCGACCAGGCATGGGCTCCCAGGCGTATGCGCCGGATATCATCAAGGCTTCTGGAGTCCTCGCCAGCGGGATGCGAAAGACAAGCTCATCCCCCGATAAAACGACCAGCGGTTTGCGCCCAAGCATCAGGCACGTCAAGCCGAACATCTTGCCCAATTTGACGCCTTGCGCTGCCTGGCGCTGAGCTAGTTCCCCGATGATTTGTTTCGACGTCACGTTCATGCAGTGCCCCAGGAGGGAATCGAACCCCCAGCCTAGGCGTTAGGAGTGCCTCGCTCTATCCGTTGAGCTACTGGGGCAGGCAGGATCATTATAGCGAATTTATTTGGCAGAAACAAGGGAAAATATAAAAACATGAGCAGCCTAACCTAAGGACGTTTGTTACCCAAGACAACTCACCTGCCAACGAGCAGGAACCGCCCACCGGCGCGTTTTATTGTCTATCTCAAGGGAAACCAAGAGTCTCCCTGAATGGCTGTGCCCATGGCACAGTCCACGCATTCGGATATGGTACATATCCACCCGAATTGGAAAGGCCAGAGGCTGCTCATGCAATATAATCATAGCCAATAAGTGTTCAATTTTCAATAGAACATTTCCTTAAACAGGTGTGGATGGCATGGATGAATGTGTTTTTTGCAGGATTATTCAGGGCAAGCTCCCAACCAGCCGGGTGTATGCCAGCGAATACGTGTGGGTGATTCTGGATACCCAACCGCTAACGCCAGGGCACATGCTTGTGATCCCAACCGATCATTATCCTGATCTCGAAAGCCTGACGCCCAAGGCAGCCGCCCATATGATGATCACGGCGCAGCGAATGGCAAGAATTTTACGCCGCAGCGGCTTGCGCTGCGAAGGCGTGAACCTGATCCTATCGGATGGGCAGGCTGCCGGGCAGGATATTTACCACGCTCACCTGCACATCATCCCCCGCTTTCGAGGCGACGGGTTCGGTTTTCGGATTCCGGCTGGTTACCGCGATAAACCCGACCGGCAAACGCTGGATGATATCGCGCAGCAACTACGGGATGCCCTCTGTGACGGATGAACTGCGCATGAATACAGGGGATGGTATAATCCAGGTGTGTGCGGGAGTCGCCAAGTGGTAAGGCATCAGCCTTCCAAGCTGACATTCGCGGGTTCGAGTCCCGTCTCCCGCTCTGATCCTGCCGGGCTGCCAAGCCCGGTTTTTCTTTTCTGGATAACTCCCATATCATATAAATTTTGATTTATTGCAATTTGCGTTTTAGACTATCATATCAATCATAGTTTCATATGATCACGCCTCTATAGATAGTGGGTTTCGTTATGATGTTCAACGCAGCTTGGCGCCGGTTCTTGACCTATAAAAAATACCTGCTGCCTGCCGGTATGACAGCCTTGTTATGGGTCTACGCCTTCCATGATGGCTTTGGACACGGTCTCTTCTATCCGACCCGGCGCGCCGTCTTCACCGTCGGTTTGGAATTGTTGATAGTATGGCTGGCGCTGGTCATCCTGATGCCGACCTGCTGGCGCTGGCTTGGCAAGTTGCCCAGGCGCGATTGCAGGCTCTACCTATCGCTCGCCCTGGCGATGGGCATCATGATGGTAACCTCTTTGCCGTTCCCCAATGAACGGGTGTTGGTTTTTCCGCACGATTTGCAAATCCAGCCCCTGGACGACCAGGGTTGCCAGCCGGTGACCCTGCTGGGGTTTGAAACTGAGCAAGGTTATACCAGCTATGAGGCATTTGGCGAGCTTCAAGGGTGGGAACGCATCGATAAACACCTGGTCAGTCTGCCCGAGGCAGGCGCGTTGAATTGGCACGGCTATGCCAGCGATGCCAAACTGTTCTTCCGGGGCAGCACAACGGCGTGCCCGGTGCGGGTGACCTGGGACGGTAAATCGCTGGTTTACCCGTTGGATAGCCCGGATACTCTCGTCATCGTCCATCATGACCTCCCCCAACCGGCAGTTGTACCCATCCTTTCATTCGCGGCGGTCCTTTCGTTGATGTCAGGGCTGGCATTGGTTTTCATATTTTTGTTGGTTTGGGTTGAGACAACCTTCTCCCCTGCTTCCAAGCTCCCATCCGCCCAGGACGCCGGACGAAGCAGTGGGAAAGCCGGCGGCGGCTGGCTGTGGATTGCAGCGCCAGCAGCAATCAGCTTGGTGATATTTGAGCTGGTTACCAGGCACTTTGGCTTGAGTCTCAGCAATGACTCTGCCAGTTACGTCAGCGCGGCGCGCAGCCTGGCTGCCGGCAAAGGGTACCTCATGGCAAATGGCGACGCCATGGATTGGTGGCCTCCGCTCTATTCCTTCCTGCTCTCGATAGGGTACCGCATCCCTGGATTGGACCCAATTTCGTACGCTCGCTGGCTAAACATATCCTGCTACAGCTTGACCGTGCTGGAAATATCGCTGCTCCTGCGCCGCCTGGTTCCCGGTTTGAATCGCATGGTCACCGCCGGGCTAGCGCTGCTTGCCGGGCTTTCGCCGGCTCTATATACCGCCAATTACTTGCTATCTGAATCCATCTTCATCCTCATGGTCACCAGTTGGCTGGTCTTCTTGGAACGTTATTCGAGGCGGGCAGCGACTTCCGACCTGGTGCTGACCGCATTCTTCGCCGGCATGTCTGCGCTGGCGCGCTACATCGGCGGGCTGGTTGTGATGACTGCCTCGTTAGGCGCCCTGCTGATCTTCATTCTCCGCCGCCTTTCAGACCATCGCAGCCAGGCAGCGCAGCCCAGGGAACATCCCTTACCGCCCAATTTCCAAGCCGGCAAACAAATTGCCGCAGCCTTCCTGCCTGGCGCCGCCCTGGGCGCTGCGGTTGGCGCGCTTGCCTCGCTGCCAATATTCGTCTGGCTTTACCGCAATCAAATCGTTAGCAATAGCCTGACCGGAACTCGCTTTCGAACAGATGTCACAGTCGGAGAAAATATCCACGGAGTACTATCGGCAGTGGCTAAGTTCTTTGGTGTTTGGTCTGGGGGCTGGGCGAGCATCGGCAAGGTCCTATCTGCCATGCTATTGCTCGGTGTACTGGTCTGGCTGATAGCGCTCGCCCGCCAAGAACTGCACCGGCATGGCACATTGAGTCGTGAAACTTCCTTTGCATCCCTAATGGCTTTACTGCTGATCGGGTACAGCGCATGGCTGATCATCTCGTTGACGATGGTCGCAAACGCGGCGATCAATATCCGGTTGATCAGTCCGCTGTTTCCCCTGCTGCTGTTGCTGCTGGTTTATGTTGGCGCGCAACTGGCAGACCAAAACCGGCGCAGGCGTTGGCTGGTTTGGTGCGCGGGTGGACTCCTCGCGCTGGGGATGGGCTGGGCAGGCGTACATACCGTGCATCAAACCCTCCAGAACAAAGTTCAAGCCGAGTCGGATGGCGGATCGATCTACCCGCTAAGGCACAGCGCGGTACTCGAGTTCATCAACCAAAATCCCCTGCCAGATCAGGAGAACGTCTACAGCAATTGTCCACGCTGCCTGGTCATCTATGCCGATGTCTACAATGCAACCATTTTCGACCAACTACCCGCCAACCGTCCTTACCTGCCCCAACCCGGTCAAGCATTCACGTTGATATGGCTCGACCAGGTCAAACCAAGCGACTTGGCATGGCAAGGCGCAGCCTATCGGCAACCCTTGCCGGACCTCACCGCCTTGCTCGGTCGACAGGTTGTGGTCACGCCGCTCTTCGAAGGCGTAGATGGTGGCGTCTATCAGGTGATGGATAAAAAGCCCTGACTTATGACATCCGCAACCAAAACCAATAATGCTTCGAACGCTATTCAAACCCTCGCGCCTGAAGCACCAGGGATAATTGAGCGATGATCATCCAGATGAAGAAGAGCGACAGCGCTACGGCGAAACCCGTCAGCGCTGGCTGAACTGCCGAACCTGCCTGTTGCACATGACCGTCAAGCTCCGCCACGATGTCTTCGTATTCGGCGACGAGAGCGCTGGCATCATCCAGGTTGGTCTGAATAGCGGAGAGATGGTCCGCCAGCTCCTCCACGTCCTGGCGCAGGACATCCAGGTTGGTGGTGGTTCGTTGCATTTCGGTTTGAATCTCGGCAAGCGATTCCGGCACCGGCTCCAGGCTTGATGCCAGTTTGCCGATGCCGTCCTCCAAAGTGGTCTCAGGGTTGTAACGGGCACCGATCAGGGGGATGCCACTGATGACCGCCAGGGTGTCATCGATCAACACCGCGCTTTGCTGCATCGACCCCAGCGCCGTCTGGGCGTCAGCCAACACCGCCACCATGTCCTCACCAGCCACCCCGCTGAAGGTGTCGGTGATGTCGCCGGTAGCATCCAGCGTTTCAGCCACATCGTGGGCGGTAGTCTCGACCGTTGCCAAACTCTCACGCGCCTGTTCCAAAGTGGCTGCGATCACCGAAAGTGTATCACTGGTGGTATCCACAGTGCGCACGGCAAGCTCCACACCGGTTTGCAGGGCAGTTTGAACCCTTCCCCGAACCAGCCACACCGCCACCAATCCGGCGATGGCGATCAGGATGCCCAAGATGGCGCCGAAGTTCAAAAGAAGTCTCAAAGTACGCTTGCCCAACGGTTTCATGTTCCCTCCCATGTATTCCAAAGTTTTAAATAAACCTGCCTATCCCTAATTATATACGTTCGGTCAACCAGATGAATGATGTACAATTGGTAAAATTAGCACCACGCCGAGGAAGATCAATGAAAAAGTCAACCCATCTCTTGTTTTCACTGGCACTGATCGCGATAACCCTGAACGCTTGCACGGCAATACCATTGAACGGGGTTGCCATGCTTAATCAAACCGCTTCAACGGCAACACCGGGTAACGAAGCCAACCCACCGGTAATGACGGCAGCGCCGCCCGTACTGCTGACGCCCCAGCCCGGCGGTCCGGCAGCCATCTACGGCACCTTCACCTATTCGAACGACATCATCGAGGATTATTATGTCGAGCAGACAGTGGCGCTGCTGGATATGACCGGTTTCATTACACGCGACCTTGAATGGGAACTCCCGGTCGATTCACAAGTGTTGGGTTACCTTGACCTGGACACCGAGAACAATGTCGGCAAGTATACACTCAGCCTGCCGGTGGTACCGGCGGGCATCCTGAACGATGTCGATTACGACAACCAGGCAGAACCGGGGGTGCAAATATTCGTGGTCGGTTACTCACCGAATTTGACCGGCGGACCGTTCTCTGAAGGCGACGACCGCTCGCTCGGTTGGGCAACCTATCTGGCATCCACCATCACCGATACCGAGAACAATGACGAGGTGATCGGCGGGAAGCTGGTGGTGTGGTCGCCGGATGACCAGCAATCCTTCCCATCCGGTTTCGGAGCCGACGGTCGATTATTCACCAGCGACGACCCAGCCGCCCCGCTGCCAGCCGGTTACTCGGTGGTGGACCTGGATATGACACCTTTTGGGATATCGCGTGAGCTGAGCGAGGAAATGGCGCTGTACGAACCTTCCGATGTGGCTGTGAAGGACTTCTCCAGCCTGTCCTACCTGGAAGCCTACGATGAAATGTACAAGTTCGTCAGCCAGAATTACGCCTTCACGGATATCGCGGGCAAAGCCCCAAACTGGATCGCCCTGAACAACCGTGTCCGCCCCAAGGTCGAGCAAGCCGAAGCAGAACAGAACGACCTGGCTTATTTTTTGGCGCTCTTCGAGTTTGTGAACGCCTTCGAAGACGGGCACGTCAGCCTGAACGGCGGCGATTACTTCTGGCAACTTTACGGCGCGCAGGCGGGCGGCGGATTGGGTTTGGGCGTGCGTGAACTTGATAACGGCAAAGTGATCGTCAACTTTGTCGGCGCGGGCAGCCCGGCAGATACTGAAGGCGTCGAACTGGGCGCCGAGATCACGAAAGTGCGCGATAAACCGGTGGGGCAAGCGATTGCAGAGATCCAGCCGCTGTTCGGTCCCTACTCGACCGATTTTGGCTATCGCTACGACCAGGTTTTATTCCTGCTGCGCGACCAGGTTGGCGCCGATATCACCTTTAGTTATAAGAATCCCGGCGGCAGCGAAAAAAGCGCCACATTGACCACCATCCCGGAAGGCGACAGCATCACCTATAACTACATCCCCTACCGGGTGCGTCAAAACGTGCTCCCGGTAGAATATGAATTACTGGATTCCGGCGTCGGTTATATCCGCATCAACTCCAATTACGACGACCTGAACCTGTTGATCCGCATCTTTGAACGGGCGCTCAAAACCTTCGAGGAAAATTCTGCGCCGGGCGTCATCATCGATATGCGCGCCAACTTTGGCGGTGCCCCACTGGGCTTGGCAGGCTTCCTGCATGATCAAGAGATCGTGATGGGTCAACTGGAATACTTCAGCGAGAAGACCGGCAAGTTCGAACCGGAAGGCATACCCGACAAAATATACCCCAACCAGGAACAGTACCGCTTCGACAAGATCGTATTGCTGGTGGATATGGCATGCTTCAGCGCCTGCGAGATCGAATCCTATGGGTTCAGCCAGGTGCCGGGCGTGGTGGTGATGGGTGAGCACCCAACCGCCGGTGTGGAGGCTGAAGTGGCGCGCGGACAAATCAAATTACCGGAAGGCTTCAGCATGCAAGTGCCCACCGGGCGTTACAAATTGCCCAACGGCAGCATCTTCCTGGAAGGGGTTGGCGTGCAGCCCAACGTCAAACTGCCGATCACAACCGAGAGCGTGCTTTCAGCGGATGATCCCGGTTTGCAGGCTGCCATTGCCGAAATCCTGAAATGAGCTGAAGCGATGATGCAGACGCCGCTCCCATCTCCCATACCGCCAGCCCTGTTTTCAAACGTCCCGCTATGGGTGTTGGGTATCCTGCTGGGACTCGCGTTGGTCGGGGTCATCCGTTTACGCATCTGGCTGCTGCACAGGAGCGGTCGCGCCACAGAACGCTCCGCGCTGGCAATGGAAGGTGACATGAGCGAAGAAGCTTCATCAGCGCTGGAGGAACATCCACCAACCAGGGATTAATGGCACCCCGTAATGAATAGCCAATATCCAAATACCGTCGAGCGAAGCGACGGACGCCTTCATAAAATGATGAGGGATCCGCTTCGCTCGATGCTAATCGGCTATCACCAATCTTTGATCTTATGATCACTAGAACGGGAATTGATACGCTTCCAAACCCAACGCTTGCTGCAGAAACTTGAGCTCTTTCTGTAAATTGGGGTTGACCGGCACGCCATCGCGAAGGATGACCTGTTCCCGCTCCCACGCCTTCTCGCCCGCAGTGTAGATGCGCACCTGTCCCGGCGCCTTGCGCGAATTGCGCAGGTCGCGCAGGATCTGCCCGGTGGTGTGCTTGAAGTCCGCCAGCGGCACAAAACTCTCGATATCCAGCGCCATGAAGAAATGACCCACGCGGAAAGGTTGAGGCTCGCCATCGGCGCCCACCCCGGAAAGGTTCAACAGGAAAGCGCCGCTCTGCAATGAAGCCGAGAGTATCTCGACCATGGTGCCCAAACCGTACCCCTTATGACCGGAGAGCGATTCGCCCTCCCCGCCCAGCGGCAACAGGGCGGCTTCGCCTTTCGTCAGCGCGGCGAGCACCGCCTGCGGGTCGGTCAGCACCTGGTTGTGCGAGTCGACCACCCAACCGGACGGGACGGGTTTTTCGGCGCGCGCCAACACCTCGATCTTGCCGCGTTGAGTGATGGGCGTGGCGCCATCGAACAGGAAGGGGATATCCTCATCCGTTGGCGCGCCAAAGGCAATCGGGTTGGTGCCCATCATCGGCTGAACGCCGAAGGTCGGCGACATGGAAGGGCGGGCATTGGTGACGGTCACACCGATCATCCCCTGCTCGACAGCCATCCGCGCATAGTAGCCGGCGATGCCGAAATGGGTGGAGTTGCGCACCGCCACCGCCCCGCTGCCGTAGGTGCGCGCTTTGTCGATCGCCATTTGCATCGCGCGGCTTGCGATCACCATACCCATGCCGTGATGCCCATCGATGACTGCCGTCGTGGGGCTCTCCCGCACCACCTCCGCATGTGTGACCACCTGATGCTGACCGGCTTTGATGCGATCGTAATAGTACTTGAGCCGACCAATGCCGTGCGATTCGACCCCATGCAGGTCCGAAGTGATCAAAACATCCGCGCACAAGTCGGCATCCGCCGGTGGGACGCCTAGCGCCGTCAGCACATCGCGAATGAAGGCGCGCAAAGTTTCCACCGGGATGTAATGGGTTGTCGCTGGCATGCTTCCTCCCGATAACAAGAAATAGTGATGATGACCGTGTGTCAATTATACGAGTAAAGTGTAGGGTGGTATAATTCGCCCACAACAAGGTGGGTTCTGCCGGGCCCGTAGCTCAGCGGCAGAGCACGCGGCTCATAACCGCTTGGTCGTAGGTTCGAATCCTACCGGGCCCATTAGGGGTATTCGTCTCACAAAAAACCATTAACGCCACATTAAACTCCCTTGCCACACACGGGAAAATTCGTTGTATAATCATCTCATGTGACATGGGGGGTGTATAGCTGGCGTGCGTTAGCGGGGTTGGCGGTAAGCAACATCATTATTTTGGGTTCATTCCGGCGAGAAATCACTAAGGTTGATGAAATCCAACCAAGCCGGGTGATTCGAATATCTACATCAGTCGAAAGGAGACAGACATGGATTTCGAAGGTTATTGCATCAAGTGTAAGAAGAAGCAACCGATCAAGGACGCAACCGTCAAAGAGACGGCAAACGGCAAAAAGGTTGCTCAGGGCATCTGCCCGGTGTGCGGCACAAAGGTGAATCGCTTCCTGCCGTCCAAGTAGGGCTTGACCACAACCGAATAAGCAACTTAAAACAGGGACTGCCGGCGGAAAATTGGTGAGAACAAGCCGGCGGTCCTGTTCGTTAAAGCCTTCCCGCTTGATCTCACAATACATTTGTTCTACAATATGAGCACCATGATCCGGGAGAGCCACCAGATGGACGATACTACAATGGATGTGACCACATGGCTATTGCAGGGACCTGCCTGGGTGCGCTATTTGACCCGGCGCGACCTGCTTGGGTCAGCTCCCACAGACAAGGCGCTGGCAATTGACCGCCAGGCGATGCTCGACGACCCGCAAGTGGGCACGCTGGTGGTCGCGTTGCAAAACTGGCAGGGCGAGGTGATGAAGAACCACAAAGCCGCCGGTCACCCCATGCACAAACTCAATTTCGTGGCTGATCTCGGGCTGCGAGCCGGCGACCCCGGCATGGACAAGGTGATCGAACAGGTCATGGCGCACCCATCACCAGAAGGACCCTTCGCACTGTTATCCAACTATCCAACCGTCTTTGGCGGCAGCGGTCAGGATGAGTGGTTGTGGGCGCTGTGCGACGCGCCCAACCTGGTCTCCGCGCTGATCAGGTTCGGCTTGGGTGATCACCCGCAAGTGCAGCGGGCGGTCGATCACCTGACCGGTTTGGTGCAGGAGAACGGTTGGCGCTGTTCGGCATCGCCGCTGCTGGGCAAGTTCCGTGGACCCGGCAAGAAAGAAGATCCCTGTCCCTACGCCAACCTGGTGATGCTAAAAGCGCTGGGGCAGACCGAATCCGGGCGCACATCCCCAGCCGCGCGTAGCGGGGTGGAAGCCATCCTCACCCTCTGGCAGGAACGCCGTGATCGGGCAGCTTACCTGTTCAAGATGGGCACAGATTTTTGCAAGTTGAAGGCGCCCCTGGTGTGGTACGACCTGTTGCATGTGCTGGACACACTCTCGCGCTTCCCAGCTTGCAAAGGCGACCCTCGCCTGCGCGAGATGGTCGATCAGTTGACCGGCAAAATGGCGTCGGACGGGCGTTGCACACCTGAATCCGTCTGGACGGCATGGAAGGACTGGGAGTTCGGTCAGAAAAAAGCGCCCTCGTACTTCATCACATTTTTGGCGCACCGCATCATCAAGCGGGTATCGTGACGAAAACAAATAAGGAGGTACACATGTCCGTGATCGATCGCCTGGCTATCCGCCTGGGACGGCGGGATGAAGTCCCCAACCAGCAACTGGCGCGCGAACTG
>JABLXM010000048.1 GCA_013177815.1 Anaerolineae bacterium | reverse complement strand
CACCACGTCTTCCCCCCAAAATATTCTCGGCATATTTCTGCAATTCTGCATCAATAGTTATAAATAAATCTGAGCCACTCACAGGTTTAACATCATTTTTCCCTTCATTAAAACTTCCTAATACTCAACCGCCGCGGTGCTGCCGGTCTATTACACGACCGTGGCTGCATCCGGACTGGCGCCCAACATCGCGACCGCGTACTGGGGATATACATCCTCGATCTCCGCACTGATCGCTGCCATCATCAGCCCAATCCTGGGTGCAGCAGCGGATTTCTCCGGTACCAAGAAGAAATACCTGACCGTATTCATGCTGCTGGGTGTTACCGGGACGGCGTTGTTGTACTTCGTACGCTCCGGAGATTGGTTGTTGGCATCTGCTTTCTTCCTGCTCGGCAATGTCGGCTTCGCCGGCAGCCTGGTTTATTACGATTCACTTTTGCCACATGTCGCCCGCCCGGATGAAATCGACCAGGTCTCTTCACGCGGCTTTGCCATGGGCTATATCGGCGGCGGTATTTTGCTGGCGATCAACCTTGTCATGATCATGTTCCTGCCCGATCTTTTAGGTGTTGATGCAGGACTAATGACCCGCTTGTCTTTCGTTACCGTAGCGGTATGGTGGCTCATCTTTACGCTGCCGCTATTGACAAGGGTGCAAGAGCCAGAGCGACGAATCCTGAAAGGCGAGGAGGGGTTCTCTCCCCTGCAAGCCAGTTTCAAACGATTGGCGGAAACATTCAAAGAAATCCGCCACTATCGCGACTTGGCACTGGCAATGCTGGCGTTCTGGGTGTATGCGAATGGAATCGGCACGATCATCGTGATGGCTACCGCTTATGGCTCTGAGTTGGGATTTGGTCAAACCACGTTGATCGGCACGCTTCTGATGGTGCAGTTCCTGGCTGCGCCATTTGCCTTTTTATTTGGGTGGCTGGCAAAAAAAATCGGCACCAAACCGGCGATCTACATCAGCCTGTCCGTGTACACGCTGATCTCAATCCTGGGATATTTCCTTTACCATGAGTGGCAGTTCTGGGTGTTGGGCGTGATGGTAGCGACGGTGCAGGGCGGCAGCCAGGCACTCAGCCGGTCATTGATCGGCAAGATGATGCCAAAAAGCAAGTCGGCGGAGTTCTATGGCTTTTTCAGCGTTTTCGAAAAATTCGCTTCAATCCTGGGTCCGTTCATTTTTGGGGTTGTTTCCACCGTCATGGGCGGCAGCCGGTTGAGCATTGTTTCGTTGGTCATTTTCTTCATCGTCGGCATCATCATCCTGACACGGGTCAACGTCCAGAATGGGATCAAAGTCGCTCAAGAAGAAGAGCAAGCCTTGGTTGCAGCGTCATTATGATGATGGCAGTATAACAAGGCTATCGAAGTATTCCATACAACGTTAAACGGTGGTCATGTCGATCAGCACATGACCACCGAATTTTCCGCCTAACTTAGGGTGACACGGTCAGCCAGAAAAATACTGAAGCGCCAGGCGCAGGCGCATCTCCACATCCTGGGGCGTATCGCGCGGAATCGATTGCAGTGCAGCTTGCCCTTCAACGATGCTGTACCCAAGGCTTGTCAGGGCTTCCAGCACCTGGGTATCCACATCCGTATCCGCACCGCCCAACATCTCCAAATCGCCTTTGATCTTGCCCTGCAGATGTATCACGATGGCTTGCCCGGTTTTCTTGCCAATCCCCGGTACGCGCGTGAAGATCTCCCCCTGCTCCGCCAAGACAGCGCGCCGGATGACATCCGGAGATAACGATGAAAGCACGGCAAGAGCAGAGCGCGGTCCAACGCCATTGACCCCCAACAGGAGGAGGAACAATTCGCGCTCCTCATCGGTCTCGAAGCCATAGAGCGTCAGCGAATCCTCACGAACGACGAGATGGGTATGGAGGGAGACGCGTTGCGCGCGCGTCACCTGACGGCAGAATTCCGCAGTGGCATAGACCCGCAAACCAACCCCCCCCACATCAACAATGATATGATCACCGGCGCTTGAAAGCACCTCACCCGCCAAATGTGCGATCATTCCTTCGCACCCCCGGATAGTCTACGTTGATTATATATTTCATACAAGATCAGTGAAGCTGCAACTGCCAGGTTCAACGAATCACAATTGCCCGACATTGGGATGGCGACCACCTGCCGGCACAGGGCAAGGTGCGCCTCACTCAACCCATGGCGTTCACTTCCCAACATGATGACACAAGGCGATGGATAAGGAAAGTTGTAATAGTCCTGCGCGCCGCGATCGGAGGCACCGATCAACGAAATACGATGTCGATCGATCCAGTCGGAAAAGACCGGCAGGGTCGTCCGAACGAGCTTCTTGGTGAAGACCGCTCCCATGCTGGCACGGATGGAGGTGGGATCATAGGGGTCGGTGGATGCGTCCAATAGAATTACGCCCATCCCAGCGCTGGCATCCAGCGTGCGCAGGATGGTACCAAGATTGCCGGGGTCCGCGATCGCATCCAAAGCCACCCACACATCGGCGGGGGCGAGCACACCTGGCAGCGCGGACCACTTTTGGCGCACAACTGCTGCGAGACCCACGGGCGATTCTTTCATCGCCAACCTGGAAAAAACGTCAGCGTTGACTTCCAACACCGGGGTGCCTGACCGCTGCGCTTGCTTCAGCCAATCCCGCGCCAGCGAACTGGTAAGGAGCGTGTCACAATAAACAACCCTTTCGATGACATCCTGCCCCTTGCCAGCTTCGATCACCTGGCGAATGCCTTCAACGTAAGCAAGCCCACTCGCCTGGCGCGCACTACGATCACGCAAGCGGCGAATCTCCTTGATCGTTGAATTGGTCGGACTGGTAATCATGGCTATACCTGATGATCGCTGTTGTTTACCAACCGGGCATATCGCAGATGGTGCAGATGGCAAATGGCGACCGCCAGGGCATCCGCGGCATCATCCGGTCTGGGTATATCCGGCAGGTCCAATATCACCCGCACCATTTGTTGCACCTGGTTTTTATCCGCACCGCCATAACCGACGACAGCCTGTTTGACCTGCATGGGTGAATATTCTGCTACCGGCAGATTGGCACGCGCAAGCGCCAGCAGCGCCACCCCCCGCGACTGCCCAACAGACAACGCCGTTTTTACATTCTTTTGAAAAAACAACTGCTCGACCGCCGCCGATTCGGGGCGATGGCGTTGGAGCAGCGTTTCTAACTGGCAATATAATCGGTCGAGGCGCTTCTCAAAACTCAGGTTGGGTTCGGTATTGATCACGCCGTAGGCGATGGCTTCCAATTGGTCGCTGGTTGTCTGACGAATAATACCAAACCCCGTGATAGCAGTACCCGGGTCAATCCCCACTACCAGCATGGGGTCATTCTTCGAGCGCTACCAACGCTTCTTCTGATATCTTGAGCGTATGGTAGACGTTCTGGATATCATCCAACTCTTCCAGTGCTTCGATGGTGCGCAGAACCTGCATGGTTTGTTCGACGTTCAGATCCATTTCCTGATTGGGGATCATGCGAAGTTCCGCTTCTTCCGGGGTGATGCCGGCACTGCGCAACTGGTTGGTGATGCTTTTGAACGACTCCACAGGAGCATAAATCTCGATCCATTCGTCATCGGAGATCACATCGTCCGCGCCGCCTTCGACTGCCAATTCGAAGACCTTATCGAAATTATTGCCCCTGGTCGGGATGGCAAAATACGCGGTGCGGGTGAACTGCCAGCCGACCGATCCTGCTTCTCCCATGCCGCCACCGCTCTTCGTCAATACGTGACGGATCTCTGCCACTGTGCGGTTGCGATTCTCGGTAACGCATTGCATCATCATCGCAACGCCATGCGGACCGTAGCCTTCATAGAATATTTCTTCGAAAGCCGCCGCATCCTTATCCGCACCGGTGGCGCGCTTGATGGCGCGCTCGATGTTCTCTTTGGGCATGTTCTGCGCCCGCGCGCGGTCGACAGCCAGACGCAGGCGGAAATTGCTATCCAGGTCTCCGCCACCCTCGCGCGCAGCCATGACGATCTCGCGCGTCAGGCGGGTGAAGACCTGACCGCGTTTGGCATCCGTGGCGCCCTTTTTTCGCTTGATGGTCGCCCATTTGGAATGACCAGACATAACGCTCTCCTTAATTGATCATCAAGTTGAAATTATGAACTGAATGACGGGATTATACCATAGCGGGGTATTTCATCAATTTCGCATCGACGCCCGTGCACACTGAGGCGGTTGATCAGGGTTGGTAGACGCCAACCGTGTTACCGATCGATCCAATGCCTTCGATCTCTATCTCCACTTTATCCCCGGCGAGCAAGGGAGCAACGCCCGCCGGCGTGCCGGTCAGGATCATATCGCCAGGTTCCAATGTCATGATCGAGGTAATATACGCAACCAACTGACCGATCGAAAAGATCATTTCGCCCGTGGATGCCATCTGGCGCATCTCATCGTTCACCCGGCAAGTCAGCAACGCATCTGCCGGGTCGAATTCAGTCTCGATCCATGGACCGATCGGGCAAAAGGTATCAAAGCCCTTGGCGCGCGTCCATTGACCGTCCTCCCGCTGCAGGTCACGCGCGGTGACGTCATTGGCGCAGGTATAGCCAAAGATGTAATCGGCTGCCTTACCCATCGATATGGAGCGGCAACGCTTGCCAATAATCACAGCAAGTTCAGCCTCATGTTCCACCCATGAAGATTGGCGCGGCAGCAGGATGGTTTGCTTATCACCAATGATCGAAGATGGTGGTTTCATAAAGATCAATGGCGCCGCCGGCGCTTCAACGCCTTGTTCATCGGCGTGTTCCCGGTAATTCCGCGCAACACAGATGATCTTGCCGGGCTGCACCGGTGGATGGAGCCGGACTTGCTCGAGCGGCAATCGCGCCGTCAAACGCCGGTAACCGCGGAAGAGATCACCGTCGATCGCACCAACCTGGTCATCCAAAATCCAACCCTGGTGGATCTCGCCATCTTTTTCACTGTATCGGACAAAACGCATGCCCACCTCTGGAATATCGTTCGGGTGAAATGGCTTTCACCGTGCGCTTAGTAGTTTAACATGACCTTATGACACTTCTCAGTTATAATACGATAAATTTGCGGGCGGATAGCTCAGTTGGTCAGAGCGCATCTCTTACACAGATGAGGCCGCAGGTTCGAGCCCTGTTCCGCCCATTACTTATTCAAGTGTGAATTCACCCAGCTTTCATCCAAAACCGTCAGCCGTTTTTTCTTGAGGTTAGCCATCATGATCCGGTGGATGCGTTCATCCGCTTGAGTCAGCCAGAAATCCATCTTGGCTTTCCCAAGCACTGGCGAAGCAACCACCGCAACGCTCCAACCATAGGATAAGCCCTTCTCCAGAACGTCCCACCCATTGATCCTGTCTTTGTAGATTTGGGGGTATTTTGCGGTTATCCGATCCAATATCCCAATCGTTTGGGATGCCGATCGTTCATCATCCAAAAGGTCCGGCTCACACAACGCAGCGACAACCGCACGCAATTCATATGGATTGCCTTCCAGCCATGCGGATATGCACTGAAACATCGCATCATAATCCTTGCGACCCCAGGCTTGCAGTGCAATGGCGATGCCTTCCCGAATGCGCCAGCGGTGATCGGACGCAAAGCTGCGCAGCTTTGCCAGGATTTCCGGCTGATCTGGGTCGGCAATCGTCCCCAAGCCCGCGATGCCACAGAAAACCACGAAATCTTCCGGGTGGTTGCCATCCGCGGCTGCACCACGATCCAACGCCAGGCAGCGATCGAGCAACTGCGCATCCCCCGCCATAACCAACGCCTGCATCAACTCAAGATTTGCCCGCGGTCCTGGCAGTTGTGAGTTTTCCAAGAGGTACTGGATCTTATCCGGTTGGCGCGCAAGCTCTTCACGAAAATATCGAATGCGAGCGGACATGTGTCTTATCCTTTATTCATATGCCTTAATAATATTCCATCCTTTGAAATCACTCAAAATTCACCCTGCATCGAATGGGCATAGCCAGTCAGTTCGACATACCCGTATCCAGCCACCGGCACATCGCCCACCTCACCTGTCACGCTGACCGCCCCCTCCCAGTAGGTGAAGGTTACATTCAACTCCTGCGCCGCCATTAAAGGTCTTATGTCCAAGCGGATGGCTCGGGATGGTACGGTAATACGCCATTGCGCCGGATAGCGCGCGCCACTGCCCGGACTGTGCCAGGTATCGAGAATCTCGATGGTGTATTCCGCGCTAGATAAGGGCACCACTTCGCCGCCCGCCAGCACCAGGCTGCCCTGGGAGTACGGATCGACCTGCCCGTTTTGATCACGAATGGTGTAAAGCATCAATTCCGTGTCATTATCGAGTTGAAGCGAGAACCAATCCCAACCAACCTGATCTTCGGCAAGCGCGCTGGTCGAGAATTCATGATCCATCCAGCTCACCCCATCAACCTCATACGCCTCGCCGTTCACTTCAACCGTTCCGCTGCTATGCAAGCGGGTTTGCGAATAGTAATAGGACGCGTTGCCAGATTGCGGTCCTTTTTGACTGTAGCCCTGGATGCCCTGCAAAAGCGGTCCTTTCTCGTCAACCATTCCCAGAGTGATGGCACCAGCGGCATCGCGGGCGGATAATTCATAACGGTCATCGGATAACTGCCTTACAGACCAGTCCTGCAACCAGACGGAATAGGCGGGTTCGCCAACCGAGCCAGCCAGACCAGCCGCCCCACGGCTGATGCGCTCGGTAAAATTGAATTCATTTGCAGATATATCAGAGAGGGTGAAGTGCGCCAGGTAAACCTGCGAGGCTGCCCAATCCGATTCGCGTTGTCGAACCTGGTTTGGTGGTATGAGCGCCCGGCGAAAAAAGGTCAACTGGTAACCAAAGCGGCGACCTTCACTTGTTTGCAGGTTACCTGTGTAATACCACCATTCCGTCTGGTATTCCGGATGCGCTCCATGATCACGCGGGAACTGGAACACACGCCCCGGCTCTGCCCGTTCGAAACCATCCGCAGACAGCATCCCGGAGCCTGAAATTCGAGCTTGAACCGGGCGCTCCCCCTGCCCACCCTGCAAGTGCGTGACCCAAAGAACAATCGTGAGGGTCACAGCCATCACGATAACCCAGCGGGTGATTGTCTTACTCATAACGAATCACCTCTGCTGCCGGCGTGCGGCTGAGATGGATTGCGGGGTAAATGCCGGCAAGCAATGCCGCAACCAGTGAAATCCCCATCGCCTGAATGAGCACCGCCGGGGTCAGGTTCATTTGGATAGTCCATCCGAATGAGCGCTG
Source organism: Anaerolineae bacterium (assembly GCA_013177815.1). Classification (GTDB taxonomy): domain Bacteria; phylum Chloroflexota; class Anaerolineae; order Anaerolineales; family Anaerolineaceae; genus JABLXM01. Next base: position 13,642 of record JABLXM010000048.1, on the reverse strand, counting down.
GTTGATCACATAGATGAGAATCAGCGCGACCACATAGCCGGCTGGGATGGCAAACAAACCAGCAAATATACCCATCAACCCGGTCTCAAGCATGACCAGACGCCATATCTGCTTGCCGGTCATCCCCAACGCCCGCAAGATGCCGTATTCGCGCTGGTGATCGAGTTGGAGGAGCAACAAAGAATTCAGGATGCCGATGAACGCAACAATCGTGGCGAGGATGCGCATCGCTGACGTGATGGCGAAGGTGCGTTCGAATATATCGAGCACATCACTGCGCAAACTCTGGTTGGAACGGATCAAAAGTCGTTGATCTGTGAGGTGCACATCCTGGAGCGAGCGAACCACCAGGTCCGGGTCTATGTCTTCCTCCAGAATCAACCCGATGGAAGTCACCTGGTCGTCCTGCCAGATGCGTTGATAAACCGAACTGGCGGTCAGGATGATACCCTCGCTGGTGGCATAATCATAATAGATCCCGATCACCGGGAAGGTCATCCACCCCTTTGGCGTGAAGACCTCGATGCTGTTCCCAGGTCCAACCAGGTCCATGCGCCGAGCCAGCGGTTCGGATATAAGCACGCCTCCCGCCTGCAATTCTGCCCACAAGTTTTCTTGCCCGGTATAGCGTTCAAGGAACATCCGTTCTTGACCGATGCCAGGGTTGTTGCTGGCGGACAAGGTCACGATGCCGGCGCGCGTATCGACGCGGACCGATCGCAACGTATCCACCTGCCGGACACCCGGCAAGGTCTCCAAGACCGGCAGTACGCTTGAATCGATGGGAGCTAACGGTGTGGTGCCATTAAGAGTGGGCACAGATATATATACATCACCGGTCAGAACCTCTCGCAGCCATATATTGACCGTGTAACGGAAACTATCGATCATCAAGGTCATGCCAATCGTGACAGAGACTGCGACCATCAAAGCTGCAACGGCAACGGAGGTGCGGCTGAGCGAATTCACCAGGCTCCTGGGGGCGATCCTGCCCAGCAACCCGAAAAGCTTCTGACCAACAGGCACGAATGCAGTGAGAAGAATCGCCATCCCCAGCGCGGAGAGCATGGCAAAGCCCACTACCACGAAAAAGGTGGCGCCGAACCCGACCCACAGGTTATCTACCGGCAAAAAAAGCAGGACCACGCCAATCAAGATCGCGACTGCACCCATGATCCCGAGGCGATCGACCAGTGTACGCGCTTTGCGTTCCAACCCGGAACGCGACAGCACCTGCCAGGGCGGCGTGGCAGCCGCTTCAATCGCCGGCAGCGCCGCAGCCATCAAGGTAGCCAAGATGCCCAGAACGCCGCCCTTGACCAGGCTACTAACAGCCACCCCGGTGGTTTGAACGGTGGTGGCGAAATACAGATCGTTGATGGTCTGTGAAACCATGCGGACGGTCTGGCTTCCGAGCAGAACGCCCAAGCCAGTACCGATGAGACTGCCGATCACACCGATGATCAATGCTTCGCTCATTATCATCATAAAGATCTCGCGACGGGTAACGCCCAGACAACGCAAGATGCCGAATAGCGGGCGCCGTTGTACAACCGCGAAAGTCATGGTGTTATATATGAGGAAAAGACCTACGATGAGCGCCAGCATACTCAAGGCGGAAAGGTTCATACGGAAAGCCTGGGTCATCTCCTCCACAGCACCCTGCCGCGCATTGGCAGTCTCGAGAGATACCCCCGGTGGCAACTGCGCGCGAACGCTTTCCACTTGATTCGGTGTGAGGATGAGATCGATGCGATCGAGCTTGCCAATGCGACCGGTGAGTTCCTGCGCGGTGCTGATATCTGCCAGCATCATCCCATCCAACGCCCGGGCGGAGATATCATCCGCCGGGATAAGCAACCCGGCAACAACAACGGTGCTCTCCAAGCCGCCCGCGGCGACATCCAGCCGGTCACCGATCGCGACGCCGTACCGTTCAGCCAACCCGGTGGAGATCAGAACGGTTCCGGGTTGGGTAATGAATGAAACCAATTGCCCAAGCGGGAGTTCCCCATTCGCGCTGCCAATGAAATCCCTGAAGGCGGAATCGGTGAATGGATCGACACCCAGCAATTGAATGGGCTGGTCTCCGAATTGGGGAATGGAGAGAAACTCGGTGATGACGGGCGTAGCCGTATCAACAATACCCTGGCGCCGCAAGTCGATGTAGAGCGACTCGTCCAAACCCAAAGCAGAAGCGCTGATCTGGTGAGTTGCTTTTCCGGAAACGGCTTCGGAGGAAATCTCAAAAGCACGGCTGGCACTTGCGTTTGCCAGGTCGATAGCAATCACCACGGCGACGCCCAGCGCAATGCCAAACAGCATCAAAATGCTCTGCCAACGATTTTTAAGGAGGTAGCGCCATCCAAATTGCCAAAGGACGGGTGGATATGCCGGCTTCAAGATCAATCCTTTATTGGTTCAAGTTTTCCTTCGACCAGGGTATAAACCCTATCTGCAAACTGCGCAGCTTCCAGGCTGTGGGTTACCATCACAAGGTTGTTGCCTGCTTTGCGCGTCAGACGATCCAAGAGCGCCAGGATAATTTTGCCATTATCGTCATCCAGATTACCGGTGGGTTCATCCGCCAGCACCAACAAGGGCTGGTGGACAACGGCACGGGCAATCGCCACCCGCTGTTGTTCACCGCCCGAGAGTTGATCCGGATAGGCTTGTTTACGGTCCGCCAGACCGATTTCGGCTAATAATTCCCCGGCTCTTTCGACCCCGTCCTGGTCAAATTGTCCATTCAGTTCCAACGGAATGGTCAGATTTTCCCATATCGTCATGGTCGGAAAGAGGTTGAAGAATTGAAATACGAAACCGATGTGCCTGCGCCGGTACAAAGTGCGTTGGTCATCCGAGCCGCCAGTGATCTCAATGCCGTTCAAGGTAATCCTCCCCGCATCCGTCCGATCGATGCCGCCGATCAGGTTCAGCAGGGTGGTTTTACCGCTACCACTCTTGCCAACAATGGCGATAAATTCCCCTTTCTTGGCATGGGCGCACAAATCAACCAAAACACTGCGTTGCCGTTCTCCCTCTCGGTAACCTTTATAAACGTGTTCCAATTGCAAGAAACCACCGGCACATGCATCCAAACGATGATCCAGCATATGACCTGGTATCCTCTGATCCATCATAATCCACCAATCATTAAAAAATTAATCGATACCCGTTTGCCCCCCAAGCTCGCACCGCCGCTCATATTTTTAGAACCAATCGCGCTTCCAAAATACGAAGACGACGAGCATGGTTATGACAACACAAACTGCCAGGATAAGCAAGTAATGCCAGGGCGCACCACCAATCGGAAATGACACGTTCATACCGAAGAAACTGGTTATTATGGTGGGCAGGGAGAGCACAATGGTGATGGAAGCCAGGAACTTCATGACGACATTGAGATTGTTCGAAATGATGCTGGCAAAGGCATCCATCATGCCGGCTAAAATATTGCTCGAGATGTTGGTCATCTCGATCGCCTGCTGGGTTTCGGTGATGACATCCTCGAGCAAGTCTTCATCATCAGGAAACTGCCGAAAGAAGGGGGTGGCTTGAAGGCGACGGAGCATCAATTCGTTGCCTTTCAGGGCGGTGGTGAAATAGACCAGGCTCTTCTGGTATTTGAGCAATTCAAGGACTTCTTTATTCTTCATCGACTTTTGCAACTGGTCCTCGATCATGTCGACCATCTTATTAATCTCGCGCAGGTAATTCAGGTACAGGCTGGCGGTTTGAAGCAGGATACGCAACAGGAAGCGATTACGTTTTCCTGTTGAAAGTCCTTTGTTCTTGCCGGAGATAAAATCCTTAAGTACCGGGTTGGCGCGCTTGCATACAGTAACAAAATACTCTTCGCGCTGAATAACCCCCAAAGGGATGGTTGAATAAGGAACATCCGACTTGTTGCCTTCGAAGAATGGAATGCGCATCAGCACCAATAGTGTGCCATCGTCCTCACGTTCGATGCGAGGGCGTTCATCAATATCCAATGGAAAGGTTAGAAAATCCTGCGGCAATCCTTGAGCGGTCAGGTATTCGATCTCATCCGTGGTCGGATCAATGACGTAAATCCAGCAGCCAGGGACCAATTCGTCTATTATGCTTAAACCAACATCAGTACTCTTGTAGATCGTGATCATGGCTGCCTCCAATTAAAAACTTCGCCACAAGAACCCAGGCTTCCCCATTTTAACCCCCAATACAACTTTTAGGGTAAGATTTTGGAGATATGACCATACCCGAAAACCGGGAGCGTTTTATGACTGATGCACCCTCACTCGAACTCGAGCACCGAATCGTCAATATCGCACTAAACGAGATCGCCACAACAGCAGGTTTCAAACCACCCGAACGAGGCGCCAGACTATTAGAACCGATCATCGGCAAACCGTTGAATAAATTCGCGAAATTATTTGCGAAGATCGACGAAATTGTTGGCGAGGGCGGTCTACAACCCGGGTTGGCGTGGGCTTTACCGCATTTCACTCAGGGTATCGAAGTTCATAACGGTGAGAAGATACCTTTATCCGGTGCAGTGCTGGTCATCTCGAACCATCCGGGCGGGACAGAAACGTTGGCGCTGCCGGCAGCGCTGCCCAAACGGGAGATGTACCTGGTCACCAATCCACTCCCTTTCCTCCAGGCGCTGCCGAACATCCAAAAATACGCGGTTTTCGTGACCGAAGGTCACCCGGTGGATGCAATATTCAAAACCACCAGCCTGCTCAAAGCAGGCAAACTGGTCACCCTTTTCCCGCAAGGATACCTGGAACCCGACCCGGCACTGCTGCCGGGGGCTGAACTCGGTTTCGAGAGTTGGTCAACCAGCATCGGCTTGTTCCTGAAGACCGTGCCAGACCTGGTCATCGTGCCAACGATCGTGAGCGGGGTATTGAACAAGAAAGCCTACCAAAACTTGCTGCTGAAATCTTTCAAGACACAATTCCAACGGCAAAAGATGGCAAATTACCTACAGGTCGTGGCTAAATTGATCAACCTGCGCTGGTATCCCATCCGACCGGTAATCACGTTCGGAGCGCCCTTCCAACTGAGGGATCTGACGACGGGCGGGGATATACATCCGATCGAACTGACCCAACTGGCGTTGGCGCGAATCAAACCGGTCCTCTCCCAGGTCTCGACCGAAGAACAACTACACGAACACCTGCCACTGGCGTATCGCTGGATGTAAAACCTGCTATAATTGAGTCATCATCCGGGGATGACAGGCTTCGACGGGAGAGGCTGGTCCCGGATTGCGAGCCGAGAGGTGCCGACCTCGATAAATCAGCACAAAAAATCAAGTGCCAATCGCACTTCCTACGCTGCGCTGCCCCTCGCTGCATAAGCGATAAGCAGACAGTTGGCTTCCACCGAGAAGCCACGTCCACCCAATCCGTTTCTCTGACCGGTCTGGGGTTGGGCGTCACAAAGTCAGAGTGCCTTGCAGGTCTCTGCGCCCTGTGAGAAAGCGGACTTTCGGGTCCTAGCAGATAGCTGCGGGAGGATTTTGTCCACTTGGCACCCAGCGGTGAACCCCTCAAATGGACTACGCTCGTAGGATATCCGAGGGTCGATTCTTTCGGACGCGGGTTCGATTCCCGCCATCTCCACTAACCTGGTGCTGACGCGCCAGGTTTTTGCTACTCACGAGAGATCTGACAGATCAACCCTTTGAGGTACGCCCCCTCTGGAAAATTCAAGCCAACGGGGTGGTCGGCAGACTGATGCAACCGACCAACGATCCTGGCATGCACACCTGCATCCAGCGCCGCTCCGGCAACAATCTTCTCGAAGAGCGCCATATCGATGCCACCAGAACAGGAAAAGGTGAACAACAGCCCACCCGGCTGAAGCAACTTGAAGCCAAGGAGATTAATGTCCTTATACGCCCGGGCTGCCTTGTTGACCTGAGCGCTGGTGGGGGCAAACTTGGGCGGATCGAGGATGACGGCGTCGTACGACTCACGCCGATCGCGCATACGGCGCAACTCACTGAAGACATCCGCGCTGACCCAAGTGGCGCGATCATCCAGAAAACCGTTCAACGCCAAGTTCTTCGCCCCCACATCCAGTGCTTCCGCCGATGAATCGATCGATGTCACGTGCTGCGCACCGGCACGAATGGCATAGACGCTGAAAGCACCCGTGTAGCAGAAACAATTCAATACCTTTTTGCCAGCCAGTAATTCAGACACCCGTTGCCGGTTGTCACGCTGATCCAGGTAGAAGCCGGTCTTCTGCCCGTGGCGGATATCCACCTGGAATCTCAAGCCGTGCTCGCGGATGGTGATCCACTCCGGCGGCTCCTCGCCCTGCACCATTCCGGTGCGTAGCTCAAGTCCCTCCAGTCTGCGTACCTCGACATCCGAACGTTCGTAGATGCCCTTGATGTTCGGGATAAGGTGCATGAGGGCATGCCCCAACTCTTGCCGCCAGCGTTCGGCGCCGAACGAGAGCACCTGCATCACGAGCCAGTCGCCATAGCGGTCGACGACCACGCCGGGCAAACCGTCTGATTCCCCGTGCACCAGCCGGCAGGCGTCCGTCACAGCTTCCGGGATGACGGTTTCACGAAGGTCAATGGCGCTGTGAAGCCTACGACTTATCAGGTCTTCATCTACCGGTTCATCGGGGTCCCATGTCCAAACCCTGACCCGCATCTGCGAGAATGGGTTATAGACGCCGCGCGCCAGCCATTCCCCATGTGTGGATACCACCTCAACCACATCACCTGGCTGCGGGTCGCCCTCCAGTTGTTTGACGCCGCCGGAATAGAGCCAGGGATGCCTGCCGCGAATTGTTCGCTCGCGGGCTGGTTTGATGACTACTCGTTTTATCACTATTCCCCCTGGACAAGCCGGCGCAAGCTGTTTTCGTCCAGCACTTTGACACCCAGCGCGCGCGCTTTTTCCAGTTTCGAACCCGGGTTTTCGCCCACCACCAGGAAATCGGTCTTGGAACTGACAGAGTCGGTCACCTTGCCGCCGTTGGATTGAATGAATTCGCGCACGCCATCGCGTGTGAACCCCGGCAGCGTACCGGTTACGACAAACGTGGCGCCATTGAGCGCGTTGCTGGCGCGCGCGGCGCCAACCTGGCGAGGCGTGACGCCAGCGGCTTGCAACTTAGCCAGAACTTGTCGATTGGCGGGTTGCGAGAACCAATCGACTATGGCGCCGGCGATGTTGGGTCCGACCCCTTCGATCGCCTGCAATTCTTCCACGGTGGCGGCGCCCAAACTTTCCAGGTCTGGGTAAACCGCGGTCAGATCGGCTGCCATCACTTCGCCCACTCCACGGATGCCAAGGGCGTTGAGCAAACGCGGCAATGGCTGCAACCGCGCCTGATCGATTGCCTGAACCAGGTTTTCGGCTTTCTTCTCGGCGAAGCCTTCCAATTTCAGCAGGTCTTCCTTCTTCAAGGTGAACAGGTCGGCGACATCTTTGACCAACCCGGCTGTGGCAAGCTGTTCGACGATCTTGATGCCCAAGCCTTCGATATCCATGGCTGGACGGGAGACAAAATGTTCGAGGTTGCGCACCAACTGCGCCGGGCAGGACGCATTGACGCAATACCAGGCAACTTCACCTTCGAAATGCTCTGCTTTTTGTCCACAGGCGGGGCAGGCATCCGGCGGGGTAAAGGCGCGTTCACTCCCCGTACGCGCATCAATGACCGGACCAATGACATACGGGATGACATCGCCCGCACGCTTGATCAAGACCCGGTCACCGATGCGGATATCCTTCTCGGCGATAAAATCATAATTATGGAGGGTGGCTTGCTTGACCATCACGCCGCCCACCTCGACCGGCTCCAAGATGGCGTAAGGCGTCAACACGCCCGTGCGACCGACGTTCACGCCGATATCCTTCAGGCTGGTGGTGACCTCACGGGCAGGGTATTTGAGCGCCAGGGCGCCGCGCGGGTCTTTGCCGACCACGCCCAACTCTTCCGCCAGCGCCAGGTCGTTCAACTTGATAACCACGCCATCCACTTCGAACGGGAAGCGATCACGCTGTTGCAGCCAGCGCTCGCAACCAGCAATGACCTCGTCGATCCCGGCGCAATATTCGGCGGTATCGGTAACCGGGAAACCCAACCGGCGCAGGTATTCCAGCGTTTGCCATTGGGTGGCAGGTACCTGCCCGTCACTTGCCAATACCTGGTACACCAGCAGCATGAGTGGGCGCGAGGCAGTGATGCTGGAATCCAACTGGCGCAACGAGCCTGCGGCGGTATTGCGCGGGTTGAGATAGGTCTTTTCGCCATTTTCCGAAAGGCGCTGATTCAAAGCCTCGAAATCACGGATCAGGATGAACACTTCGCCCCTCACCACCAGGCTGGAAGGCGGTTGCAGGCTGGCATCTGCCGCCACAGGGACGCGAAGCGGCACCTGTTTGATAGTCCGGATATTGGAGGTAATATCCTCACCGGTTTCGCCATCGCCACGGGTCGCGCCGCCGACGAATGAGCCATCGCGGTAGCTCAATACGACCGTCAAGCCATCGATCTTGGGTTCAAGCACGAAACCCGCATCCTTCACCCGCTCATCCAGGCGAAGCAGGCGTTCATACCAGGCACGCACTTCAGAAACCGAAAAGGCATTCGCCAAAGACAATACCGGAGTGGGATGGTTGACCTTATTGAACTTATCCGAGGGCGGGCTGCCTGCCCGCCGGGAGGGTGAATCGGTGGAGATCCAATCGGGGTGGTCCTTCTCAATTTCGCGCAAGCGCGCCAACATGCGGTCAAATTCCCCGTCGCTTATGACCGGTGCATCCAGCACATGATACAGATAGTTGTGCCGGTTGATCTCTTGACATAATTGCCGATATTCTTCGAAAGTCATATACTCACCCATGAATGAAATTATACATTTATTCAAGCACCGTACAATCCCCAGCGAGAAAGCGATGGGAGCATTACAAAGAGAGCGGAGAGGGCACGAAAATATCCAACCCCGGAGACACCGAGGCACAAAGGAAGGAGGTAAAAAGTGAAAAGTCGATGAGGGTGGGTTCATTTCTTATGGCATGGCGGTTTGCGATGACAGCCCGAGATGCCACGCTGAAAGCGTGACCCGCGGCTTGCAGAGATCTGGGCGATGGCTGGCAGGGGAACCCAGGTTATCTGGGGTTTGCTTGCAGGGGCTGAAATATAATGCTAAACTAAATACAGTTCCTAAGGATGAGGAGGCTCAATGAGCGCTGGCAAAATCATTGGATATATCGCCGCTGCGATACTGATCTTTTTTGGAGTGTTATTTATCTGGGCTACTTTCAGTCCGCAAGGACAGGCGGGGTGGCTTATCATCGGCATCATCAGCGTGGCGATTGGCTTTGATATCATATTCCTGGTCTCACGCCAAAAGCACCAGGCGGGTGAGGCAGGGCAAAACGTCACCCTGAACATTGACCTGCCGGGTAATGTCAGCCTGGATTCATTGAAATGCCAATCCTGCGGCGGTGTGCTCAATTCAAGCAACGTCCAAATGGTTGCCGGAGCGCCGGTCGTGACTTGCCCATTCTGCCACACCAGTTATCAATTAACCGAAGAACCCAAGTGGTAAGTTACCCCCTGGGAGGTATTAATGAAACCCAAGATCGCCAGTATCCTAATCTTGATCTTAATGCTATTCGTCAACGTCAGTGGGGCGACGGCGCAAACGTACCGCTTCCAGGTGCCTAGCGACGAGGTGCATTTATACCTGAACGCGAACGGCACTGCCACCATCGAATACACGATCGTATTCTATAACGACGCTTCTGCGGACCCGATCGATTTCGTAGATATTGGGCTGCCGAACGAGAATTATTCGTTTTCCAATATCAGCGCGAATGTGGACAGCATCCCGATCACTAACATCGAAAAGTCCCCATATGTCAGCCCTGGCATCGCGCTGGGTTTGGGATCTGCCAGTATCCAACCGAACCGGCAGGGGACGGTGCACGTCCGCATCGCCGAGATCAGCGGGTTCTTTTTCAAAGCAACCGAGGAGGAAGCGGAACCATATGCCAGCTTCCAATTCTCACCGAACTGGTTCGGCTCCGAGTATGTATACGGCAACACGGATTTGACGATGGTGTTTCACTTCCCACCGGAGTTGCTGCAAGAGGAACCACGATACTTCACACCCAAGCGCTGGACGGGAACACCGGAACCTGAAGCGGGCATCGACCCCAATAACCTGATCTTCTATCGCTGGCGGTCACCGGATGCCAACAGCTATACCCAGTACACATTTGGGGGTTCCTTCCCGGCAAGGCTGATCCCGGCTGCTGCGATCGTCGAAGAACCAAAGTTCAGCCTGAATTTGGATGCCATCTTCGAGAACCTGTGCTGCGTCGGTTTTGGGTTACTCTTCGGCGGTATTTTCGTGTTCGCGATCTACAGCAGCACGGTTGGCGCCAAGAAACGCAAACTCAAATACCTGCCGCCCAGAATATCCATCGAAGGACATGGCATCAAACGGGGACTCACAGCCGTGGAAGCCGCGATCTTGATGGAACAACCGATGGATCGTGTGATCACGATGATCCTATTTTCCGTGATCAAAAAGGGGGCGGCTACCGTCGTTACGCGTGAACCGTTGAAACTCAACGTCAACGACCCCCTACCGGAAGGACTGCACGCATATGAGATCAGTTTCCTGGAAGCGTTCAAGCAGAGCAACGCCAAGGAACGCACAAAGGAACTGCAAGACATGGTAATTGCCCTGATTCGATCCGTATCACAGAAAATGAAGGGTTTCAGTCATAAAGAAACCGTTGATTATTACAAGGACATCATGGAACGCGCCTGGGCTCAGGTAGAAGCCGCGGATACACCAGACGTGAAAGTGGAGCGATTCGACGAATACATGGGTTGGACAATGCTGGATGGCGATTTCGACAACCGTGCCCGCCGCACCTTTGGCAGCGGTCCGATCTTCGTTCCAATGTGGTGGGGCAATTATGACCCATCCATCCGTCCAATGACATCTGGCGGAGGTGGCGCCGTCGCCAAACCTTCATCATCCGGGCAGTCCGTCTCGCTACCCAACCTGCCAGGCGGTTCGTTCGCCGCTTCAATGGTGGGAGGGATCCAATCCTTCTCCAGCGGCGTGGTCGGTGACCTGACCAGTTTTACCAGTCGTATCACGGGCACCACCAATCCACCGCCAAAACCGTCCTCATATTCCGGTGGTCGTTCCTCCGGCGGGGGCGGCTGCGCTTGTGCCTGCGCCTGCGCCGGCTGTGCTTGCGCCTGCGCCGGCGGCGGTCGCTGAACGGAGGGCTTCGGATTGGGCATTTTAAAGCATATCAAATCCCGGTTGAGCAGCGGCTCGAACGATCCTTCACTAGGCGCCGGAATCTATCACTTCAGACGGCAAAACGGCGAAGAGAAATCCCGGCTGCATTTGCGCATCGATCCTGATGGAAATGCAATCCTGATGGTGAATGCAAACCGGGTCTATCACCTCAACCCAAGCGCGGGCTTTATGACTTTTCAATATCTGGAAGGCGTGAATATTACAGAAGCTTGCGCCAATCTTGCCCGGCGCTATAGCATCGCCAAAAAGGATGCATTATACGACATCACGCAGTTCTATCGCCAAATGGATGAATTAGTGCGCCCGGACGGCGCATGCCCAATCTGTGATCTTGAATTGGACACGGTTGCGCCATTCTCCAGTCGTCCAGCAGCGCCCTACCGGATGGACCTGGCGATAACCTACCGTTGTAACAACGCCTGTACTCACTGCTACAATCCTAAATCACGGCACAAAAATGAATTGGAAACAAAGCAATGGTTGCAGGTGATCGACCAATTGTGGCAAATCGGCATCCCCCACATTGTGTTCACCGGCGGCGAGCCGACCTTGCGACCCGACCTGCCGCAATTGATCGAACGCGCCCAAGCCAACGGGCAAATCACGGGGCTGAACACCAACGGCAGGCGTTTGATGGATGCAGCATATCTCCAGACCCTGGTGGATGCCGGATTGGACCACGTGCAGATCACGCTGGAGTCGCATGACGCGGATATCCATGACCAGATGGTGGCGCACCGCGGCGCATGGCATCAGACTGTTGGCGGCATCCGCAACGCATTGCAATCGCCGCTATTCGTAATGACCAACACAACCATGCTGCAAACCAATGTCAACGGTATGGCAGAAACATTGGACTTTTTAGCCACGCTGGGGGTACCGACGGTTGGGCTGAATGCGTTGATCTATTCCGGTAACGGTCTGACCGTTGGCAGCGGACTACCGGAAGCACAACTACCCGATCTTTTAGACCTGGCAAGGCGAAAAACGGACCAAGCCGCGCAACGCCTGATCTGGTACACGCCGACACAATACTGCCATTTCGATCCTGTGCAATTGGAGCTCGGGGTGAAGGGATGCACAGCGGCGTTATATAACATGTGCGTCGAACCGGATGGCGAAGTTCTGCCATGCCAATCCTATTACCAATCCCTGGGCAATATCACCCAAAAGCCCTGGCAGCAGATTTGGGAACATGAATTGGCAGTCAGTCTGCGTGAGCGAAAAGGGTTGGATGAAGCGTGTTACACCTGCGCCGCCATACAGGAATGTGGCGGCGGCTGCCCCCTGGCAAAAGACGCCTGCCAGACCTATCAACCATCCGCTCTGTCGGCGCTGGAGTCTCCCCCCTGGTAATGGAGGTTGTCAATGAACGCGATCCAAAGCTTTTTCAAGCGGTTCTTTTCCAAAGCCACACCCCTACCGGCTGGAACCCACCAGTACCAGGCGCCACCGGAGGCGGAAAAACCATATCGTCTGCACTTGCGATTAGAACCAGACGGCAGCGGTTTGTTGCTGATCAACGCCAGCACCGTGCTACACCTGAACCAAACGGCAGCGGAATATGCGTACCATCTTGTGAAGCAAACCCCTCCCGACACAGTCGCCAAGACCATCGCACAACGGTACAACGTCCCCACCAGCGATGCCCTACAGGATTTCAATGACCTCTCCGAACGGATCAACATCCTCATCAACACCGAAGACCTCGACCCGGTGATGTTTCTCGGATTCGACCGGGATGAGCCTTATAGCGGGAACACAAGCGCACCCTTCCGATTGGATTGCGCGCTGACTTATGGAACATCTGAAGGGTATGCCATGGATGTGCCCATTGAGCGCGTGACGCGAGAGTTACAGACCGAGGAATGGTTGGAAATCCTGAATAAAGCCTGGGAAGCGGGCATCCCACACATCGTTTTTACGGGCGGCGAGCCGACCTTGCGCCCGGACCTGGTCGAACTGGTGGCTGGCGCAGAAAAGAACGGTCAGGTGACCGGTTTGATCACGGATGGACTGCGGATATCCAATCACGAATTCTTGCAAAAATTGCTGCTGGCAGGTTTGGACCATATGCTGATCGTGCTCGACCCGACGAGCGAAATTTCCTGGGAAGCCATCCGGGATGCTGTGTCAGAAGATATCTCACTGGCGGTTCACCTGACCCTAACCCCAAAGAACCAACAGAAGTTCACCACACTCATTGACCGGCTTGCGGGCATGGGCGTCGTCAACTTATCGATCTCAACCAGCGATGCGTCAATGAAGGAGCATTTCGAACAGTTGCAGCAGTATATCGCCGACCATGGCATGAAATTG
>JABLXM010000047.1 GCA_013177815.1 Anaerolineae bacterium | reverse complement strand
GGCTGCCAACCGGCTGGGAGTTGGAATGGGAAAACCTGCGCAACGACTTGAAGGATTTCACCAACAGCAAAGAACTCGACAAGCTGATGGAAATAGATCGTAAGGCGTGGCTGGACTCGGTGCGCATCTTGTTCGTGCCGCTCTTCTACGCCATCGGCAGGGTGTGAGGATTCTCACAAAGAGACCGGAGGGGGCGCGGAGGCATTTAACCACAGAGACATGAAGTGAAAAGAAAAAAGTCGATGAGGGTAGAAACGCGCGCTGACAGGCAGCAGTCCAGGCATGGCAGCGAATGGTGAGCCCGTGAACCTTCGGAAGGTTTGGGACTTGCCAAGCGGGGAAAATGCTCTTATAATGACCGCAAGATTTCGGGGCGTGGCGCAGCCCGGCTAGCGCGCTTGCATGGGGTGCAAGAGGTCGGAGGTTCAAATCCTCTCGCCCCGACTTCGGACCGCTTGTATGGTTGAATTTCGACCGTAAGCGGTTTGTGTTTCATAAAAAAATCCTCGGTTAACGTTTCTTTAGGCAAACTTAATCATCCAACCCGCCCTCATGGCGCTGGATGATACTGGCATTTATCAGCCTTCCAGAGAGGGAAGTGGAGACGCTTCACTTCCTGCGCAGTTGCCAGGGCAGGCAGAGTGATGGGCTGCTTTTGGAACAGCCCCTTTACTTTTTACCCTTCTTTTTGCCCTTGCGGTCCAGTTCGGCGATGGTGTTATAGATGCCTGCAACCTGGCGGGCGACTTCGAGCGCATCCGAAGATAGTTCAAGTTCGGGCTTGAAGATCATCTCCTGGGTTATCTCGTAGGCAGATAACGAAACTTCGCTTTTCTTGAGTTCCTGCTGCAGGTTGAACCGAATGGCAGCGACAAAGTCACCTGCCGACGCTGTTTCTTTCGGCAACGCGACCTTATTCACTATCCCCATGACAAAACCATCCACGATCTCTTTGATATCCATGAAACCTCCATTTATTGACGCCAATACAATCTGTGATACCATTTTCGAAACAGAGCAAATCATCTTAAATCATTATACAAGTATTCCAAAGCCGAAGACAAGCCATGCACCCGGAACAGCATAATAACCTCGAGGTCCCCAGTCCTTTTATTCTAGCGATCAAGAAGATCGGTTTGGTTGCATTGGCGGGATTGCTGCTGGCATTGCTGGCAACCTTCATCATCTTTGACGGGTCGATGGACACTTTGGGCGCCAACCTTTTCTGGTCGGGCGTGGCAATGATCGCAATCGGTGCCGGTCTTGACGCAGGGGATTTTATTTCCCACAGTTCGATGTTCCGCTTTGGTCAGGCGATTGCCAAGAAAAAGAGTGCGGATAGCGATGCATCCACCAATGAGGATAAATCGCACCCGTTGCCAAACTTATTCATCTTCCTCATTGCAGGTATTTTGACCATCGCCATTGGGACAATCTTCCAGCTTCTGTTCTAATCGAGCGACTGCCACAGGTTTCATAACCCTGACAAACGAAATTATTTTTATGATATATTGTGTCTACATTATCTGGTAGCCGATATACATGCTTTGTTATAATTGACTTATCATGGAAGAAGAAAGATATTCCCGCCGGGATTTCCTCAAGCTTGCCGCGCTTGGGCTGGGGAGCCTGGCATTTCGCCCGTTCTTCGACAAGGCTGATCGCATCATGACCGGGCAACAAGTGCGAATCGCAACCGACCAGGTGTCCATCTACAGCCAGCCGAATGACCAGAGCAGTATCCTCTATACCCGCTTTCGGGATGACCTGCTGAACGTCTATGAAGAGATCAAATCCGATTTTGGTCCGGAGTGGAACCCAGTCTGGTACCGGGTTTGGCGGGGTTATATCCACAGCGCGCGGCTGCAAACTGTCGAGACGCGGCTCAACACTTATCCCTCCAAACTTGCCGCCGAAAAACAGCTCGCGGAAGTGACGGTCCCGTTCACGCAATCCATGCGGTGGACAAAATACGACGGGTGGACACCGCTCTACCGCTTGTATTACCAATCGATTCAATGGATGATCGGCATCGAGGAAGGACCGGATGGCAGTCCCTGGTACCGCATCAGGGACGAAGCAGACGGTGGACTGAATTATTTCGCGCCGGCTGAACATCTACGCCTCGTGACGGACGAGGAGTTGGCGCCCATCTCGCCGGACGTGCCGTATGAGCAAAAACGCATCGAGGTCAACCTGGCAACACAAACATTAAAGGCTTACGAATATGACCAGGTGGTGATGGACACCAAAATCTCATCCGGGCTGCCGACCTACCGACCCGACCCAAACCTGATTCCAACCGACACGCCGACCGGTGACTTCACGATCCAGAGCAAGTATGCCTCCAAGCACATGGGGGATGGACGACTGACCGCGAACTACTATGATTATGAATTACCCGGCGTACCCTGGTGCCTGTTCTTCGCCGAGCACGGCGTAGCCATCCACGGCACCTACTGGCACACAAACTTCGGCGTGCCAATGAGCCACGGCTGCGTCAACATGCGTTCGGAAGAAGCCAAGTGGATCTACCGCTGGGCTTACCCAGTGATCGACAAGGAAGATGATATCTACCATGTCGGTCTGGGCACACCGGTACGGGTCAGATAGAATACCCGAACGCAGGTGGATTCACAATCACTCACCCACAAATTCCCTGAAAACGATATTACCCAGCAAGGCACCTGAAGGAGTCAGCCGGAGGCGGTCTGGATCCTCACCATGCTCTTCAAGCAATCCACGCTGGCGCAATCGCGCGATCCGGTCCCCAAAGCGCTCATCCATATCGACATTGAAGCGTTGGCGAAAATCAGCCCGCGAAACGCCTTCCCTGGTCAAACGCAAGCCAACCATCAAGTACTCTTGCATCATGGTGTCCGGCTGCAAATGTTCGATGGATGCAGTAGCCGGACCAATCGGAAAGACTGATGTCGAAGCGTCGTTTCCATTGATACGTCGAAAGTAATCCTGCAAGGATTCCGAATTGGCTACGCGCATGTTACATGCGTAGCCATGCGCAGCCATGCCAAACCCCAGATATGGCTGGCAGCGCCAATATTGCAGATTGTGCCGGCATTCCCGCCAGACGCCCTTCCGCTTAGCTGCCCAATTCGAAATCTCATATTGCCGAAAACCCGCCTGATCAAGGCGGCACCTGACCCACTCATATTGATCGGCTGCCACGTCATCGTCCGGTTGTTGCAGCAGACCCAGCCTCACCCACTCACCAAACGGCGTGCCATCCTCGATCGTCAGACCGTAGATCGAAAGATGATCGGGCGATAAACCCAACGCCAATTCCACCGTTGACTGCCAACGTTCCATACCCTGCCCCGGCAAACCATGAATGAGGTCCAGGTTCAGGTTGTCAAAACCCGCCGCGCGGGCAAAGGCGACCCCTTCAACCACATCCGAATGATCATGAATCCTGCCAAGCAGTCGCAACTCGTGTGGATGTGCAGACTGCATGCCGAGGCTGAGGCGATTAAACCCGATCTCGCGTAATCGCGCCAAATAACCCTTTGAGATGGTTCGCGGGTTTGCTTCCAGAGTCATCTCAACATCATCTTCGAGTGTGA
>JABLXM010000046.1 GCA_013177815.1 Anaerolineae bacterium | reverse complement strand
CTCACGAATTAAGGCTGTGATATACTGCGGAATATGTGCCTGGAGCCCAGCGGTGGTGGCAAAATCACAATAATGACATCGCTGCTCACAAAATGGGATGTGAATATACACAGCATAATCATCCATATGTGCCATAGCATATCACACCCTTGACGGATATCAAAAAGCCACCATTTGAAAGGATGGTATAATCTTCCCTCGACCGGTTAACGGTTCGGTCATTACTGCTTATGAGTCCAGAAACCCCCACACACACATCTGCTGGTTCGCCAACCAGCGGCAAGATCTGCCCGACCTGTGGCACACGACTGAGCGAAACAGCCACACGCTGCTTGGTATGCGGTCGCACCTTCACAACCGCTGACACTGCCAAACCCAAAACTTCGGTCAAAACACCGCGCATGCCTGAAGTGACCATCAACTTACCGACTGCGCTCGGTTTGATGGTCGTCATCATGGCAATCGGCGCCGCAGTGGTCTTCAGCGTGTTGCGCGGCACCGGACGCGTGGTCGAACCAACCGTCACGCCAACGACAACATTGACTACCACGCCAACAACCTCGCCAACCGCAACCTCGACGTCAACGCCGGAGCCCACCTTCACACCCCTGCCGCCACTCGAATACACCGTCAAGGATGGTGATTTTTGCAGCACCATCGCGGCATTGTTCAATGTTTCGGTACAATCAATCGTTGTCCTGAATAACCTGCCCGCCGATTGCGGCACGCTGCTGATCGGTCAAAAATTACTGGTGCCGCAACCAACCCCTACCGCATCACCCCTGCCAACCTCCACTTTGAGCGGCGCTGAAGCAACCGATGCTGCCTGTGATAAGGTCTTCTATGAAGTCAAAGCCAGCGACACCTTGGGCGGGATCGCTGCCAACTATAACGTCAGCATGGATGCCATCCGGGAATACAACGGTCTACCCAATGATATCGTTTATGAAGGGCAGACCGTCATTATCCCGCTTTGCGAGCGAAACCCAACACCAGGACCAACCCCAACCGAGACGCCGCCGCCGCCATATACGGCAGCCAACCTGCTGCTGCCAGCAGACGGCGCGCCATTCACGAACATCAATGACGCCATCACGCTGCAATGGGCAGCAGTTGGCACGCTACGACAGAATGAAGCCTACGAAGTGACCGTGCTGGACGTCACGGACGGAACAGGACGAAAGCTTACCGCTTATGTCACGGATACCAAATACAACGTCCCCAGCAACTTCAGACCGACCGGCGAGATACCGCACATCATTCGCTGGTATGTCCAGCCTGTGCGCCAGACCGGCACCACGACCGGTGGGGATCCAATCTGGGAGCCTGCCGGCGAACGTAGCGTATTCCGCCATTTCTCCTGGTGGGGCATCGGCGCAGCAACACCAACACCTTGACCTCATAAGAGACGAACTCCAAAGAATATCGCCCCGATGCCCTTCGAGAGGACATCGGGGCGATATCGATCGTTTGCGATATGCCTATTCTTGCGCTTCGAGGAAGCGGGTGGCTTCGATGGCAGCCCCCGCACCCATGCCGGCGGACGTTACCACCTGGCGGTAATGCGCATCCGCCACTTCACCGGCAACGAATACCCCGGCAATGTTGGTTTTCATGCGCTGGTCGGTGGCGATAACGCCTTTATCATCCACCTCAAGCTGGTCTTTGAAAATCTGTGTATTGGGGGTATGCCCAATAAAAATAAAGACACCATCCGTCTTGAAGTCCGATACCGCCCCGGTCTTGACGTTCTTGAGCCGGACAGCTTCAACAGCATCGGTGCCGAGGATATCGGTGATGACCGTATCCCAGATGAACGATATCTTATCATTCTCCTGAGCGCGGCGTTGAAGGATGGCGCCGGCGCGCAATTCATCCCGCCGATGCACGATGGTGACTTTGGTGGCAAAACGCGTCAGGAATAAACCCTCCTCCAGGGCGCTATCCCCGCCGCCAACAACCACAACCTCTTTGCCACGGAAGAACCAACCATCACAAGTGCCGCAATAAGATACTCCTTTACCGGTCAGCTCTGTTTCACCGGGCACGTTCAGATGGTTGGGATTCGCGCCCATTGTGATGATGACAGCATCCGCGAGGAGCGTGCGACCATCGGTGGTGATCTTGAACGGGCGATGCGAGAACTCTACTGCGGTCACCAGTTCGAATGAAAAGCGAGCGCCGAAGCGTTCCGCTTGTTTCTGGAACAACTCCCCCAATTCCACGCCACCAACACCATCGGGGAAGCCGGGATAATTTTCAATGGTGTGAGTGAGGGATGCCTGACCGCCGATCGAAAGACCGGTCAGCACCAACGGCTCCAATTCAGCCCTGGCTGCGTACAACGCAGCCGATAACCCCGCCGGACCAGCGCCCAAGATAGCCAGCTTTACATGTTCGATCTCTGACCCTTTTTCGATTGTGGATTGCGACTTCATTTCTACATCCATACCATCACTCCTGACATCACAATGATAGATTTTAATTTAACGCCGGACTACCGCTTTATCCGTGATCGTCAACGCCTGATCGATGACGCCAATGCCTTCTGCAAGTTCATCAATATTGATGATCAATGGCGGCAATAACAGTGCGATATTCCAGTGTGTGTATAAAAAGACGCCGTGATCCAATAAATACTTACGAAACGCGACCATTTCTGGGCTACTTCCGTTATACGGCGCCATCGGCTGGCGAGTTTCCCGGTCAGTCACCAGCTCCAACGCGCCAAACAACCCAATCGAACGCGCTTCACCAACGGATGGATGACGGCTGGCTAGTTCCGCCAGCATTTCGTTCATCACTTCGCCGGTACGGGTAGCTTTCTCCAGCATGCGATCTTGTTGAATGGCTTGAATCGTGGCAACCGCGGCAGCCAGGCACACCGGGTGCCCATTCGCCGTCAATCCACCCTGGTAGGGAATATCGCCGTATGTGTTGGCGATCTCAGACTTCATAGCAACCGCGCCCAAGGGCGCATAGCCGGAGGTCAGCCCTTTTGCCATGGTGATCATATCCGGCACGACATCCCAATGCTCCACAGCAAACCATTTGCCAGTGCGCCCAAAACCGCTCATGACCTCATCACAAATGAGCAAGATGCCGTACCGGTCACACAACCGGCGCACGCCTGCCAGGTAACCGGCGGGCGGAATGATGACACCATTGGTGCCCGTGACCGTTTCGATCATGATGGCTGCAATCGTATCCGGATTTTCATATTGAATGATCTCTTCGAGATGATTCAGGTAATCGCGGGTGAATTCTTCCTCTGGCAGGTCCGGTACGGTGCGGTGCATGGTGGAACGGTAACGGTATGGATCCAAGAAATGGACAGCACCGGGCATCACGCCGGGTTCCCAAACCGTGCGGCGGGGGTCGCCGGTGGCAGCCACCGCGCCGAAGGTGGCGCCGTGGTAGGAGCGGTAGCGCGCCAGGATCTTGTGCTTACCAGTGAAACCGCGCGCCAGTTTGATGGCGTTCTCATTGGCATCTGCACCACCAAGCGTGAAGAGAAATTTATCCAACCCGGGTGGGCATATTTCTGCCAGCAGCTTACACAGCATCGCGCGGGGTTTGGTCGCCATCCCAGGTCCCGCAAACGGCAGCTCATGCAGTTGGGCGGTCATTGCCTCGATCACCCGTTCATCGCCATGACCGATATTGACGTTCATGACCATCGAATTAAGGTCGAGGTAACGCCTGCCATTGGTGTCCCAGAAATATACGCCCCTGGCGGTCTTGACAGGAATGGGATCGACCTTGTTCTGGGCAGACCATGTCCAGAAGTTATGGGACTTACATAACTGCAATACCTGGTCATCAGTTAGATCGAACATCGTACACCCTTCTGTTTATGTCAGATAACCGATTAGAATGATGTTCAATTATAGTTTAATAAGCAGCATTAACAGGCAACTCATGTCCGATTTTTCGACTCCCCTGCCGTCATACACGCCAGACGAAATTCTAGCCGCGTGCCAGGGCAAGTTGCATCCCCAAGCGGTCATTGGCATCGACCTGATGAACCGCGGTGCGTACTTCGAAGCCCATGAAGCGCTCGAAGCCGCCTGGAAGGAAGAGACGGGCGCCTTTCGCGACGTCTATCGCGGCATCCTGCAGGCGGCGGTATCCTACCTGCACATCCGGCGCAACAATTACCGCGGCGCCAGGAAGATGCTCGCCCGCTGCCAGGAATGGCTGGCGCCGTTCCCTGCCACCTGCCGGGGTATCGACTTGGGGAAATTACGTTCAGATATCCGGACTGTGGAGGCGCGGGTCATCCGGTTGGGAGCCGAGGGATTGGTGAATTTCGACCCGGATCTGCTAAAGCCGCTAACGATCGATCCATTTATTCCGTGATCAAAATCACCCGGGCAGGAGCGCCATCGGTCTTCGCCAACTTCAAGGGCAGGCAATACATCTGATATTCGCCAGACGGGACCTGCCACAAGTTGGCGCCTTCCAAGATCACGACGTTCGCCCTCAGCAGGATCTGGTGGGTCTCTTTGCTGCGCTTGAAGGGAGCGATGGACAGGTAATCGATCCCAACGAACTTGACCCCGCGATCAACCAGGTATTGGGCAGCATCGGGTTCAAGCGCTACGAAGCTTGTATCGAATTCGTTGACGTGTTCACCCCAAAGGCGTGAATTACGGGTCTTGATCAACAAACGGGTGGTGCCCGCCGGTACGCCTATTTGTTCGAGGTCTTTCCGGTGGATGGTGGAGAGCGAATCAGGCATCGTTATCACCTGCGCCGGTCCGATCAGAACATCCAACGGGACATGCTCGACGGTGCCACCCTCCATGACAAAATGATATGGCGCATCGATATGGGTGCCGGTATGCACACCCATATCCAGGCGGGTGACGTTGGCATTGGCGCCCTCTTCCATCTTGTTCACCCGTTCCAAGACCAGTTTGGGATCGCCAGGCCAGGTGGGCATTTCGGGCGCAATCGTCAGCGAGATATCATAGATTTTTATCATGTTATCCTCCAAGTCTTTTATACCATCACAATCAGCATCGTTGGCAGAACTTGTAGACCTATATAATACTAAAGTTACACCTGATAGGTCTTGATAGCAATCGAAATTATAATATTGGGTAGGAGGACCAAAACAATGCGAGAGGTTGCTGTACTTGGAATCGGTGCCACGCCGGTCGAAGAACAGTGGGAGAAATCACTGAGGGAACTGGCTGGCGAAGCGTCCCTGGCTGCCATGCAAGACGCCGGTTTGGATACCATCCAGTCGATCTTCATCGGCAATATGATGTCGGGGTCCGCCAACCATCAGCAGCATTTGGGCGTTTACCTGGCGGATTGGCTGGACATGCGATTCGCCGAAGGGTTGCGCGTGGAGGCTGCCTGTAGTTCTGGCGCGGCAGCATTCCGCTCCGCATTGATGGCTGTCGCCTCCGGTGAAGTGGACACCGCTTTATCCGTTGCGGTTGAAAAGATGACCGATTCGCCATCCACTGAGATCACGGCAGAACTGGCAACCGCAGCAGATGCCGATTGGGAAACCGACCAGGGGTTATCCTTCGTTGCCCTCAACGCTTTGGTGATGCAGCGATATATGTATGAACACCACTGGCAGCATGATGATTTTGCCAACTTCTCCATCAACGCACACGCCAACGGCGTGCATAACCCCAATGCACGTTTTCGTAAACCGATCACCATCGAAACCTATCGGAAATCACCCATCGTGGCAGACCCGATCACGGTGATGGATGCATCGCCCATGGGGGATGGCGCCGCGGCTGCCATCCTGGTTCCCGTTGAAGCCTTGCGCAGATATGGCGTCACTCAAACCATCCAGGTGATTGGCTCCGGAGCCGCGACCGACTCGATCGCGGTGCATGGACGAAAAGACCCCACCTGGCTGACGGCTGCCGAACGCTCTGCCAAACAAGCATACCAACAAGCCGGATGCACGCCCAAGGATATGGACCTCTTCGAGGCTCATGATGCCTTCACCATCATGGCAACGCTATCGCTCGAAGCAAGCGGATTCGCCGAACGGGGGCAGGGAGTGCGCCTGGCGTTGGATGAGGAAATCAGACCCAACGGTCGCATACCGATCGCCACCCGAGGAGGGTTGAAAGCGCGCGGTCACCCAGTTGGCGCCACAGGCATGTACCAGATCATCGAAGTCGTGCAGCAACTGCGGGGGCAGGCTGGAGAGAACCAGATCGCGGACGCCCGGATTGGCATGGCGCAAAATATCGGCGGCTCCGGGTCGAACATCATCACGCATATCCTCAAATCGGCATAATGAGCGTTGCGAACCGGCAGGCGTTCCAACTAAGACTTAAGACATATCGGGAACGCACTTTCCGAACAACCGCCTCCCTACGGTTACGTTCACTCCAGGACGCCCGGCAATTTGTCGAGGAGCGCGGATTTGTACTATTTTGGCCTCACAGAGGGCATGAATACCCAAGCCTTTGGGCAGCAGCAGCGGGCGACCGCCCGGTCCCGGACGACCATGACGATCCGGGGCACATCACATGGAGCTGGAAAGACGAGGCGCTGGATCAACGCATCTGGTACTACGCCCGCCTGATACGACGCAGGAACACAATGGTTTCCCTTGAATGTGCACCATATTTCTACGCCCTTTCACCCAATTACGGCGACCCGGAAAATGATTACCTGGAACAGTACAAGCAGGGCGTCCTTACCGCAGAAGCCAAGGCAATCTATGAAACCCTGCTCCATCAAGGTCCCCTGGATAGACTCTCGCTACGCAGGGTGGCGCGGTTATCGAGCCAAGCCAGCGATTCGCGATTCAGCAAAGCTCTGGACGATCTAATGATGGAGATGAAAATCATACCGGTTGGAATCAGCCAGGCTGGCGGATGGCACTACGCTTTTATCTATGACCTGGTGGTACGGCATTTCCCCGATCTGCAAGACAAGGCGCGCTCGATCACCGAAGCCCAGGCGCGCAAGTCGCTGTTGATGAAATACTATCAGAGCATGGGGGCAGCAGAACTGGCGGCAGCTTGCCGACTGTTCCAATGGCAAACGGCAGATGCCACGGCTGCGATGCGCGAATTATTATCGGATGGGCACCTGGTACACGCAACGCGCCCAGACAATGTCACACAATTACTCGCCCTGCCCAAACTAATGGATTAGCTGCGATTCTCCTGCTGCCCCTGGTGAAACGTGCGGTGGTCGCATAACTACCCACACATGATAAAATCTTTTATCAAAGGTATTCATCGAGGATGGTATGGAATTCCACGTTTCCAGAAAAAGCCGTGACCGTTATCAATTCGACCAGACGCTCTTTAGTCTGAACGGCAACGTCATCTTCGCCAACTTCCATGCAGCCCGCGTTTTCGCCCAGAAGATCAATCAAAAAAGGGATCTGGTTTCATCCCCTGAAAATGCCGCCAAATCCAGCGAGATCAATGGCATGGGGTTGATCGACGAAATCCTGCACCTGGTGATGGCACTATACCATCAACGGGTGGCGCCGGATGTGATGAACAAAGCCATGAATCATCTTTCTACCGCAATTGGTGAAGCCGAATTGCAGCGGATATTGATCAATTTCACATCCGAATTCCCACCCATGAGCGTCTATCGCAATGAGCAAAATGTGGACCAATACCTGGCGGGTTTTTCAGATGGTGTTACCAACCGGGAAGCTGTATTGGAAGAACTAATCCTGTTATGGGTGGCGAATGCCAATCCAGCCCTGGAAACCTACCGGGAATTGTTCGACGACACTCACCTGGCAGAGGAAACCGCCTATGCCAGGGTCATTATTGCCTTATATGAATTCTTCAAAGAGCAACCGCCATTCGGTCCAAGATCCCAGAATTTGCTGGATATGCTACGCAGTCCGGCTCTGGCTTCTCCTTACTCCATTCCGGGACAACTTGAATTCATCCGACAGCAATGGGCTGACCTGCTGGGTCAATACCTGTACCGATTGCTAACGAGCCTTGACCTGATCAAAGAAGAAATGAAAGATCGCTTTGGGAGTGGGCATGGCATCATCCCAATCCCTGTTTACGACCTCTCCCTGGGTGATAACGAACCGGAGCGCTTCAGTCCGGATGCACATTGGATGCCCAGGTTAGTGTTGATGGCAAAGAATACTTATGTATGGTTAGACCAATTATCCAAAAAGTATGGCAGAAACATACAGCGGCTCGACCAGATCCCGGATGAAGCGTTGGACCAACTTGCACGGTGGGGATTCACCGGATTGTGGCTGATCGGACTTTGGGAACGCAGCAAAGCTTCCGCGCGGATCAAGCAACTGTGTGGCAATCCGGAAGCCATATCATCCGCTTATTCAATCTATCAATATCGGATCGCAGATGACCTGGGCGGTGAAAGCGCATACAATGATTTGAGCGAACGCGCCGGAAGGCGCAATATCCGGCTCGCCAGCGATATGGTGCCCAACCATATGGCAATCGATTCCCCCTGGGTGGTCGAGCAGCCGGATTGGTTCATCTCACTGGATCACCCACCATTCCCGGCATATTCGTTCAACGGTCCAGACCTCTCGGAGCATCCTGGCGTGCATATTCACCTCGAGGATCACTATTTCGACCGCTCGGATGCGGCGGTGGTGTTCAAGCGTGAGGAAGCATCATCCGGGGCATCCCGATACCTGTACCATGGCAACGACGGGACCAGCATGCCGTGGAACGATACTGCGCAATTGAATTACCTTGACCCTAACGTGCGTGAAGCGATCATTCAGACAATTTTGAACGTCGCCAAACGTTTCCCCATCATCCGTTTTGATGCGGCGATGACCCTAACCAAGAAGCACTACCAGCGATTGTGGTTTCCTGAACCGGGCAGCGGCG
>JABLXM010000045.1 GCA_013177815.1 Anaerolineae bacterium | reverse complement strand
AAGCCGCCCACCGCCGGACCGACCGAAACGCCCAGGTTGTTGCTCATGCGCATCAGTGAGTACGCCTCCGGACGGTCCTGCGCTGGGATGAGGTCTGCCAACATGGCATCCGCGCCCACCCGGTAGAGCGGCTGGAAGGCGCCCGATACCACCATCAGCAGGGCGAAATGCAACAGCGTGCTGGCTTGCCCGATGAGGAGGTAGTAGACGCCCAGCATCGCCAGGCTGACCACCATCAGCCACTTGCGCCCGAACTGGTCCAGCAATTGCCCGGAGATGAACGAGAATACGACCCCAGCCGCTGCGTTGAGCGTCAGCAGGCTGGTGACGGTTGCCAGCGGCTGGTCGAGCCGTTCGCTGATGTAGATCATCAGGAAGGGCCAGATCATGCTGGCGCCGACGGTGCTGATGAGCATGCCGGCGAACAACAGCCAGAATTGCGGCGGGAACTTGCGCAGTGTCACAATGGATCCTGGATAATGGTCAAGATGCGACCAGCCCACACCGGGGGCTGACGTGCAAGGATTGTATCACGAGGGGGCAGATAGCGAGAGCAGCCTAACGCACGACGAAAGGCAGCCAGCGCTCCAGCCAGTCGTCGATGTAGACATAGAAAGCTTCTTCGTATGTGTACCCGAGCGTATCGGTCACCCGCACCCGCACCGAGTAGGTGCTCTGGCGCTCGAAATCGAAGACCTGGTTGCTCAGCAACTGGTCATCCTCGATGGTGAACAGGGCATTGTGATCGTCGCCGTAGCCTGGAACCAGGGCGAAGGTGTGCGCTTCGCCGGCATCCAGGTCCGTCACCAGCAGGCTGCCGACCAAGGTCCCAGGGGGCTGGTTCTCACCCAGGCTGTCGTGATCGAGCGCCAGCGCGGTGGGTGGGTATTCATACAGGTTGTTGACCGTGATGACCAGTATTTGCTCCACGCTGGCGCCGCCGCTGTCGCTGGCGCGCACCCGCACCGAGAGCGTGGGGGTGGTCTCGTGGTCCAGGCTTGCGAGCGTGCGCAGTTCGTTCTGACCGCCGATCTCGAAGCGATGATTATCATCGTCGCCGGTTCCCGCCACCAACGCGAAGGTGTGGCTGTCTTCGCCATCCTGGTCGACGGCGGAAAGCATGGCTGCCAGTGTGCCGGGCGGCTGGTTCTCATCGACTGCGCCGGGCTGCGCCAGGATGGCGGTAGGCGGGTCGTTCTGGTCCAGGATGGCGATGGTCAACACCTGCTCGAGCCATAACCCGGCGGAGTCGGTCACCCGCACCCGAACGGTGCGCTGCGCTGCCGCCTCGTGGTCCAGCGTGACCCGGCTGGCAAGCTGGTCGTCATCCAGTTGGAACAGGGCGTTATCCTGGCTGCCCTCGCCGCCGACCAGCGTGAAGGTGAAGGTCTCCGGTTGGTCTTCATCCTGGGCGCTCAAGGCGCCGACGACGGCGCCGGGCGGCAGGTTTTCGGCGAGCTGGCTGGGTGAGAGCGCCAGCGCGAGCGGCGGTTCCGGCAGGTCATCGACCGCCAATGTGAACGCCTGCTCGTAGAACAGCCCGCCCTGGTCGGTGACGCGCAAACGGATGCCGTAGGACGCCTGGTTTTCATGGTTGGGTGGGGTGTTGATCTTGAGGTCAGCCCCGTCGATGGTAAAACTGGCATTGTCCTGACTGCCGCTGCCCGTCACCAGCGCGAAGGTGTGACTGCCGCCGGCATCGGGGTCGGTTGCGCCCAGGCTGGCGATGACGCTGCCGCCGGGCAGGTTCTCGTCCATGGCAGTCGAAGAAAGGGCGATGGCGGTGGGCGCTTCGTTGGCATCGGTCACCATGATGGTGAATGCCTGCTCCACCCACAACCCGCCTGCGTCGGTCGCGCGCAGCCGCACCGTGTACGCCGATTTGCCCTCGAAATCGAAAACGGTGGCGCTCCGCAACGTTGCTCCGTCCAGGCTGAACATGGCGTTGTCGCCATCGCCGCTGCCGCTGACCAGCGCGAAGGTATGGCTGTCACCGGCATCCACATCCACCGCATCCAACGAGCCAACGGCTGTGCCAGGCGGCTGGTTCTCTGCCACGCCGGTGTTGGAAAGGTCGATGCCCAGTGGCGCTTCGTTGACATCCTGGACGGTGATGGTGAAGACCTGCTCGTAACTCGCGCCGCCGCTATCGGTGGCGCGAACGCGAATGTTGCAGGTGGGGTGGATCTCATAATCCAGCGCGGCGGCAGCGCGCAGGCTGCTGCCGGAGATGCTGAACAGAGCGTTGTCGTCACTGCCGGCGCCGCCGGCGAGGGTGAAGGTGTGGCTTTGCCCGCTATCCGGATCAACAGCGCTCAGAGCGCCAACGACTGAGCCGGCGGGCAGGTTTTCTGCCAGGGCGTCATTCGAAAGATCTATCCAGGTGGGCGCTTCATTGACGTTGGTGATGGTGATGGTGAAAGTCTTTTCGACGAATTGTCCGCCGGCATCGGTGCTGCGCACCCGGATGGCATACGTTGTGCGTTGTTCGAAGTCGAACACGGCGTTGGTGCGCAGGCTGCTGCCGTTGATGCTGAAGGAGGCGTTGTCGTCCGAGCCAACCCCAGAGACCAGGGTATAGGTGTGGGTGTCGCCGGGGTCCGAGTCGGTTGTGGCGAATGATCCAACCGTGGTGCCCGGCGGCTGGTTCTCCGCCACCGAAGCGGGGTTCAGACTGATATCGGTGGGGGCGTGATCGGTGTGCAGCGCCCATTTGACGGCATCGAAGTAGACCCGTTTCATCGAATCGTTCGCCAGATCGGTTTGCAGCACAGCCGCGCGCCCTTGCTCGAAATTGAAGGTGCCCAGCAGGACGAAACGATCGCCATCCGCCGCCTGATTGACGGTCACGGTGGTGATTCCGTCCCGGTGGAAGACCTTGTAACGCGCGGATTGGGTGTTATCCGAACGCTGGTGCCAGTAGGCGTAGACATCATACTGACCGGGGGCGGACAGGTTGGCGCCGTAGATCGCCCAGTTGGTGCTGGCGCCGCTGGTGGTGACGCTGTTGGTCCAGTAGGATTCGCCGGCGTAGCCTTCGGTGTCGCGGTACCAGTAAGAGCGGTAGAACAACTGCGCCTGGGCTTCGCGGTTATCGGCGGTCAGATCACCCTCCCAACTCCACTGACTTTCGCCCCACGGGTCGCTGGAAGATGCCCACCAGCCGTAGGGGTCGACCGATTTGTTGCTGGCAGTGATGCGCAGACCGAAGTGCAGGTGGGCGCCGGAGGACATGCCGATGTTGCCGCTCAAGCCGATGATCTGCCCTTTGGTGATGGCATCGCCGTAATTTACCGCGATGGGGTCCATGTGCCAGTAGGCGGTGCGGTAGCCGTTGCCATGGTCGATGATCAGCCCGCTATCGACGTAGCCGGCATCCGGGTCGGTGTTGTAATATTTATACACGACCGTGCCGGCTGCTGCTGCCAGGATGGCGCGACCGGCGCCGGTGGAATAATCGATGCCGTTGTGACCGCCGTAACACGAGACGCCGATGGTGCAGGTATCGAATGAGGCGCTGTCGATGTTGGCGCCGTCGAAGCGCAGGATGCTGTCGTCGTAGACGCCGGGGGAGGCATGATCCAGGAAGGAGTTGACCTTGAGGAAGGTATCGGTGGGCTGGTCGAACGGCAGGCGCAGGAAGGGCGCTACGTTGGGCATCGCCAAGCCTCGCAGGGGTTCGTCCAACGGGTCGCCGCCAAAGAATGTCTGGTAATGCTGCGACCAGGCAGCCAGAGAATCCCGCAGGCAAGCCATGTCCTGGCAGCGGGTGGCGAGGCGGGCTGCCAGCGCAAAGGTGGCGGCGTTGCTGGCTTCATCCACGCCAGCCAGGTCGCCATTCGCCAGCGGGAAGGTGCGGGCGCCGGTTTGGTGATCGGCGAAGGCTTGCCACAATTCGCCGGTGGCTGTCTGGGCGTACGGCAGCAACTGGTCGCCGGGCAGAGACTGCAACGCGCCCTCGGTTTGCAGCAGCGCCAGCAGCATTTTGGGGCTGACGGCGTAATCCATGCGCTGGCTGGCGTGCCAAAACATGTCGCCGGCGGTGTAGGTGGTGCCCCCCACCTGGGTGGTAGCAGCCACAGCCGGGGAAGCGGCATCACGCAGCACCTGATCCAACGCGGCGCCGTAGGAATCGCTGCCGGCTGCCAGAAAAGTATCCGCCGAGAGATAAACCCGGTCGATGGTGGGATAGGTCGATTGCGCCGGATTGAGCAGGGTCAGGCTGACCCCGCCCGCCAGCAGGAACGCCAACGACAACCAGAGAAGGGCTTTCCTGGTCATAGGTTGAGTATAGCCAGTTGGCGAGGTTGTTACAACTGTGGTTTATTGACAGATGTGTAAATCTGGGCGGCATGGGCGTTGTGAGCGTATATTTGTTAGGTTCCGTTGACATTTATGGCAAAATAATTCGATCTGCCCGTGTTGCCTGTCCGAACGCATGTCTGAATTTCAGAATTCTCCACTTGACAAAATAGTATTTTTGTTCTATTATATGTTCGACGCACTTTTGCACCTTACCAACTGCATATCCCCTTGCCGTTTCCAAACTGCAAAAATGCAGGCGCTCTCGCCCCTACCCCGCCCAACCCGTCATTCTGAGGGAGCGCAACGACCGATCGCGAAGCAACCCACCCAACTTCGCGAGGAGGGCGCAGCCCGACGACGCGATCTCCATTCACCGCCGTTCGAGATCGCTTCGCCGCCTGCGGCGGCTCGCGAAGTCGAAAGATACACCCCACGAGCGCAGCGACCGATCGCGAAGCAACCCACCCAACTTCGCGAGGAGGGCGCAGCCCGACGACGCGATCTCCATTCACCGCCGTTCGAGATCGCTTCGCCGCCTGCGGCGGCTCGGGAAGTCGAAGGATGCACCCCACGAGCGCAGCGAAGCGATCCAATAACACCGCCAACCGGCACCCTCGCCTTCCACACATCCCTCAATCACCCTAAAGACGAACACCGCGGCAGGCGCGTGCACCAACCATGATAGAATCACGCCATCTTTTCACACGAATGAGGGAAACATGACCGAACACATCCTTGTGGCTGCTGCCTGGCCCTACGCCAACGCGGATATCCATGTCGGCAATTTGACCGGCTCCTATCTCCCGGCTGATATCACGGCGCGCTATCACCGCATGCGCGGTCGCAAGGTGCTGATGGTCTCCGGCAGCGATTCGCACGGCACACCCATCACCGTGCGGGCAGACGCAGAAAATGCCAGCCCCAAGGCGGTGTACGAACGTTTTCATGCCACCTTCCTGAAGTTGTTCCAGGATCTTGGGTTGACCTATGACCTCTTCACCAGCACGCACACCCAGAACCACTTCCGGGTGTCGCAAACCATGTTCCTGGCGCTGCTGGAGAACGGCTTCATGTACAAGGCGAGCGAACTGCAATGGTACGCCCCCTCGCAGGGACGCTTCCTGCCGGACCGCTACGTTGAAGGGACCTGTTATATCTGCGGATACGAAGGTGCGCGCAGCGACCAGTGTGACAGGTGCGGCAGCTTGTTGGAACCAGATAAGCTGCTCAATCCGCGCTCCAAGATCGATGGCTCGACGCCGGAACTGCGCGAGACCGAGCATTTCTACCTGGATCTCGGAAGGTTACAGCCCCAAGTGCAGGCATTCCTGGAGGCGCGCACGGACTACTGGCGCCCGAACGTGGTGCGGCAATCGTTGGGGCAGATGAAAGCCGACAGCCTGCGCGGTCGCCCGATCACGCGCGACCTGGATTGGGGCGTGCCGGTGCCGATCGACGGTTGGGATGGCAAGTGCCTGTATGTGTGGTTCGAGGCGGTCATTGGCTACCTCTCTGCCTCGGTCGAATGGTCGGCGCTCACCGGCGACCTGCAAGCCTGGCGCGAATGGTGGCACGACCCGGACGCAAAAAGTTTCTACTTCATCGGCAAGGATAACATCCCATTCCACGCCATCATATGGCCCGCGGAATTGATCGGCGCCGGCACGCGTTTCGATGAATTGATGGGCAGCCAACCGCCGGCAGAATTGACCCTGCCCTATGATGTACCGGCGAACGAATTCATGAACCTGGAGGGTCAAAAGATCTCCGGCAGCCGCAACTGGGCGGTGTGGGGAGCGGATTTCCTCACCCGCTATGATCCAGACCCTTTACGTTATTACCTGACGGTGAACATGCCCGAAAGCAAGGATACCGATTGGGATTGGGAGGATTTCTACAAGCGCAACAACGATGAACTGGTGGCAACCTGGGGTAACCTGGCGAACCGGGTGCTGTCGTTCTGTTACAAGCATTGGGAGGGCGTCATCCCGCAGCCCGGCGAGTTGACCCCATTGGACCGCGAGCTGCTGCAAGCGGTCGAGGGTGGGTTCCGCAGCGTGGCGGCAGAGATGGAAGCGGTGCGCCTGCGGGCAGCCCTGGGCGAAGCAATGCGGCTGGCGAGCGAGGTCAACAAGTACCTGGACCAAACCGCTCCCTGGCAGGCGATCAAGAGCGACCGCCAGGCGGCAGCGCGCGCGATCTACACTGCCATCATCGCGATCGACAACCTTAAGCTGATGTTGGCGCCATTCATCCCCTTCAGCAGCGAGTGTCTCCACAGTATCCTGGGTTACGAACAGCCATTGTTCGGGCGGCAGACGGTGGAGACGGTAACGGATGAACTGGGTGAGCACCAGGCGCTGCGCTACCATCATGAACACAACCGGGATACCTGGCTGCCCAGCCGGCTTGAACCCGGCGACCGGTTGAACCAACCGGCGCCCTTGTTCAAAAAATTGGACGCCAGCATGATCGCCCAGGAACGGGCGCGGCTGGGGTAAAGGGGAAAATTAGAGTTTTATCGATACCCAAAAAATCTTGGCGTCGATAGTGACGTATCTGATAAAATTTATCCAATGGTCAATAGGATTGATGTAGATGTAAAGGAGGAGGACTAAATGGAGTTAATTTTATCTGCCATTGCTGCTGGCGGGCTGGTTGGGGCGGCAGACCAATACCTGGCGCTGCTGCTGATCGGTGTTGCCAGTAAAGTGGGCTGGATATCGCTGGGCACACCGATGTCATTCATGGGGGAGTGGTGGTTCATTGCGATCTCAGCGGTCTTTTGGTTGGTGACGCTGGCGCCGGCGTACGCATCGATGCTGTCGCCCGGCGTGATGAACGTCATCAACAGCATTTCGCGTTTCTTGAGTGGCTTCTTGGTGCCGCTTTCGGCTGGTTTGGTGGCGCTGGCTTCGGCGGGTGTGATTGCCAGCATGGACCCGCAATTGGAGGAGATGCTGAATTCGCTGCGCATCTTCACCGGCGATGGCGGCATCGGTGCAACCGGCTGGGTCATCGGCGGCAGCAGTGCGGCGGTGGGTGTGGCGTTGACGGGCATGCGCGCGATCGCCAAGCCGGCTGCCAGCGCGCATACGGGAACCACCGGCACAATCGATGCGCCGATCTTTGCCACCATCGAGAACGTCATGACGGTCGTGCTGATGGTGGGCGCCTATGTGCTGGCAACGGTTGACCCGTGGCTGATCGTGGCGCTGTTGGTTGTAATCGTCCTGGTGGTCACCGGAATGTTGATCTTCGCCATCCATCAGTTGGTACGGCTCAGGAAAGGTATCGGCAGGGTGCTATACCTCAGCCAGACTCACCCGAAAGCCGGTCTGGCTGTGCTGGCGGAATTCCTCATCTGGGGCAGCGGTTGGCTGACCTGGGAGACCTGGGGGCGCGGCATCATCATGTTGCTGGTCTGGGCGGTTTGGATCGCGATGCTGGTGTTGGTGCAACCGTTGGTGGCGGGTGCTTTCGCATTCTTCCCACCGGCGATACCGGTGGTCGTGGTCGTATTCACCACTTTCCTGATCGTCATCTTCCTGGCGGTTGGATTTGGCAGCGCCATGGCGCTCATGAAAGACCTGGAGGAACGCGAGGCAGTACCGGTTGCGGTCGTGAGATAGCTTTAATTAAACGCGGCGAAGAGTCTCGCATGATCAAACGAGATACTTCCCCTGTGGCGACTTTGCTCTGCGCTCGGAATAATGTCGTTGGCTTGAGTGAGAGGCTTCGCGCCGCGAAGCCTCTCACTCATTATGGATAAGCTCCTGTATTTCAGCTCAGGCGCCGCACTCGAGGAAGCCGATATTGGCGCAAGCCAGCCAGTTTGGCAGCGATTCCAACAAGGCTTGCATCACCTGTTGGGTGCCGGCGTGGAACACTGCCAGGTCACCGTAGGCTTCGCCACCGCTTTCAGCCACCAGGTCGCTGACCCCGCGCAGGATCAGGCAGGGGGTGCCATTGCGGTGCGCCACCCAGGCAATGGCGCCGCTCTCCCAGTCGGCGGCGACCGCCTGGAAGCGCTGCTTGAGGGTGGGAATATCGTGCGACAGGATATCGCGGTCGGCGGAGATCAACCGTCCGCGCCGCACCGGCAGCGGGTAGGGCGGGGCTGATAGCCACGCGAGATCAAGATGGGTGCGATAGTAATCCAGCGCCTGGTCTGGATCACCCATCTGCTCGATGATATCGTAGATCAGGGTTTCTTCCGCCAAAATGACCGCGCCGCGCTCTATCTCGCCGGCGAAGCCGCCGCAGGTGCCCAAATTGATCACCAGGCTGGGCTGCATGGATTGAATTGCATATTGTGTCGCCGCCGCGGCAGCCACTTTGCCCCAACCCGTGTGCAGGCAGGCAACCTCACTGCCGCATAAATTCAGATGCAGGCTTTCGCCAAATGGGGTTTGCTCGATCGGTGACTGCTGGAACCATTGGCGTGCCACCCGCCATTCGGCTTCCGCGCAGATGAGAACCACCACCTGGGCGATTTTCATTTGCGCGTACGTGCCGGTCGCAACCCCTCGATCTCCCAGGGGATGTTGAACTGGCTCAACAATTTGAGCAGGGTGGAGCGATTCTTGTTGCGCGCATGATTGGTATCCCGCGGGAGCTGCCGGATGTTCTGGTTCACCATATCGGCGATGAGGCAGGCGGCATTCGGGCGCCCCAGCGCCCGTGAATTTTCCGCCATCGTCTGGAGCAACGCCCCATCATCCTTGAACAGATGCGCCAGCACCTCCAACAGTTCCAATTGTGATTCAACCTGAAAACCAGTGCCATTGGCGGTGACATATTCGGCGTTGCCCACCTCCTGCCCGGGTAGAACATCGATCAGAATCATAGGCAAACCGGATGCCAGCGATTCGGTCACGATCAGCCCGCCCGCTTTGCACACGATGAGGTCCGAAGCCCGCATGAAGGCTGGCATCTGGTCGGTGTACTCATACAGCTTGACCGGCAGGTGCCATTCTTCCGCCTCCAGCGTTTGGAACAGGTCGCGATCTTTGCCGGCTACCAATATCAGTTGCAATGGCTTACCGAAGTGGTTGATGACCTGGAGTATGGAAAGCAGCGACCCGACCCGCTTACTGCCGACAGCCAGGACAGTCGGTAGTTTCGGGTCCCAGCCCAGTTGCTCTCGTATTTCCCGTTTCGAACGTCCGTCTTCGTCGATGAATGGCGAGACGGGAATGCCTGTGAGGTGTAATTTCTTTTCAGGAATGCCATAACTAATGGCGAGGTCGTGTACCGCTTTGGTGGGAATGAAGAAACCATCCACCTCAGGATTGAACCACAGGCGGTGCACGGTCGCCAGGTCGGTCACGATGGTATAGAGCGGGATGAAGAACTTGTGAACGGTGAAGATGGCGCTCAATGGAGAATGGTACAACGGGTAGGTGTTGAGGATGAGGTCCGGTTGAGTCTGCCGCAAGATATCCTGCAGCACCTCGTATAACAGCACGGTCAGCCCGGACTCGACGATGGCGGTTGGCAGCGAGGCATCGCTGGCTTCATAGCTAAAGCGGTACAGTTCCGGCATTTCACGCACGATCTTGTCATAATCGCTTTGGGATTCGCGTAATAGCGACGAGGTGCGGCGATCATCGAGCGGGTTGACCATTGTGACTTCGATGCTGTCCGCGAAGTTCTTTTGTAAAGCCGCTGCCACGGCATTGGCAGCCGAGCGGTGACCGAATCCGGCGTCGGCGGTCAATATCAGAACCCGTTTTTTTTCGATCATATTACCCTCTTTCTTTAGATCTTTTCCGGCAGGTCGTCATTCATCCATGCCAGGATCAACGCGAGCGCTGCTTGCGAGGAAGCCAATTTGTTGCCTGCGCGGTCATGAGACCATACGGTTTGCCAGGCACGGTCTCCATCCGGTGTGCTCAAGGCGATCCAGACCAACCCCACCGGTTTGCTCGGTGTTCCACCATCCGGACCGGCGATGCCGCTGACCGCTACGCCAACCAATTTTTCGATGGGATGATCGGGCGCGAATAACTGCCGCACACCACGCGCCATTTCCAATGCCGTCTCTTGTGAGACGGCGCCGTAGCGCTCCAAAGTTTGCCAATCAACGCCCAGCAAGCGCGCCTTGGCTTCATAAGAGTAGGCAATGATATCCCCAATGAAGTATTCGGATGATCCGGGGATCTCGGTGATGAGGTGACCGACCAATCCACCTGTACACGATTCCGCCGCGACCAGTTTCATTTTCGTTCGTATAAATGCGTCTTTTAATTGGGTGGCGAGCAAGCGTATATCATCCATGGCAGCCATGACTCCCGGTTGAATTATAGTGGTGTTCATTTAGCACCAGAAGAGGGGTTTTTATGCACGTCAATGGTATCATCAAGCTGTTGACCTTCCTGTCACTTTCGTTAGGGAGATGCCCCACCAAGCATCCACTGGATATAATCTAATTGTATCAGGTCACTTTGCGACCGACGACATCCCAAACGGTTGATGTTAACATGGAAGAGCATGGGTAAAAAACGATCCATCCCAATCTCGATGGTTGTTCTGATTCCAGGTGTGATATTGTGCCTGCTGGCAGGATGGCTGATGATCTTCTTCGAGATCCAAACACAGGTGAATACGATCACGCGCACCTACCAGGAAACGCAACTGGCGTTGTTGCGAACAATTGCTGTCACGGTGGAGGGGTACACCAGCCTGCGCAACCCGCACCGGATCGAGGTGGTCAGCGGTTGGTATGAACGCGAGATCTATACGCGCTTCATCTCCAAATTGCGAATCTATGATGAGAGCCGGGCGTGGTTGTATACGGAAGACCGGCTGACCAGCGACGACCCGGACGTGTTACCCGCCGGGAGGCGGTTACTGATGGCGCCGGGCGCCGGGACGGCAGCGGCGATGGATCTGGATACCAATGATGCTGCCATCCTCCAGCAAATTGCCAGCGGGGTAGAAGGGGTTGGGAAATTCGAATACCCAGATGGTGGGGGGGAAGAGATCATTTCCTGGGTACCCATCACGGTCGGCGGGGAAGTTTGGACGGTTGGCATGTCGACGCCGATGGTAACAATCCTGGACGAGACCGGCTCCCGAGCGCACTTCAGGGATATGATCGTGCAGTTTGGGGTCATCACCGCGTTGAGCCTGGGGATTGTGGGGGCTTGGGGGCGCGAGGTGGATCGGCGCCAGAAAGCCACGTTACTGCTGGAACAAAGCAATGCCGACCTGGAGAACCGGGTGCTGGAGCGCACGCGCGAGTTGTCACAAGTCAATGAGGTGCTGACGCGAGAAGTAAGCGAGCATCAAGAGACCGAACTGGTGCTCAAGCGGCAGGTGCAACGCTTCGAGGCGCTGCATAAGATCGATACGTTGATCTCTGCGGCGGTGGACATCCATGTGACCATTCACTATATGCTCGAACAAGTGCTGGCGCAACCCGGGGTGGATGCTGCGGCGATCTACCTGCTGACGAACAACGGCGGGAAGTTGGAGTTAGCCGATGGATTGGGTTTTCGCGGCAACGTCAGCTCATTCCCGCCGGCGACCAGTGGCGAGCCGTGGGCGGGAGCGGCGGCATTCAGCGGCGACCCGCTTTTTTTTCATTCGATCGCGCATAATCCAAACGGCTGGGAATTACCGCCGCACCTGGCGAACGATGATTTCACCTCTTACCTGGCGCTGCCCTTGAGAGCCAAAGGTGAAGTCAGGGGGGTGTGCGAGATCTATTCGCGCACGGGGTTGGACGACAGCCTGGAATGGGTGGGCTTTTTGGAGACGATTGCAGGGACGGTGGCGATCGCAATCGACAACGCTGCCCTGATGAACCAGTTGCAACACAAGAACATCGAACTGACAAGCGCCTATGACGCCACGCTCGAAGGTTGGAGCCGGGCGATTGAATTGCACGACCGCGAGAGCGAAGGGCACAGCCAGCGGGTGGTTGAATTGACGGTGCGGCTGGCGAGACGGATGGGCATAGCGGAAGAGATGATGGTACACATCCGGCGCGGGGCGCTGCTGCACGATATCGGGAAGATGGGCATCCCGGATACCGTGCTGCAAAAGATCGGACCACTCAACGGGGAAGAGCGCAAGCACATCCAGATGCACCCGGAATACGCATACCGCATGCTCGCACCGGTGGCATACCTGGCGAAGGCGCTGGATATCCCCTACTGCCATCATGAACGATGGGATGGAAGTGGATATCCGCGCGGACTGAAAGGGAAGCAAATCCCGCTTGCGGCTC
Organism: Anaerolineae bacterium; assembly: GCA_013177815.1. Lineage (GTDB taxonomy): Bacteria > Chloroflexota > Anaerolineae > Anaerolineales > Anaerolineaceae > JABLXM01. Next base: position 8,468 of record JABLXM010000045.1, on the reverse strand, counting down.
GGGTCTTTTCGGTGATCGATGTATGGGACGCGTTGCGTTCGGATCGCCCCTATCGTCGCGCCTGGCACTTCCGCGAAGCGCGCGATTTCATCCAAGTGCAAGCAGGCAGCCAGTTCGATCCGGAGATCGTGGCGGAGTTCCTGGCGATGCTGGAAGAAGACAGCGGATGAAACAACAGCAACTTGCTGTATGGGCAGCGGCAGCCCACCGGCTTGGCAGCATCCAGGCTTGACTATAATGTTATTTTCATCCTTTTTCGGATGTACTTTCATTACCTTTTTAAGGAATTGGCTTCCATGCGAAATATAATAATATTCAACTGGTGGCATTAATACACGTACCGAACAAGACAACCAGCCCGGGTATATCCCGACGCCCATGAGAGATCGATCAATGATGGAAATAGAATATTTGATTCGGAATGCCATCGCAATCAACGACCCCCAGATGGGCGAATTCACGCCCCAGGCGTCTGTGTTCGTAAGTGGCGGCAAGATTGCAGCAGTTGGCAGCTATGACGCCTTGCGGGCTGCATCGCCGCAAGCTGAGGTGATCGACGGCAGCGGCTGCCTGCTGCTGCCCGGACTGGTGGACGCGCATACCCATCTCTATGGGGCGTTGATTGCAGCCATGCCGGCGCCGAAAACCGCATTGAAGCGCTTCGCCGATGTATTGGAGTATGTGTGGTGGGTGTGGGATCGCAACCTGACTGTAGCGGACGTCATCGCCTCCGCCCAGGTGGGGTGTGCGGCATCCGTGCGCGCCGGCATCACGACCATCTTCGACCATCATGCCAGCCCACGGGCGGTGGAAGGTAGCCTGTCCACGCTGGCAGCACAGATCGGTCGCACTGGGCTGCGAGCCTGCCTGGCTTACGAGGTCTCCGACCGTAACGGGGTGGACGACTTCGAGGCGGGGGTGGCGGAAAATATCCGTTTCTCCCGGCAGATCGCCGCGCATCCGGGCAACATGCTGCGCGCCATGTTTGGTTTGCACGCTGTGTTCAGCCTCTCGGATGGTTCGCTGCGGCGCTGCGGGCAGGCTGCTGCGGAACTGGGCATCGGGTGTCACCTGCATGTTGCAGAACACCGGGATGAAGTGGCGCGCTTCGCCGAAAAACACAGCCAGCACATTCCGGCGTTCCTGGCGGATATTGGCATCCTAAGCCCGAAGAGCCTGTTGGCGCATACGGTGCATGTCGATACGGCGGATATCCTGACAATGAAAGCCGGCGGCACATACAACGCCCATAACCCGCAGTCGAATCTCTCCAATGGGGTGGGCATTGCGCCGGTGCTGGAGATGCTGACGCGCGGACAAAAGGTGTGCCTGGGCTCGGATGGATTCTTCAACCTGGCGCATCAGGTGGGTTTGGCGCAGATGATGCAGACGACCGCCAGCGGGGTGCCGGGAGCGTTATCCGACCGGCAGGCGCTCTCGATGTTGTATGGAAACAACATCCAAATGGCGGAGGAAGTGTTCGACTGCCGGATGGGTAAGATCCGGGAAGGTTATACGGCTGACCTGATACTGGTGAAATACGAGCCCCTGATCCCACTCTCGCAGAACACGGTTCATAGCGAGACCTTGCGGGCATTGCAAAGCGGTCGGGTTACAACCGTGATGGTGGATGGGAGCTTGGTGATGCTGAACGATGTGCTGATGGGTATGGACGAGTCGGAGATTGACTATAATGCCCGTGCGGCAGCGGCTGGCATCCATGAGCGGCTCTCCTGATCCTTTTCCTGAAACCACCCTTGCCCATCACCGAAAGGAGATTTACGTTGAGGACGACCCGGTCGATATCTCATAGTGAGGCGATTGCGGAATCCAGACGCTGTCTGGGATGCTACGATGCGCCCTGCCGGCAAGCTTGCCCGGCGAAGGTCAATATCCCGGAATTCATCACCCGCATCCGGGAGGATGCGATCCAGGGGGCGGGGGAATTGCTTTACGAAGCCTGCCCACTGGCAGCGACCTGTGGCTTGGCGTGCCCGACCACAACGTTGTGCGAAGGGGCGTGCGTGTTGCAGGGAATCGGGCAGCCGCCGGTGCGCATCGGGTCGCTGCAAACCTTCGCCGCGATGCAGTACCGGGGCAATGATGACGAAGTGGGGAGTGGAAACGGCTGCCGGGTGGCGGTGGTGGGGGCGGGACCGAGCAGTTTGGGCTGCGCGGTGGCGCTGCGACGGCAGGGTCACACGGTGGACGTGTACGAGCGCGGCGGCGATCTGGGCGGGCTGGTTGGGCGGGTGATCCCGGCGCACCGCCTGCCGCAAGAGGCGGTCGATTTTGACCTGGAGCGCTTGCAGAGGTTGGGAATCACCTTCTATTTTCAGCAAAATATCGGCAATGCTGAGGCAGAAAGCCTGCTGGCGGATTACGACGCTGTGTTCCTGGGGGTGGGTCTTTCCGGCGTGAATGAACTGGATATGCCAGGCAGTGGACTTGCCGGCGTGATCTCCGCGATGGATTTCCTGGCTCAGGCGCGGCGGCACTATCGAGGCGAGGCGGAAAAACCGGAGACCGGCAGGCGGGTGGCTGTGATCGGCGGGGGCAATGTGGCGCTGGACGCGGCGGTCATGGCGAAACACCTGGGGGCAGAACGGGTGATGGTGCTCTACCGGCGCGGGATTGACGAGATGCCCGGCTGGCGCAGCGAGTACAGCGAGGCTGCGTCACTGGGGGTGGAGTTTCGCTGGTTGAGCGTCATCGATGAATTCTTGCAGGCAGGGGGACGGGTGCGCGGCGTGACCGTGCGCGGTATGCGCTACAGCGCGGGAAAAGGGGACGGCAGGCGGGGGGTGGAAGCGGACCCGGACGCGCCGCTGTATGAATTACCGCTCGACCAGGTCATCCCGGCGTTGGGGCAAAGCCTGGACGAGGGTATCGCGGATTGTTTTGGAATCGAACGAGCGGCAAACGGCACGCTGATGACCGGCGAAGGTGGCTGGCGCACCTCGAAACCCGGCTTGTTCGCGGCGGGCGAGTGCGTCAACGGTGGTTCAACCATCGTTGCCTGCCTGGCGGAGGGGATGGCAGCCGGGCGGTTGATCCATGAGTGGTTGTTTTCCAGGGACGAAGTGCGATGACCAAACCAGACCTGAACATCGATTTTGCCGGCGTGCAGTTCATCAACCCATTCATCATCGCGGCATCCCCGCCGACGGACTCGCGGGAGATGATTGCCCGCGCATTCGAGGCTGGCTGGGCGGGGGTGGTGATCAAGACCGTTTCGCCGGTGGGCAACTACTCACCACTGGTGTTCCCGATGATGGCGGGCTGGCAGCCCGGGGCGAACCTGACCGCGCTGCACAACATTGATTTGTTATCCGACAAGCTGGCGGACGAGTGGATGGAAGACGTGGCGTGGTTGAAGCGGCGTTTCCCGCAGCAGCGGGTGATCGTCAGCATTGTGGGAGAAAGCGAGTCGGATTGGCGCCAGTTGGTGCAGCAATCCGAACAGGCGGGCGCCGATATGATCGAAGCCAGCATCTCCTGCCCGCAGGGTTCGATGGTGGAGGGCGAATCGGATGTGGACGGGTGGATGATCAGCCAGGATGCGCGGCTGACCGAGAAGGTGACGCGCTGGTCGGTGGAGGCGGCGCAACACATCCCGGTGTATGTCAAGATCACCTCGGGGGTGACCGATATCCGGCAGATCGCGCGGGCGGTGGAACGCGGCGGCGCCAGCGGCATCTGCATGATCGATTCGGTCGAGGGCATCATGGGGCTGGACCTGGCGACCTTTTCCCCATTGCCGTCGGTGCGCGGTTACGGCTCGCACAGCGGCATGACGGGACGGGCGATCAAACCGATCGGGCTGCGCTGCGTGGCGGATGTGGTGGGGACGGTGAAGATACCGATCGCCGGGGTGGGCGGTATTTACACCTGGCGCGATGCGTTGGAGTACCTGCTGTTGGGCGCCAGCGCATTGCAGGTTTGCACCGGCGTGATGCACAAGGGTTTCGGGCTGATCGATCAACTGCTGAACGGCATGGGGCGCTGGATGGCTGAAAACGGATATGAGCGACCATCGCAACTGGTGGGGCTGGCACAGCCGCGCATCAAAGGCGTGGAGGAACTCTCCCCACGTGACAGGGTGCTCTCGCGCATCGATCTGGACGCCTGCATCCACTGCGGGTTGTGCTACGTGGCTTGCCGCGACGGCGCGCACATGGCGATCCGTTTTGGCGAGGAGCGCATCCCGCTGGTGGATGAGGAACGATGTGTGGGGTGTGGTTTTTGCGCCAGCGTGTGCCCGGTGCCGGCGTGCATCCACATGGAACTGGTCGATGCGTAGCGCATTGAAATACAGGATATGACAGGAAAAATCATGGATGATTTTATCGATATCAATGTGGTGGTAAATGGCAAACCTGTTGCGGCAAGGGCGGAAGGCTGCACTTCTTTGATGACCTTTCTGCGAGAGGAGCTGGGTCTGACCGGCACCAAGAACGGCTGCGCCAGCGGTCACTGCGGCGCTTGTTCGGTCATCCTGGATGGCAAACTGGTGCGTTCCTGCCTGGTGCGTCTGTCCAAGATCAAACCCGGCGCCAGGGTCGAAACGATCGAGGGGCTGGCGCCGGATGGCGAACTGCACCCCATCCAGTATATGTTCATCAAACATGGCGCGATGCAATGCGGATATTGCACCCCGGGGATGATCCTTTCTGCCAAGGCGCTGTTGGACGCCAACCCCGACCCCGGCGAGGACGAGATCAAAAATCACCTGACCAGGAACCGCAATATTTGCCGCTGCACCGGTTATGTCAACATCATCAAAGCCATCCGGGCGGCAGCAGCGGTGATGGCGAGCGGCGAAACGCTGCCGCCATTGGGACCGTGGGGCAAGGAGATCCAATCGACCCAGTTGTTGGACGATGCCATCGGCAAGGTGAGCGGCAAAACCCAATACGCCGGCGATATCAGCATGCCGGAGATGCTGCACGGCAAGGTGCTGTGGTCGCCATACACTCATGCGCGGGTGCTTTCGGTGGATGCCAGCGAGGCGCTGGCAATGCCGGGCGTGCACGCCGTGGTGACCGCCTGGGATATCCCCGGCAAGAACTGCGCAGGGGTGATCGAGGTCAACCGGGACCAACCGGCGATATCCGGGCGCGAACAAACCGCGCGCTATATCGGCGATTCGATCGCGTCGGTATTTGCCGAGACGGAGGGGCAGGCGGAAGCAGCGTTGAAGGCGCTCAAAGTCGAATATGAGGTGCTGCCTTCGGTGTTCACGCCGGAGCAGGCTGCGCAACCCAATGCGCCCAAGGTGCACGAGAACGGCAACCTGTTGCACCATTCGCGCATCGAGCGCGGCGATGTAGATAAAGCCTTCGAACGCTGCGCGGTGATCATCGAGCGTGAATATCGCACCGAGCGGGTGGAGCACGCCTTCATGGAGCCGGAAGCCTCGGTGGCGTACCCAAGCGAGGACGGCGGCGTCACCATCATGTTCGGCACCCAGAGCGTTTTCGATGACCGTTCACAGATCGCCGAGATGCTGGATGTGCCAGAGGAGAAGGTGCGCGTCATCCAGGTGGCGCAGGGTGGCTCGTTCGGCGGCAAGGAGGACCCCATCCTGCATGCGCATATCGCGCTGGGCGCCATCAAGACCGGGCGACCGGTGCGCATCGTGCTGACGCGCGAGGAGTCGCTGCGGGTGCACGTCAAACGCCACCCGGCGGAGATGTGGTACAAAACCGGCGCCGACGAGAGCGGGCATGTGCTGGCGATCGATTACAAGGTCACGCTGGATACCGGCGCTTATATGTCGTTGGGTTTCGACGTGCTGGAGAACATGGTGGTGTTCGGCGCCGGACCGTATTACGTGCCCAACCTGAGGCTGGATGGCAAAGCCTGGTACACCAACAACGTACTCTCCGGCGCCATGCGCGGATTTGGCGTCAACCAGGTGGCATTCGCGCTGGAACAAAACATGGACGAAATGGCGCGCGCGTTGGGCATCGATCCGTTCGAGTTCCGGCTGATCAACGGGTTGGAACCGGGTCTGCCGACTGCCTCCGATCACGTCCTGGAGCCCGGTGTGCCGGCGCACAAGGAGACGGTGCGGGCGGCGCAAGAGGCGTTGAAGAAGCTCAAACTACCGGAGGTCAACGGCAGCCGCCGCATTGGGGTTGGCGTGGCTTCGGCGGTCAAGAACGTTGGCTTCGGTCACGATATTCCAGAATCCGCCGGCACGATCCTGGAAATGGACAAGGACGGTTTCGTCACCCTCAAGGTCACGCACCACGAGTACGGTCAGGGCGGTCAAGCCGGGCAGGTGAAACTGGTCGTCAACGAGCTGGGTATCCCGGTGGAGCGCATCAAGGTGGTCGGTCCGGATACGGCGCAGACCGTGCCGACCGGTCCCACCACGGCTTCGCGCCAGACCTTCCTGACGGGCAACGCTACCGTGATGGCGTGCAAAGCGCTGCGCGAAGACCTGTTCGGGCGGGCAGCAGAGATCATCGACGTGCCGCCGTATGCGCTGGAATTCCAGGAAGATCGTATTGTCGACCCGGCGAGCGGGGCTGTGGTGGCGCTGTCAGAGCTGGGTGAGCGCTTCGTGTACAAACAGGTTTATCACCCGCCGCATACGGCTGCCATGCTGCCGGTGGGAGAAAAGAGCCATTACGGCGAATGCGACTTTACGTCGCGGATGACGCACTGGGTCTATGCCTACGGGACGCAGGTGGCAGTGGTGGAAGTGGACATCGATACCGGCGAGATCAAGGTGCATACCATTATTGCGGCAGCGGATGTGGGGAAACTGCTGAACCCGATGATCTTCGAGGGGCAGATCCACGGCGGGGTGGTGCAGGGGCTGGGGTTTGCGCTCAAGGAGGAATTCCTGGTGGTGAACGGCGTCAACCTGACCGACTCGCTCCACAAGGTCAACCTGCCGAACGCCAACGATACGCCGGAGATCATCCCGGTGCTGGTGGAGGTGCCGCATCCGTTTGGACCACAGGGGGTGAAGGGTTTCGCCGAGGCGCCTTCATTGGCGACGGCAGCCGCCATCGCCAACGCGGTTTACGATGCCACCGGGGTACGCATCGATGCCCTGCCGATGAAAAAGGAGCGGGTCTTGAAGGCGCTGCAAGACGCGGGATGTCATTAAATTGAGATTAGGCTTCTTTTTTATGGGTTGACACCTGCTTGACCATGAAAAATCCCTATGTTATGATGATTTTTAGAGGTCCTTGATCAATGTCAAATCCCCGTATGGATTATCCGGGTTACGACCCGAATGATCCAGAGAAAACCATTCCACTTTCGTCTTTGCACGCCAAGAAGCCGAAAATGACCTGGCAGGAAGCCTGGGAAGGCTTGCTGCGCATCGGTCTAGGTGAAACTGCCATGCGCCTGGGCAGCAGCCTGGCATCCCTGGTGATGATTCTGATGGTGGTATGGGTGATGAGTAATTTCTACATCAAGGGCGAACATCGCGCCGGCGCAGTGGCGGTGGCAGAAGCAGCGGCGCCGACGCCAACGCCGGAGATCGAACAGCCCCCGTTGGTGGTGCCGCTGGTGGAGACCTACGAGAACGGCATCTGGCGGCTGACCGACCTGCACACCAACCTGCCGGCGCGCCCCCGTTTCGATGTTTCGACCTATACGGTCGAAAAAGGGGATAACATCTTCGATATCGCGGGCAAATTCAACCTGAAGCCGGAAACCATCCTGTGGGGCAACTATTACGTGCTGGTGGATAACCCCACCAACCTGCGCCCGGGGCAGGTGTTGAACATCCTGCCAGTCGACGGCGTGTACTATGAATGGCATAGCGGCGATGGGCTGAACGGGGTGGCGGAGTTCTACGGTGTCACACCGGAGGCGATCATCGATTGGCCCGGCAATAACCTTGACCGCGCAGCGCTGGGTGACTTGAGCAATCCCAGCATCGAACCTGGCACCTGGATCGTAGTGCCCGGCGGCGAGCGCGAATTCGTCACCTGGTCTGCCCCGCGCATCTCGCGCGACAACCCGGCGGTGGCAAAGGTGCTTGGACCGGGTGCGTGCGGCACCATCGTGGACGGACCGGTCGGCGTTGGTACGTACATATGGCCCACGGTCCAAAAGTTCGTTTCCGGGTACAAGTATTCGCCGGAGACCAACCACTGGGGCATCGACATCGGCGGTACGACCGGCGACGCGATCTTCGCCTCGGATAACGGCGTGGTGGTCTATTCGGGCTGGAACGATTGGGGCTACGGCAACGTGGTGGTCGTCGACCATGGCTTTGGCTGGCAGACCCTCTATGCCCACCTGAGCGCCATCAATGTGGGATGCGGCGGGTATGTCTACCAGGGCGATGTGATCGGCTATATGGGCAGCACCGGCAACTCCAGCGGACCGCACTTGCACTTCGAGATGCGCAGCGAAGAATACGGGCGCCCGAACCCTTTGAACTTCTTGCAGTGATCCAATAAGCAGTGTTAGCCGGTATGAACGATGAC
>JABLXM010000044.1 GCA_013177815.1 Anaerolineae bacterium | reverse complement strand
AGGTCGCCGGGGTTCAACTCTTGCAGCGGTTTATCGAGCACTTGCAGTTCCGGCTCTGCGCGGGTCATGAATTCGATATTGTGCCGCGCCATCCAGGTGCGACGCAACAGGATGGTTTGTAGCAGACGGCGGATGGGTTCCGCGTCCAGCCGGCGCGCCAGCCGGTCGGAATGTTCAACCGAGGTGGTGCCTACCAGGATCGGTCGCCCAAGGGCATGCAGGTGTACCACTTCTTCGGTCAGTGCGCGTAACTTGCCCTCTTCTGAGCGAAAGACCATGTCCGGGTAATCTTTCCGTTTCCAGTAGATCGGCGTTCGGTTCGGATCGTCCTCACGGGCATAATAGGTCACCGGATAACCTGCTTCGTCTTTGCTATTGATCTCCATCAAGCCAGAATCCGGACGCTTTGCCTGGTATTCCAGATTGGTGGGGATGGGCAGCACCTCTAGTTTGTAGATCTTGTCGAATTCTTCGGCTTCGGTCAGCGCGGTGCCGGTCATGCCCGCCAGTTTCTCATACATGCGGAAGTAGTTCTGCAACGTGATGGTGGCGTAAGTGATGTTCTCAGGCATCACTTTGACGCCTTCTTTGGCTTCCACCGCCTGGTGCAGCCCTTCGGACCAGCGACGTCCGGGCATCAGACGCCCGGTGAACTCGTCCACAATGATCGCCTTGCCGCCCTGCATCAGGTAATCTTTGTTGCGCTTGTACAGGAATTGCGCCCGTAACGCCTGTTCCAGGTAGCCCAGCATGCGCGCTTGTTCCGGGCTGATATCCTCCGGGCGATCGGGGTCTCGCATGGGCATATCCAGCAATTCTTCTACCCGCGCTTCGCCAGCTTCGGTCAGGAGCACATTGCGGTCTTTTTCATTGATCTCGTAGTCCTCAGGGCGCAACTGGCGCACGACCTGCGCCATGCGCGTGTACCATTCGGTATCCTCGGAGGCGGGACCGGAAATGATCAACGGGGTGCGTGCTTCATCGATCAGGATGTTGTCAACCTCATCGATGATGGCATAGGCGTGTCCGCGCTGCACGCGGGCTGCCAGGCTCATGGCGAGGTTATCGCGCAGGTAATCGAAGCCGAATTCATTGTTTGTGCCGTAAGTGATATCGGCGCTGTAGGCTTCCTTGCGCAGCGTCAGCCGCAGTTGGTGCTGGTCTTCATGCGGCGAAGTCTTTTCTAAGTCGACCACGAAGGCGTTGCGGGCGTTCTCGGTGCGCGATGCCATCTGCAGCACGCCGACGTTCATTCCGAGCAGGTGGTAGATCGGCGCCATCCAGCGGGCGTCGCGGCGCGCCAGGTAGTCGTTGACCGTTATCAGATGCACGCCCTTACCTGCCAGGGCATTCAGGTAGATTGGCAGGGTGGCGACTAATGTCTTTCCTTCACCGGTGCGCATTTCGGCGATCTTACCCTGATGCAGCACGATGCCGCCGATCAACTGCACGTCATAGTGACGCATGCCTAACGTGCGTTTGCTGGCTTCCCGCACGGTGGCAAACGCTTCCGGCAGCAAGTCGTCCAGTGTTTCACCATCCGCCAGGCGTTGACGGAACTCAGCCGTCCTGGCGGTCAGTTGCGCGTCGCTGAGCGCTTCCAGGTCGGTTTCCAGCGCGTTGATACGGTCGACCAGGTCGATCGATTTGTCAATTTCACGTTTGTTGGGATCGCCACTCAACACCCGAATGATATTCTTGAACATACGTAGCCTTTCTGGAGGCAAATTATAGCATAGCGGTCGTTGGGAGTTGCTGCTGGTAATTAGGGTCTTAGGCGGAAGGGACGGAAGCAGTAAAAAGTCAGAGTATTCGTTTCAGGGTGCCGGTATGAGGAACGAATGAAACGAATGGGGGTGTCCACAATGTGAACGCCCCTAAACCTTCCGAAGGTTTGGGATTATCATGGCGCGAGCAGGAGTTTCTCATTGACAGAGGAGATGCTTCCCCCTGCGGGGACTTCGCGCTTTGCTCAGCATGACGAATCTGTCTTTTGGGGCTGCCCCCGATGGTGAGGTTCAAGATGACAGGCGACGGCGGGATTTGTTTCTGTTTTTTTCGCGGAACGAATAGGCAAGGCGACTTGATTATGGGAGATGTTAATGTGCAGGACGGGGACGCACGAGGTCATGACAGATAGCGAAAATCCGCCATATATCAATTATAGGACAAACATTCTATTTTGTCAAGACGGAATCGCGCCATCTTGCTTGCTGGGTAGACGGCTGGCATTGGGTGTTCTCTGATATACTTGTCCTCATCCGAGGAGGACGGATATGGCGAGAGTTGAGTTCGATATCGACCCTGTATTGCATATCACCACCGACGCGATCGGAAAGCCCGGGGCGCGCGTTTTCTACATCCAAGGCACCGGCGGCGACCAGACAGTCACATTATTGGTTGAAAAATTTCAGATACAGACGCTGGCGGTTGGCATGCAGCAATTTTTGACGGAAGTAGCCGAGCGTTTTCCGGACCTGGCACAACCCGACCAGGATTTTCAGGCAGACAAGATGCCAATCGCTCCGCCGGTTGACCCACTCTTCCGCGTGGGCGAGTTTGGCTTGGGGTATGACCAGGAGCGTGACCGCGTCGTGCTGCTGGCGCGCGAGATACAGGCGGAGGGTCAGGAGGCGGATGATAGCGGGGTGGTGCGGTTCTGGTGTACGCGTGACCAGGTGATGAACTTCAGCCGATGGGCAGTCGAGGTCATCAGCCGCGGCAGACCGACCTGCCCGTATTGCGGGGAACCAATGGATGCCGATCACTTTTGCCCCAAGAAGAACGGTCACAAGCACTGATCGACGACCCGCCTTCGAAATCCATCCAGTTCTATGGCATTACCGGCCCCCAAAGAACACATCATCCAGGTCCTGACACACGGCGCACTCGACCTGGAAGGTCAATTTGTGGCGGGTTCCAATTCCACCTTTCTGGGTAAAATCACACATAAGAATGAGACCTACCCGGTCGTCTACAAGCCGGTGCGCGGTGAGAATCCGCTATGGGATTTTCCAACGGCAACCCTGGCGCGCCGTGAGGTGGCAGCCTATTTGGTCAGTGAAGCACTCGGATGGGAATTGGTACCCCCATCTATATTTAGGAAGAAAAAATTGCCGTTTGGCGCCGGCTCACTGCAATATTTCGTTGAGCATGACCCTGAGTATCATTACTTCAGCTTCAGCGCGAGGGATCGTGAGCGTTTGCGCAACGCGGCGGCGTTCGACCTGTTGATCAACAACGCCGATCGCAAGGGTGGGCATATCCTGGTGGATGACGACGGTCACATCTGGCTGATCGATCACGGGGTATGTTTCCATACAGACGATAAACTGCGCACGGTCATTTGGGATTTTGCCGGTCAACCACTCCCGGATGACTTGCGGACGGATATCGTCAACCTGGTGCCCAAACTGCTGGAGGATGGTGGGTTGACGACCGCTTTGGGCGAGTTGCTCAGCCGTGGTGAGATAGCTGCGTTGGGGTGGCGCGCTCATCGTCTGGTGAAGGAGGCAGTTTTCCCCGCGCCGGATGAGCGCCGGCGTTCCTATCCCTGGCCACCAGTGTGATTCGCTGTTAGACCTGAAATGATGCACCCTGTTGTGATCGCCTGGTGATACAGAGCGGATATAATGGTTCAAAATCATACATGGAGGCATCGATGCGTGAAGTGAAACTCGCGCTGGTGGGGTTTGGCAACGTTGGGCAGGCGTTTGTCCGCTTGTTGTTGCGCAAAGGTTCGCAACTTGAAATGGACGAGGGGTTGGTTTTTTCCGTATCCGGCATTGCCACCCGCAGCCGTGGCGTTTTGATCGATCCAAATGGCATCCCGTTGGCGGACGTGCTGGCGCGCCTGGCGCGTGACGAACCATTGGTGGACTCGACGTCATCAAGATCAATAGATGTGATCGATTTTATCAATAGCGTCGATGCCGGTGTGATGCTCGAGAACACCCCAGTCAGCCCATTGGATGGAGAACCTGCCATCAGCCACGTGCGCGCTGCGCTCGAGCGCGGGATGCACGTGGTGACCGCCAACAAGGGTCCGGTCGCGCATGGTTACCGACAGTTGACTGAGTTGGCGCGGCAACGGGATGTGAGCTTCCTGTTCGAATCAGCCGTGATGGACGGCGCCCCAATTTTCTCTTTGTTCCGCGAAGCGCTGCCCGGCGCGCAACTGTTGGGTTTTTACGGCATTCTCAATTCCTCCACCAACTTGTTGCTGGGTCGCATGGAAGCCGGCGAAACTTTCGAGGAAGCGCTGGCGTACGCCCGTTCGGTCGGCATCGTCGAAACCGACCCCTCCGCGGATGTCGACGGCTGGGATGCCGCCATCAAGGTATGCTGCCTGGCGAACGTGCTGATGGGCGTGGATCTCAAACCGCAGGATATCGACCGAGAGGGGATGGGCGGCATCACGCCCGCAATGATCGCGCAGGCGCGCCAGTCCGGCGCTCGTTGGAAGTTGGTTTGCCACGCTCAATTGGAGAAAGGCAGCGTCACCGGTCAGGTGCGTCCGGAGATGGTCACGCCTGAATCGCCGCTATTTGCAATCAGCGGCACCAGTTCGTTCGTACAATTCCAGACGGATGTGCTGCCGGGACTGGGGGTGCTTGAATCCGACCCGGGACCGGAGACAACCGCCTACGGTCTGCTGGCAGATATCTTGAACATATACCGGGAGCGTTGAGTGGTGGTATCGATTCCCACTTCATGCGGGAGTTCGCGTGGCGATTGAGACCGGTCGATCCGATCAGTTGGCGCACAACAGTTGGCACCTGATGGCGCTGTTGGTGGTGGTGGTCTTCATCGCCAGCCAGGTTTCTACGCTGTCGTCCTTTGGTCTGGCGTGGGATGAGGGGCTGGGCAATTTGTTCTTCGGCGAGCGCTATACGTATTACTGGCAGACCTTTCAGCATAAGTACCTCGATTTCCGGACGGAGCTGGCGTATCATGACACCACTGCGATCAATACCTACCTCTCGCCATTCCGCGATTATCCATATGAATTTCCGGGCTTTTGGGATACGCTTTCCGCCGGCTGCATGCGTTTGTTGGCGTACCGCTGGGGCTGGCTGGATGCGGTCGACGCCTTTCACCTGCCTACTATCCTGTTGACGGGGCAGTTCCTGTGGTTGTTCTTCTCATGGGTGCAGCGTCGCCTGGGTGGGCTGACGGCGTTACTTGCACTGGTCATGTTGACGAGTTTCCCGCGCTTGTGGGCGGACGCGCACTTCAACATCAAGGATGTGCCGGAGATGGCGTTCTTCGGGCTGGCGGTGATGGCGTATGCCAAATGGTACAAAGACCCATCCTGG
>JABLXM010000043.1 GCA_013177815.1 Anaerolineae bacterium | reverse complement strand
AACGCGCTCTTCCTGCCGTTGGTGCTGGTGCTGGGTGTGTGGCGCTGGTTCCCGTTCGCTTCAGCTTTGCGCGCGCTCGGTCAACACCTGCGCCGCACCTGGGGTCAATACCTGCTCATGGTGGGAGTGGTGGTCGCTTTTTACTGGCTTGTTTGGCCCTATTTACATGAGGACCCATTACGGGGGCTGGAATATTTCCGCTACATCGCCTCGCAAGGCAGCCGGGTGGGTGCGACGGGATTGACCCTGCAGCCCGTGCAAATGCTGTTGGCAGTCCTGCCGGAGGGTATGTTATTCTTGCTCCTGCTGGGGACTGCCGTTGCCATATTCTCGCGTCTTTCTGGTGCGCAGCCGCTGCTGCGTCTGGCGCTTGCGTGGCTGCTGGTGCCGCTGCTGCGTATTTCGCTGCCGGGCAGCGCCAACTTTGACGGCATTCGCCATTACCTGGAATGTCTGCCGGCGGCGGCTTTGCTGGCGGGGTTTGCGGCTGCCTGGCTGGTCGAACGCGCCAGCCGGCGCGGCGTAGTGGCACGGGCGGGCATGCTGGTGATGCTGGTCTTGCTCATCGCCATGCCGGTGGCAGACGGCTGGCAACGTTACGGCGTTTACCAGCATGTATATTTCAACCGCCTGGTGGGCGGGCAGGCGCGCGCGGCGGAGATCTTCGGCGACTCGGAGGCATCTGACTACTGGGGTGTGACCTACCGCGCCGGCATGAATTGGCTGAACCGCAACGCCGGTTCCGGCGCGACACTGGTGACACCGGTGGCGCCCTGGCTGGTGGAGCTGACTGCCCCCGTTTGGCTGCGGGGCGATATCCAGGTCGCAGATCTGGAATCGCCGGAGGCAGGCGGGTCCGAACGGTATGTGATGCTGGTCACCAACAGCGGCGCACGCGAAGAAACCCTTGGCGGGGATTGCCTGGATGACCCCAACCCCGCTTACAGCCTGCGGGTGGGCGGTCATGCCATCATGCAGATCTGCCGGCTGGACGGGGGAGGCTGAGGCGCGATGCTGCTGCTGCTTGGCTGGGGAACATTCATATTTTTCTTGGTGCTGCTTTATGGGCTGGCATTCGAGCGCTCGATCATACGCTTTTCCGGCGCAGGGAGGGATGACGGGCGCTCACTGCTGCTGACCTGGAGCCTGGGGTTGGCGGTCGTCACGACGTTGGCGTCGCTGCTTTCGCTGGTTTTGCCGCTTTCTGCTGCGGCGCTGGCAATTTTGATGCTTGGCGCGCTGCTTATCCTGATCATCACACGGCGTTCCGGTTTGCTGACGGGTTTACGCGACTTGCTGATGCCATCGCGGTTGCCGGCTGTGGTTTGGCTGTTGGCGGCGCTGGCGCTCTTGAGTGTGCTGGAAATTGCCACCCAACGCGCCGATAATCCGGATTCCGGGATCTATCACATGCAAGCCATCCGCTGGATGGAAAGCTACCCGATCGTGCCAGGGCTGGGGAACCTGCACACCCGCTTTGCCTATAATTCCGCCTGGCTGGTCGCCAATGCGCTCTTCAGCCTGGCGTTCGTGGGGGGGCAGTCCTTCCATATCCTGCCGGCAGTGGCGTACATGGTGTTCCTGTGGCATGGTCTCAGCAGCATCGGGCGGCTATTTACGTCGGGTCGGCGGCTGAGCGACTGGCTGGCGCTGGCGTTCGTCCCGCTGTCATTCTACGCCCTGGCGAGTGAAGTCGCCTCGCCCGGCACGGACTTTCCTGCCATCCTGTTGTACTGGACCATTCTGCTGGGCGGTATGCACCTGGTGGAACAACCCCACTCGCAACGTGTGCGCGTCAGTCTGATCATTCTCGCGTTCTTCCTGGTGACGGTCAAGCTCTCCACCCTGACCGCCATGCTGGTGGCGCTATGGGCGGGGTGGGGACTGCTGCGACAGCGTGCACATCGTTCGCTGTGGTTTGCGGTGGGCTTGGGGGTGGTCATTCTGCTGCCCTGGTTGGCGCGCAACCTGCTGCTTTCAGGCTACCTGGTCTATCCGCTGACCTTTACCGCGCTGCCATTCCTGGATTGGATGATCCCATCCCAGATCGTACGTGACGATGCGCTTGCCATCTTAACCTGGGGACGCCTTCCCAATATGGACGTCGATACCGTGGCGGCGATGTCGCTGCGCGAGTGGGCGCCGGTGTGGTTCAGCGATCAGACGCGCAACCGCCAGGTTTTGCTGGTCGCCCTGCTGGCGCTGCCGCCTTTGCAGGCGCTGGTGCTATGGCTCGGCGGCGCTTTTAGCGCGGGAATTTGGCAACGGGTCAAGCCTTACCTGTACCTGGTCGCGGTGGCGTACCTGGGTGTGCTGTACTGGTTTTTGAGCGCGCCGCTGTTCCGCTATGGCATCGGCGTGGTGCTGGCGGCGCTATTGCTGGCGCTGTTGCCGTTGTGGGCGATATTCGACCGGGCAGCAGGGCGGCGGCAGGCGCTGCTGACGGCGTTGGTGCTGGGGTTGTGCCTTTATCAAGGAAACATGCTGGTCAAATCATTCGACGTGGGAACGCTCACCAACCGCCTGGCGCTGCCCGCAGATGTGATCCAATTGCGCACTTCGCCGTGTGAGTTTGGCGATTTCAACGCTTACTGCGCCGAGGAATACGGCGAGTGCTGGTATGAACCTTTCCCGTGCGTGCCGCGCAGCAACCCGCATGTCTTCATGCGCGGCGAAGCGCTTTCGGATGGATTTTACTGGCGTGAGACTCCAGGGGAATAACTTCACGGCGCCAGGGTCAGGTGCCCCAAGGCATAGAACCCGTCACCACGCAGCGGGTGCACCTGGATGACGTCGAAACCTGCCTGGCGCGCCGAGTCCGGCACCGCCGGGGTGTAGCGCGTCAAGCCCTCCGAGATATTCAAGCCGGATATAACCAAAAAACCAACTTCGTCCTCACCCTGCCAGAAGGATATGCGGTAGTCGTCGTTGTTATCCAGCGTCAGGTCGATTCGACCGGCGGACGTGACGCCGCCCAACCGTACGCTGACGCCGCTATCCTTCATTTGCAGCACGCCGGCGGAGTCGCCGGGTGTGCCCTGTGGGTAGACTTGACCGACGGAAGCCAGGTCTACCGTGAGGTGTTCGATCGAGCGGTATTTCTCGACGTCGATCAAATAATCATAGCGGTGACGGTTCATGTCCAGGATGGCTGCCAGCCGCCCGGGGGCGA
>JABLXM010000042.1 GCA_013177815.1 Anaerolineae bacterium | reverse complement strand
TGGAGCTGGTTGCGTCCGCTCGCCAGCGTCTCCAGGTAGCCTTCGGGAATGGGGCGCGTGAAGTGCCCGATGCGCCAGTTGTAGGTGCGGAAGGTCGGCAACCGGCTGAGCAGTGGGTCCGATAGCGCGTAACGATCGACGATGTGCACCTGTGGTCCGGCGTAGAAGCCGAAGATGCCGATATTGATCTGCGGCGTGACATAGGTCTGGTGGGATGCGGCTGCCTGGCTGGCTGCTTCCCGCGCTTTGTCGATGTACCAGTGCTGCGGCATCTGCTCGCCCTGCAGCGCCAACAGGAAACCGGTGTGGAAGAAGTAGGTCTGGCGCTCATCGGCGATGGCGTGCTGGTCGAAGATTCCGCGGTCGGGGTGCTGCTGGATCTCTGCCGAGAGCACTTTGTAGGTCGGCAGCGGCGCCAGCAGCCCCAGGATGATAACCGGAACGAACAAGGCTGCCCATTGCGGCAGGCGTAGCCGCGAGACCTGGATCTGCGCCAGGATGCCTGCGCCTGCCACCATCAGCACGGAGAAGAAGCGCCCGCCCATAAAATCGCCGCCGATGCTTAAGATATAGACCAGGTAGAGCAGCATCCCTACCACAATGGCAGCCACATCCAAGCGACGGCGCCATAATACGAACACAATGACAGCCAGCAGCATCGCCGGCAGCAGCGGGTCGAAGCGCAACGCGTGCTGCAGGTAGTACCAGCCGTGCTGCCATAGTTCCGCCTGTGGAATGCCGGTGTTCAGCTTGGCATAAAAAGTGTTGGGGAAGGGGAAACCGTAATACAGCAGCGAGAACGCCTCCCACAACACCAGCGGGGTCTGCCCCAGCGTCAGCCATCCCAGTGTCGACCATTTGCGTTCTTTGAGCCATACTGCCAGCAGCGCCGGCAGGTACAACAGCATGGTATCCAAGCGGTTGAAGGCTGCCAGGCTGGCAAGCAGGGAGAGCCACAATGGGCGCAGGCGGGTCGGTTTGCCGCGCAGGTAGACCAGCAGGAAGGCTGCCATGAGCGCATGGCTGAGGGGATTTTCCAATCCGCCGGTGCTGAAATCGATGAAGATTGGCGAGAATGACAACAAGAGCAGCAGCGGCGCGGCTGTTTTGCTCGAATCTGACGTTCGCCAGAGCAATATCCCACAGATTGCGGTCAATGCGAGCGACAGCAGGATGGGGGTGACGTAGAATTCATGGGTGAACAATGTGGCTGCGCTGAGCAAGAACATCCACAGCGGGTGGGTGTAAGATTGCACCCGCTCCGCCGGGTTCCAGTTCAAACCATAGCCATTGATGAAATTATCGACGGTGCGAAAGGTGATGTAGGCGTCGTCGCTCAACCAGGCGCGGCGGGTTGCCAGCGCCATCATCAGCAGCAGCGCAAGCAGGCTGGCTACGCGCGCCAGCCAGGCGGATGGTGGTTGGGTCAGGGATTTTCGGTATCCATCCATCGATCCCTCCGATTGTACCTGTATTTGCCCCAGCGCCTATACCTGAGTTTGATTTTTCATTCTGGCTATGCTAAACTCAAAAATATCTTAATCCGGTCTGTATAATCTGATTAAAAATGTCATATCGAGGTCAAAGGAGGTCGCATGAGTGATGAACTTTCCCCTGAGATGAAAAAGGAGATGTACTGGATGATGCTGCTGGCGCGCCGGCTGGATGAGCGCGCGTGGGTGCTGCATCGCCAGGGCAAGATCGCCTTTCACATTTCCGGCATCGGACAGGAAGCCGCTCAAGTCGGCGCGGCTTTCGCTCTGCAACGCGGGGTTGATTGGGTGACACCCTACTATCGTGACCTGGCGTTGATGCTGTCGTTGGGGTACACCCCGCGTCACTTTGCCCTCAGCCTGTACGGAAAACGGGAGGAGCCGAGTTCTGGCGGGCGCCAGATGCCCAGTCACTGGGGCTACAAACCTGCCAACGCAGTCAGCCATTCTGCCCCGGTAGCCACCCAGGCTTCTCATGCCGCCGGCATTGGGCTGGCGATCAAACTCAACGGCGAATCCAAAGTGGTGCTCTCGACCATCGGTGAAGGTTCCACTTCCCAGGGTGAATGGTACGAGGCGGTCAACTGGGCTGCCATCCACAATTTGCCGGTCATCTTCATGGTCGAGAACAACATGTACGCCATCTCGGTGCCGGTGGCAAAGCAGATGGCGGTGCCCAGCGCGGCGGACAAAGCTTGCGGCTTGGGGTTGGATGGGCGCAAGGTGGATGGCACGGACGTCTTCGCGGTCTATGCCATGATGCAGGAACTGGTTGCCAAGGCGCGCAATGGCGGCGGTCCCAGCCTGATCGAAGCCCGCATGTACCGCATCACGCCGCATTCTTCGGATGATGACGATCGCTCCTATCGTTCGCGGGAGGAGGTCGACGAAGCCAAAAAGAGCGACCCGTTGTTGGTGGGCAAACGCCAGTTGGAAGCCGAGGGGTTGTTGAGCGAAGCTGACCTGGAGAGCATGGAAGCCAAAGCCAAAGATATGGTGGATGATGCCATTCAATATGCCGAAGCGGCGCCGTATCCGGAAGTGGCGGAAGGGGAATACCCGGTCTATGCCGAGGAGGTGCGTCATGCCTGAGATGACCCTGATCGAAGCCGTGCGGCAGGCGATGGACGAGGAACTGGCGCGTGATGAGAAGGTCTTCATTGTGGGTGAGGATGTTGGACTGCGCGGCGGGGTCTTCCGCGCCACGCAGGGATTGATCGAGAAATACGGCGCGGAACGCGTCATCGACTCGCCGCTGGCTGAGTTATCGATCGTTGGGGTTGGCATTGGCGCAGCTTTATACGGCATGCACCCGATCTGTGAGATCCAGTTTGCCGATTTCATCCATCCGGCATTCAATCAGATCGTCAACGAAGCCGCCAAGATGTGCTACCGTTCCAATGGCGACTTCACCGTCCCGATGGTCATCCGCGCGCCTTATGGTGGCGGCATCAGCGGCGGTTTGTACCACTCCCAATCGGTCGAGGCTTTCTTTGCCCACGTACCCGGGCTCAAAGTCGTCATTCCATCGACGCCCTATGACGCCAAAGGATTGCTCAAGTCGGCGGTGCGCGACCCCAACCCGGTGCTGTTCTTCGAACCCAAGAAAGGCTATCGCTTGATCAAAGGCGATGTGCCGGAGGGTGAATATACCGTGCCGATCGGTCCGGCGCACGTCAGCCGCGAGGGCGATGACCTCTCGATCTTTGCCTATGGCATGATGCACCACTATGCCTTGCAGGCGGCGGAACAACTGGCTGCCGATGGCATTTCCGCCGAAGTGGTCGATTTGAGGACGCTCAACCCGGTCGACCGCGAGACCATTCTGGCTTCGGTGCGCAAGACGGGCAAGGCGTTGGTGGTCTACGAGGACAATCTCAGCGGTGGGTACGGCGCCGAGGTGGCTGCTTTGATTGCCGAGCATGCCTTCACCGACCTGGATGCGCCCGTGCGACGCCTTGCCGGTCCGGATGTCCCCGCTGTGCCCTTCTCGCACCCTTTGCAGGATTGGTTCATGGTCAACCCGCAGAAGATCCGGGCGGCGGCGATGGATTTGGCGAAATATTAGGAGAGATACGCCATGCCTACCAATATTCTCATGCCCCAATTGGGCGAATCGGTCGTCGAAGGCACTGTCACCAAATGGTTGAAACAAGAAGGTGAGCCGGTGGCAGAACTTGAAGCGCTGTTGGAGGTCAACACCGACAAGGTGGATACCGAGATCCCATCGCCCACCAGCGGGGTGTTGCTCAAGATCCTGGTGGCGGAAGGTACGACCGTCAAGGCAGGTACGCTGCTGGCGGTGGTGGGGCAGCCGGGCGAGAGCGTGCCCCTGCCCGAAACACCCGCTACGGCAGTTGAAACTGCCGGACCCGAAAAGGCGCCGGTGAGCGCCACAGCCCCGACTGTGGAAGGTCGTGACCACGAGTTGGGCTTCATCTCGCCCGTGGTTGCCAAACTGGCTGCCGAAAACAAGGTCGACCTGAGCCAGGTCAAGGGCAGTGGTTCCGGCGGTCGCATCACCAAGAAAGATGTCCTGATTTACCTGGAGTCTGACAAGGGGCAGGCAGCGCCCCAGGCGGCTTGGGAGACGCCCGGCGAGGGCGACCTGTTCCGCCCGACCGAACTGCAATTTGGGCAGCAGACCACACCGACCCAGGCGATTGCGTCAACACCATCAGCCGCGCAGCCCGCCCCCGGCGCGTTGCTGCCGCTCACCCCGGTGCGCCGCGAGATCGCCCGGCGCATGGTTGCCAGCGTGCAGTCTGCGCCGCACGTCACCACCGTCATGGAAGCCGACCTGCACCAGGTGGCGGCGCACCGCGCCGCCAATAAAGCGGCGTTGGCGCAGCAGGGCGTCAACTTGACCTTCACGCCATATTTCATTGCTGCCATCGTGGCGGGTTTGAAAGCCTTCCCGATGGTGAATTCCTCCTTCACCGAGCAGGGCATCCAACTGCACGCCGATATCAACATCGGTGTGGCGGTCTCACTGGGCGAGGAGGGATTGATCGTGCCGGTCATACGGAACGCTGATGGTCTCTCGCTGATCGGGTTGGCAAAGTCGGTCAACAACCTGGCGCAACGGGCGCGCTCCCGCCATCTGCAACCTGATGAGGTTCAGGGTGGCACCTTCACCCTGACCAACCACGGCACCGGCGGGTCGCTCTTCGCCACGCCCATCATCAACCAGCCGCAATGCGCCATCCTGGGCGTTGGTACGATACAGAAGCGCGCGGTGGTGATCGATGACGCCATTGCCATCCGCCCGATGGCGTACCTTTCGCTGACTTTCGACCACCGCATCCTGGACGGCGCCGGCGCGGACGGTTTTCTCGCCAGCGTCGTACAGACTTTGGAGGGCTGGACTTGATACGGTAATCATGCTTTGGCGGGAAAATGGAATAAAATAGTGGAAACGAAAAACACCGGTAAAGGACATGATGATGAGCGCTTATGATGTGGTCGTGATCGGTGCGGGTCCGGGCGGGTACGTTGCCGCCATCCGCGCTTCGCAATTGGGATTGAAAGCCGCCGTGGTGGATAAGCAATGGTTGGGTGGCGTGTGCTTGAATGTGGGCTGCATCCCTTCCAAAGCCTTGTTGAAGAACGCCGAAGTGGCGCATACCTTGCGCGAACGCGGCAAGGAGTTTGGTTTCAGCGTGGAAAACCTGAAACTGGACTTTGGCGCCGCAGTGGCGCGCAGCCGGCAAGTTTCGGAGCGCCTGACCAAAGGCGTGGCTTTCTTGATGCGTAAAAATAACATTGATGTTCACATGGGGTCTGCCAAACTGCTTGCCAAAGACAAGGTCGCAGTGACTGGGGCGGATGGCAGTATAACGGAACTGAGCGCCAAGAATGTCATCATTGCCACCGGCGCCTCGGTCGCGAAGATTCCCGGCGTCGAGCTCGACGGCGAGAAGGTCGTCGGTTACCAGGAAGCCATTTTGCAAACCAAATTACCCGAATCGGTCGTCATCATCGGCGCCGGCGCCATCGGACTGGAGTTTGCCACCGTCTGGAGCAGTTATGGCACCAAAGTGACGCTGGTCGAGATGCTGCCACGCATTGCGCCGCTGGAAGACGAGGAGGTCAGCGCCGAACTGGCAAAAGCCTTCAAGAAGCGCGGCATTCAGATCATGACCGGCACGCGCGTCAACGGTATCGAGACGACCAAGCAGAGCGTCAGGGTGAAGGTCAGTTCCGATGACGGCGACCAGGAACTGGAAGCCGAGCAGGCGCTGGTGGCAATTGGGTTCAAACCCAACAGCCTCAATCTGGGGTTGGAAGAAGCCGGCGTCAAAATGAGCGAGCGTAAATTCATCGAAGTGGATGAGCGCATGGCGACCAACGTGCCCGGCATCTGGGCGATTGGTGATGTGACCGGCAAATTGTTGCTGGCGCATGTGGCATCCGCCATGGGGGTGGTGTGCGCCGAGAACATCGCCGGCGTCGAGACGGTCACGCTGGATTACCGCATGATGCCACGCGCCACCTACTGTCAGCCGCAGGTGGCATCCTTTGGGTTGACCGAAACCCAGGCGCGCGAAGAGGGGTACGATGTCAAGATCGGGCGATTCAACTTCATCGCCAACGGCAAGGCGCTGGGTTTGGGTGAAGGCGCCGGTTTCGCCAAGATCATCAGCGATGCCAAATATGGCGAGATACTGGGCGCGCACATGATCGGTCCGGAAGTATCCGAATTGCTGCCAGAACTGACCCTGGCGCAGCGCATGGAACTGACCACGGCGGAGATCGCCCGCAACGTGCACGCCCACCCGACGCTCAGCGAGGTGTTGATGGAAGCGGCAGAGGGTGTGGAGGGACACAGCATCCACGCCTGAACAAGGAAGCCAGATTGAAAATCGATAGCGGGCTATCCCGTCAGTTGGTCAGCCGACCAAAGGGCGGAATGGCTCGCTAATTTTTCTCCCAACAAGCGCGGCAGCAGGTGTTCGAAGGTGGCAGTGTCACCGGTGGTCCACAGCGTCATTGCACCTGGCTGCTCGTCTTGTGCCAGCCAGCCGTTTTCCGCCAGCAGACGGCGGGTCTGCCGCGCCACTGCCGGCGCCGGGTCGATGACATTGACCGGCTGGCGACTGTTCGCCGAGAGGATGCGCTCGATCAACGGGATGACGAAGGGATAGTGCGTGCATCCCAGCACCAGCGAGTCGATACCGGCAGCGATCATTGGCAGCAGGGCGTCTTCCAGGATGCGACGGGTTTCTGCGCCTTCCAGGTGACCGGCTTCGATCTGTGATACCAACCCCGGGCAGGTATCCTGCAGGATGGTCACGCCCTGGGCGAAGCGCGCCACCACCGAAGCGTACAGTTCACCCTGGAAGGTCGCCGGTGTTGCCAGCACACCCACCGTGCCGGATTGGGTGTGCTCCACCGCCGGTTTGACCGCGGGTTCCATGCCGACGAAGGGCACCGCCGGGAAGGTGTTCCGTAGTTGGTAGAGGGCGGCGGCTGAGGCAGTATTGCAGGCTACCACGATCAGCCGGGCGCCTTGCGCCAGCAGAAAACGCGTGATGCCTTCGGAGAGCGCCTGCACCTCCGCAAGCGAGCGTGAGCCGTAAGGTACGTTTGCCTGGTCCGCCAGGAACAGCACCGGTTGGGCGGGGATCAACCGGCGGACGGCGCGCAACACCGAGAGCCCGCCCACGCCTGAGTCGAACATCCCAATTGGAGCAGGCGTATTGGTATGTGAGTTCATCTATCCTGCCTTCCCGGCGGCGGCTGCCTGGATGAACCCGGCGAACAACCGTCTGGCGTAGGGATCATCGGGCATGCTCTCCGGATGCCACTGCACGCCCACGAAGAAGGGGTGATGGTCCAGCTCCACGGCTTCGACCAGGTCATCCGGCGACCAGGCAGTGGCGGTCAGGTTGGCTGCCAGCCGGTCGATGCCCTGGTGGTGGTAACTGTTGACGCCAACCTCCGTGGCAGCCAGCAACACTGCCAGTTTAGAAGCGGTACGCAGGCGCACCGGGTGAGCGATGGTGCTGCGTGGGTGTCCGTCCATATCGTGGAGCAGTGCGCCAGGCAATTGATCTGGGATGTGGATGAACAGCGAGCCGCCCAGCGCCACGTTCATGACCTGGATGCCGCGGCAGATGCCCAACAGCGGCATGCCGCCCGCCAGCGCCTCGCGCACCAGCGCCAATTCCAACCCATCGCGGTTGGCATCGATCCCGTAAACGCGGGGGTGCGGACTGGCGCCGAACAGATGTGGATCCAGGTCCGCCCCGCCGGAGAGCAGCACACCATCCAGTCTGCGCAGCAGCCTGCCGACCTCGTCCGGGGGGACGCCGGCGGGCAACAGCACCGGTACGCCGCCGGCGCGCGAGACGGATTCGGCATAGTTGCGCGCCAATGCCACCGTCGGTCCATGCCGGCTGGAGTGGTATTGGAAGGTGGTGATGCCGATGATGGGTTTCATTGTTCGAGTATTTCCAAGTCAGCCAAGTCCTGTTTGCGACCGGATGCGCGTTTGTTTTTTATCAGGCTTTCCTGGTCGATGAAATCGATCTCTAAGTCTTCCATTTTCTCGACCGTGCGTTTCGGATAGCAATCATCGAATATCACACCCGAAACGTCCGTCATCAGGTCGATGCGGTTGGGCGCATACCCTAGCTGGATGATCAGTTCTGGTTGGAGGAAATCATCGACCGATAATCCAAGTAATGCAAAACCGAAGTCGACCAATGCCTGTACGATTTTTTCGGCATTTTCCTGATCGCGCGCCAGCCAGATGTCGATGTCTTTCGTGTAACGAGGATGACCGTGGAATGCGACTGCGTACCCGCCAACAACTAAATAGCGCACCCGGTTAGCGTTTAATGATCGAATAAACTCTCTGAAATCCGGGTTCACCGCCGTACCTCCACTGGTGATACTCGCACCGGATGGCTTCCAGTTGTTTCAGCCTGTCTGAGGGCGTCCGGCTGAGCCAATAATTGCGATCCGGGTCAGGTGTGTACAACTTGCGGATTCTGACGACCGGGTGAATGCCTTGCATCTTCTGGGACCTTGCCATAGTTATCTCATTATAACCTAGCTGTTTTTTCGCACACAATCCCTATTCTGGTACAAGAAGGCAAAGTGCAGCCTGGTTGGGCTGCACTTGTTTTCTCTAGAATGGGCGCGCAATCGTCTAAAACTTTTGTTTGAGACGGGCGCGCTTGCCGGTCAGCCCGCGCAGGAAGTACAGGCGGGCGCGGCGCACTTTGTTGTGACGCTCCACCACGACTTTGTCGATGCGGGGTGAGCGGGTGAGGAAGGTGCGCTCGACGCCGATGCCGTTGCTTGCCATGCGGCGGACGGTGAAGGTGGAACTGGCGCCGTTGTTGTGGGTGTACAACACAGTGCCTTTGAACTCCTGTATACGCTCGCGGTTGCCTTCTTTGATCTTGACGTGCACGCTGACGGTATCACCCGGTGAGAGCGCAGGGATGTTCGGGTTTTCGGGAGCCTCAATGGCTTTGATCATGTCCATGATTATCATTCCTTGCGATGATTCCTAATGTTGAGTTTATCCCAACACGCGAAGGTGGATTATATCATGGCTTGCGTGTGCATGCAAGGGTTGCCTTGACAGGGAGGGGTGATAAAGTAGTAAAGTCCTAATCTGGCAAAGTTAAAATGTTCTAATCGAGGGCAAAAGCCATGACAAGGACAATCGTAATGACCCAAGAAGAACTCAACCGGAAGACCATTATTGAACAAGCAATCGACTAAAGAGTAACTCAGAAAGAAGCGGCAAGGAAGCTAAAAGTCAGCTCATGCTTTATTACCGCTGTCGATCGTTTTGGCAGTTCACGGAGTGTGCTGGTCGTCACGAATTGGCGATTTGTTGGTTGCGCGCCAGTTCCTGTTCCTTCTGACTTATGCTTGCGTAAATCTGCTGTTCTTCCTTCTTGCGGCTGCTGGTGACAGAAATGACTGCGATCAATCCTATCAAGGTCATCAAACCGCCGAGAAGGGCGCCGGGAATGAAAATGGCTTTAAGAATGCCCGTTTCGCCGCCGTCCAATATCAGTACGAAGATACTCAACGCCATCACCACCGCGCTAATGCCGAAAATCATCCAAGTGGTGGCTGTATTTCCTTCAAGGGTAGCCATGCGCTTCTTCTGTTCTTCAATCTCGCCGCGCAAGCGTTTGATGGCAGCCTCGGCTGCCTGCTTTTCTGCCACCGCCGTGATGCGGCTAATGCCGCCGCCCATGCTATTGATGTTGTCGCTAATCTGGTTCAGTTTGTCCATCACCGGTTCTAGCGACACCGTGCCGCCAGCACGGCGTACGATATGCTCATTGCCACAGTGACCACATGCAAAACGCTCCAGGCTGGAAGTGATATTCAGCTTGCCGCCGCAGCTCGGGCATGCCAATGTGATGAAATCGGAGCCGGGAGTCGCGTTCATTGAGGGCGGCATCGGCACTGGAGTATTCACTGGCACTAACGGGGAAACGCCTCTTGCCGGCGGGGGTGTTTCTGCTGTCGGGGCGGACGCCTGCGCAATAACAGGCGCGCCGCACTTGTAGCAGAAGCGGGCGTTCAACCGGTTGGCTGTTCCGCAGGATATACAGAAAACACTATCGGTTTCCACTAAATTCCTCCTTGCAATAACAGAAATTATTTCAAAGAGAATTATATATGCAAACTTTGTGGAGGTTGCCGGATACTTAATCCTATTCGCCCGCCACTGCCCTGCGCCGTTCGATGGCGGTGAAGATGGCAGCTTTGAGTTGCTCCAGTGAGATCGGTTTGACCACGTAACCATCGGCGCCTTGCTTGATGGCTTTCTCGATCATGGTTTCGTCACTTTCGGATGTGACCAGGATGACCGGGATGTGCGCCCAGGTTTCCCGTTTGCGAATGAATTCCAGGAAATCCAACCCGCTTACCATCGGCATGTTGAGGTCCAGCAGGAACAGCGCCGGCGCCGCACCAGCCACCAGCACCTTGGCGGCTTGCGGCACATCCGGGAACTGCTGCACCTCATAGCCGTTCATGGTCAGCATCATTGCCAGCGCGTCGCGCATATCGCGGTCATCGTCTACGATCCAGGCTGTCTTTTCCATGGGGTTCACTCCAGTTCCGACTTGATGACCTGCGCTAGGCTGGCGTTGATGCCCGCCACGGCGGTCAGGTCTTCCAGGCTGGCATGCAGGATGCCATCTATCGAGCCAAAGCGCGCCAGCAGCGCTTTGCGCCGCGCCGGTCCGATGCCGGGGATGGTATCCAGCCGCGAAGCCAAGCCGATCTTGCCACGGCGCTTGCGGTGGGCGGTGATGGCAAAGCGATGGGCTTCGTCGCGCACACGTTGCAGCAGGTACAGCCCCTGAGAATGGCGCGGCAGCAGCAACGCTGTGGGCTTTTCCGGCAGAAAGAGTTCCTCCTGTTGCTTCGCCAGCCCGGCGAGCGGTACCTTGTCCAGCAACTCGAACTGCCCCAACACGGCGACCGCCCGGCTCAACTGCCCCTTGCCGCCATCCACCAGCAGCAGGTCCGGCAGGATGGAGAACGCCGGGTCCACTTTGGCGCCTGGAGTGGCTTTCTTTTCCTGCGCGGCTTGCCAGCGCCGGAAGCGACGCGTCAGCACCTCCTCCATGCTGGCGAAGTCATCCGGACCTGTGACCGATTGGATATTGAAGCGCCGGTAAAGCGAACGGTTGGCGACGCCCTGTTCGAAGACCACCATGCTGCCGACCGCCGCCGTGCCCTGGGTGTTGGAGATATCGTAACACTCGATGCGGTTGGGCGGCTCGGACAGCCCAAAGGCGAGTTGCAGTTCGTGCAGCGCTTCCACTTGCTTGTTGGTGTTGGCATCCCATTGCGACTTGAGCGCGCGCAGCGTCTCGACGGCGTTCTCGGTCGCCAACTGCACCAGTTCCTGGGGTGAGCCATCGCGCGGCACCACCAGTTCCACCTTGTGGCTGCCGCGGCTGGTGTTGAGCCACTGGCGAATGATCTGCGCTTCTTCCACCTCCTCCGGCAGCAACAACTGAGCGGGGATGTTGGCGGCTTCGGCGTAGAATTGCTTGATGAACTCGCCGATCACCTCGGAATTATCCTCTTCCTCGGTGCCCTCCAGGATGAAGTACTCGCGCCCGATCAACTTGCCGCTGCGGATGAAGAAGATCTGCACGCAGGCATCGCCATCGGTGCGTGCCAGGGCGATGACATCCGAATCCACCTCCTCGGATGAGACGATCTTCTGTTTCTCCACCACGGTCTCGATGGCGCGCAGCCGGTCGCGCAGGGCGGCGGCGCGCTCGTAGCGAAGTTCTTCGGCGGCTTGCGCCATCTCGCCTTGCAGGCGTGCCACGATCGGCGTAGTGCGTCCATCCAGGAAGTCGCACAGGTCCTGGATCGTGGCGCGGTAGTTGTGCTGGTCCACCATGCCGGTGCAGGGGGCGTTGCACAGTTTGATGTCGTAATACAGGCAGGCGCGCGAGTCCTGCCCGGTGATCTCGCGGTCACAGGTGAGGTAGGGGAAGATGCGCCGCAGCACGTCCAACGTCTGGTGCACCGCCCACACGCTGGTGTAGGGTCCGAAATAGCGCGAGCCGTTATTGATCATCTGCCGCGTGACGGTGACCTTGGGGAAGGGATCTGCCCAGTGCACCTTGATGTAGGGATAGCGCTTGTCATCTTTGAGGCGAA
The DNA here is from genome assembly GCA_013177815.1 of Anaerolineae bacterium. GTDB lineage: Bacteria > Chloroflexota > Anaerolineae > Anaerolineales > Anaerolineaceae > JABLXM01. The sequence goes on along the minus strand of JABLXM010000042.1, from coordinate 9,257 downwards.
TGTTGAACCTGGGGCGGTGCTTCTTGATCAGGTTCATCTCCAGGATGAGGGCTTCCAATTCTGAGCCGACCAGGATCCACTCGATATCCCGAATCTGGCGCACCAGTTTGCCGGTCTTGCGGTCTTGGTCTGCGCTGGCGTGGAAGTAGGAGCGCACGCGGTTGCGCAGGTTGACCGCCTTGCCGACGTAGATGACCTGCCCGTTCTCGTCCTTCATGAGGTAGCAACCGGGCTTGGTCGGCAGGGTATCCAGGATGCCTTGGATGTGCTCGCCGGGGGCGTTCATGCCTTAAATTCTAACATCCAACCGGGTGGAAGTTGACTACCAACCGCACTTGTAAAAAGTCGACATTATTGTAGGGTGGTCGTTGGGATACGGTTTATATGACTGCGATGCCTTCGCCGGGCAGCACTGCGCCGATCTCCCAGGCAGGTTGACCGCGTTCTTCGGCGTCTTGCAGGAAAGCCGGCAGGGTTGCGGCAGGCACCGCCAGCAGCAAGCCGCCGCTGGTCTGGGGGTCGAAGAGCAGCATCTGCTCCATCTCGCTCAGGCGCGGGTCGAAGTGCACCGGGTTGCCGAAGTAGAGGCGATTATCGGCAGCGCCGCCGGGGAAAGCCCACAGTTCGCCGTATTTGCGCGCGCACGAGACGAAGGGGATACGGTCGAACTCGAAGCGCAGGTGCACGTCGCTGGCTTGCGCCATCTCGCCGGCGTGCCCCAACAGGCTGAAACCGGTGATATCGGTGGCGGCGCGCAGGTGGTGCGCCAGTGCCAGTTCTGCCGCGCCGCGGTTGAGGCGTTTCATCCAGCCGACGACTTCCGCCACGTCCTGCGGCTCGGCTTGTTCGCGTTTGAGGGCGGTGGTGGTGACGCCGAACCCGAGCGGTTTGGTCAGCACCAGGCGGTCGCCGGGTTGGGCGCCGCCCTTGGCGAGGAATTTTTGCGGGTGAACGAAGCCGATCACCACCAGCCCGAACTTGGGTTCCTTATCCTGGACGGTGTGACCGCCGGCGATCACCACGCCGGCTTGGCGGGCGATCTCTGCGGCGCCCTGGATAATGCCGGCGCCGATCTCAGTTGGCAATTGCGGGGGCAGGGCGGCGATGTTGAGCGCCAGGAAGGGCACACCACCCATGGCGTAGACATCCGAGAGGCTGTTGGCGGCGGCGATGGCGCCGTAGTCGTAGGGGTCATCGACCACCGGGGTGAAGAAATCGGTGGTGATGACCAACGCGCGCTCATCGTCCAGCCGCCAGACGGCAGCGTCATCCGGCGCGCCCAACCCCACCAGCAGATCGGGGTAATCGCCGGGTTGGAAGATGGCGTCCAAGGGGCGCAGCACCTGCGCCAGCGCCTCAGCGCTTAGCTTGGACGCTCAACCGGCGCAGGCGGAGAGGCTGGTGAGGCGGATTTCCTTGCCCGAAGGGGCTTTGTCGTTCATGGGGTTGATTATACCAAAGGGGTCGGTCTTCATGGGTTATTTCAGGACAAAAAGACTGGAGAGGGCGCGGCGATGGCTTCGTCGCTGCGCTGCTCGCAAGGCATTTGTTGGGACGGGATCTGGCGGGTGTGAGGCGGATGGGTGTGGATGGCGCCCTCAACCCAACCTACGGGTTACTTTCAAGGAGGGTTGCTTCGTCGCTGTGCTCTTCGCAAAGACGGGCAAGAGGTGGTTTTTGGGGATGAGATTCTTCCGGTCGTTGCGCTCCCTCAAAATGACGAGAAGAGGGGATGTGTGTTGATTAGACGGAAGGCAAAGGTCGATCAGAGAAAAGTTAATGAGGGGTTAGATGATAAGGCTTTCCAGGAGCGATGAGGAGCTGTCATTTTGACATTTTTTGTGTCCACTGAACCGGATAAAGCCCAAGAATGATTTATCAACGTTAAGCCGTACAGATAATGGATATTTATCACTTGCCTAATAGGCTCGTTAAATGGTAAGTTTAATAAAATTTTTTTGCTTAATATTCATTTATTATTAAAATATTCATTGCGTGGGGGCACTGTTGCCAATATCGCATTAACGCAGGGGACATTATTTTGGAGGTTTTTCATGCCACAAATTGTGTTGAACATCAATTCAGAAGATTACATCTTAGAGGTAGAAGGGAATGAAACCTTACTGACAGTACTGAGAGAAAGGTTGGACCTAACGGGAGCCAAACCGGGCTGCCTGACGGGAGACTGTGGGGCATGCAAAGTAATCATTGATGGCAAAGCTGAGAATTCGTGTGTGAAGATCGCCAAAAATTTGGTTGGGAAGAAGATCGAGACGATTGAAGGTCTGTCCACACCAGAAAGACTACATCCGATCCAGGAAGCTTTCATCGAGACCGGGGCAGTACAATGCGGGTACTGCACGCCCGGCATGATCATGTCTGCCAAAGCCTTGCTGGATGTCGACCCGAATCCAAACGATGAGGAAATCCTCGCGGCGATAGATGGCAACATTTGCAGATGCACGGGTTATGTGAAGATCGTGGACGCAATCAAGCTGGCTGCCCACAGGATGAGCGGAGGTGATCAGTGAAAAATCCAGAGGTCATCGGAAAATTTGAACCGATTCGCGATGCAGTGATGAAAGTCACCGGCGAGTTGAAATATGTTGGGGACATGAAAATGCCACGGATGCTGACGGCAAAGATGCTCCTCAGCCCGTACGCACACGCCCGGATAAAATCAATCGATTATGAAGAAGCGGAGAAACTGCCGGGCGTTCATGCGGTCGTCTGTTATAAGAATACGCCGAGATATCTTTATAACAGCTACTTGCGTATATTTGAGGATGACATACCCAGAACGGAGCAGGTGTTTAGTGATGTGATGCGTTTTGTTGGAGACCGGGTGGCGGCGGTGGCTGCGGAGGATGCAAAAATAGCGGAAGCAGCGCTCAAGCTGATCAAGGTGGAATACGAGGAACTTCCGGCAGTATTCGACCCGGAGAAAGCGCTGGAGGAAGGGGCGCCTGCAATTCATGAAGGTGGAAATAAAGTGGGCGAGGAGTTCACGGAAGCCGGGAACGTTGATGAAGCCTGGGATCAGTGTGATCGAATATTCGAAGATCGTTATGAGATGCCTCCGTTACATCATATGGCTATGGAAACACACGTAGCCATCGCTGATTATAACTCCCGCGGGAAACTGACAATCTGGTCTCCGAGTCAAAATACATTCAACTTGAGAATCCTGCTTTCCCGAATATTTGACCTCCCGATGACGCGCGTTCGATTGATCCGCCCGGCTATCGGTGGGGCTTTTGGCTCAAAAATCGAATTAAATCTTGAGGTAGTCGTGGCGGCGTTGGCGATCAAGGCGAAACGACCAGTTAAACTGCTGTTGAACCGCAAGGACAACATGGTTTTAAGCCGGACACGCCATGAAGCCATTATCTACATCAAGACGGGCGTCAAGAACGATGGCACCGTGTTGGCTCAGGATTTCAAAGTGATCACCAATACAGGCGCTTACGCTTCCAGCGCCATGGATGTCGTTGGAGCTATGGCTCAAAAGCCGTTCAAGGTATACAAGATTCCCAACATGCGTTTCCGGGGCATCCCGGTGTATACCAACAAGCCGATCGCTTGCGCCATGAGGGGGTTTGGGTCGCCACAAATCTTCAATGCCCAGCAGGTGCAGTTTGCCAAAATTGCCCGTGAGCTCGGGCTGGATCTGGTTGAATTTCAACTCAAGAATGCGGTCAAACCGGATGGAATTGACCAACGCTGGAAAACCCCGATCGGCAATCCCCGTGTGGAAGATGCGATCCGGCGTGGGGCGGAGTTATTCAATTGGGAGGAAAGGAAGAAGACAAAGAATAGCCCACTGGAAGCGGGTTGGAAACGCGGCATTGGAATGTCGGTAGGCAGCCATGGCAACAGCCTATACGGTGCACACAGGGATATCATGGCGGTATCGCTGAAGCCTAACGAAGATGGGACTTTCGTATTGTATACCGGAGCACACGACATGGGTAATGGTTCCGTCACCATGCAGACTCAAATGGTCGCCAGCATACTTGGAATTCAACCTGAGGATGTCGAAACCGTGGAAGCCGACACCGACCTGGTTCCCTACAATTTGGCGGATTATGCCAGCCGGGGCGTGTTCGTGGAAGGAACGGCAGCGAAGAAAGTGGCTGAGAACATGAAAGGAAAATTAGCCGAAAAAGCATCCAATTTTCTGGACTGCATGGTCGGTGAGGTCGAATTTGCCAACGGTTGTGTACAAGTAAAGGGCGACTCCGAGCGAAAAATGACATTAGGTGAATTGATCACAAAAACCCAGATGGTTGACCAGGAAGAGTTAATGTCATTCGAGTCATATGCCTCATCATCAAATCCAACCTCTTATGGTGTGCATTTTGTGGAGTTGTGGGTGAACGAAGCAGCCCACAAGGTGAAAATAATAGATTACGTGGCAGTCCACGATATTGGAACCATCATCAACCGAATGGGTATCGAAGGGCAACTGGAAGGCGGAATCGAAATGGGGATCGGTTATGCCTTGTATGAAGGGTTGTACTTCGACGACAAAGGCAAGTTAATCAATAATACTTTAAAGAGATATGGGCGGACACATCCCTGTGATATGCCTCAGAATCTTACAATAGACTTCATCGAGGCAAACGAGCCCGCCGGACCGTATGGCGCCAAAAGTATTGGTGAATGCGCCACTGTTCCGGTTTCTTCCGCGGTTTTTTCGGCAGTGTGCGACGCCCTGGGTGAAGATTTGCACAAATTTCCTGCAAGAATATAAGTCGTTGCAGACGATTGTAGTTTTTTGATACGGTAAGTTGTGAAGGACAGCCCCTTCTGCCCTGCGGGCACGTGGGTGTCCCAAAAGTGATTAATTTATCATGGCGCGGGGAGGAGTTTTTCATTAATGGGGGAGATGCTTCCCCCTGCGGGGACTTCGCGCTTCGCTCAGCATGACGAATCTGACTTTTGGGACAGCCCCCGAATTACCGCGGCAGATTGCGAAGGTGGGGAGCGTTGGGATGAGATTCTTCGGTCGCTGGCGCTCGCTCAGAATGACGGGGGGCGCCGGGGTGTTGGCTGGTTTGGAGGGGGTTTGCTCCATCGCTGCGCTACGCTCTCGTAAGGCGTTTGTTGGGACGGGGACCTGGCGGGTGTGAGGCGGTTGGGTTGAGGGCAGCGGGGTTGCGGGGATGATGGTTTGGAACGGGGTGGGCACGGATGGCACCCTCAACCCAACCTACGGGTTGTTCCCTCAGAATGATGGGGGGTGTTGTCATTGTTCTTCCCTGGTTTCTACATGGTGCGACGATAAAAGCTATAACTTCGGTATAATTCATCAAAAATAGCGAGGAATACATGAGCCGGAAGAGGCAAATAAAGACGAAGAAGGCTTTCCCGTGGCTGCCGGTGGCGTTGGGCGCGCTGGCGGTGGTGGTGATCATCCTGGCGGTGAGCGCCTTCCAGCCGCAGGCGGGCGGCGCGGCGGAAGCACTGCCGCGCGAGGTGAGCGTGGATGAAGCCCATGACTTGCAGGCGCAGGGAGCCTTCATGCTGGATGTGCGCGAACTGGAGGAGTGGGAACAGTTCCATATGCCGGGCGCGACGCTGATCCCGCTGGGCGAGCTGGAGAGCCGCCTGAGCGAAGTGCCGCAGGAGCAAGCGGTGGTAGTGGTATGCCGCTCCGGCAATCGCAGTGCCAGCGGGCGCGACATCCTGCTGCAGGCTGGCTACCAGAATGTGACCAGTATGGCGGGCGGGATGAACCAGTGGGCGAGCGCCGGCTACCCGACCGTGAGCGGTCCATAGGCAACTCGTCCGCCCAACTTAAAGTCAAAGCCGTTTCCACCAGCCGCGAAGCTGCGGAAACGGCTTTTGTTATCCGGGGATAGGTTATTGCTGCGTGGAGAGGCGCAGCCGGCGAATGACGAAGATGACCACGATCAGCAACGCCGAAAGACCGAGCATGAGCGGCAGCCCGACTTCATCGGCAAAGCCGGATTGGGGCAAACCGGTGGGCGTGGGGGTGGGCACGGCGCCGCCGCCGGCGGCTTGAGTCAGCAGGGCGGAGACGGTGGCAGTGCGTGCGGCGTCCTCATCCGGTCCGGCGCCGATGCCATCTTCGGTGGCTTCGGTGGTGGGGGTGGCACTGGCTTCGACCACCACCGGCGTGAGGGTGGGTGCCAACGTGGCGGTGGGCGGCAGGGTGGCGCTGGGGGTCAGCAGCAGCGCGGCGGCAAAGGCTTGCTCGGTGGCTGCGGCTGAGGTGGCGGTGTTCATGGCGTTGATGCGCGCAGCTTCTTCCAGGCGCGAACTGCCCCCCTGGCGGGAAACGAACAACAGCACCACACCGACGATCACCACCAACAGGGTGATGGCGCCGAGGATGCCGGCAGCCATCAGGAAGGTGCGGTTACCGCCCCCAGATTCACTGGGAGTCGAGGTATAACTCGCTTCTTCTTCCAAACCGTCGTCAAACAGGTTGTCATCTGGGTTTGTCATGGTGCATCTCCTCCGGTTTCTCTCTCAATATATTATTCTAGCACATCCAGATTGGCTAGCGGTAATGTAATTTTTTGGTCATTTTCCAATTTGACCACGGCAGCCCTGGCGCGCACGCCAGCGATGACCTGAGTGAGTTCGGGTTCGACCGTCACCAGGGTGCCGACCTGACCGGCGTATGGCAGGTTCACCATGCGCACCTGCATACCGGGCTTCAATTCTGCCATCTCACGCGGCAGGTGAGCGCCGGCGGGCAGCGGAATGAAGGCTTCCGGGCGCTGATCCTCGAAATCATCCAGGATGGCGGCGTTCAGGCAAATCTCCCGCCCGTGATTGGTGGACAGGAACTTGAAAGCCACGGGGTTGATGGGGTGACGCCCGAACCCCTCCAGCAGGATGACGGGGAATTTCATCGAATTAGCGAGCGGAATCAGGTCGGCGGTCATGGAACCAAGCACCAGACCACGCAGCGGCAGCTCTGCCGCCATATGCAGCGCGTTAGCCTGGCAGCAGTGACCGCCGAGCACCACCGCCCCGCGCATGGATATATCCAACTTGCGGGGGGTGAAATCATCCAGCGGCTCTTGCGCCAGCACATGCAACACGCCCACATCCAGCAGCCCATTGCCCCAGATGCCCTGCGCCAGCGCGCCGGCGCCTTCGATGACGGCGCCACGGTCGGGGAAGACTTCTGCCACGGTTCCACTCAAACCGGCTTTGAGGGTGATGACCTCGGAGGCTATTTCGATGAGGACCTTCCCGCGCTGAAGCGCCACGATCTCGCCATCCGCCGGGGCGCGCACGACCCGGCGCAGCAGACCGCCCATATCCGCCAGGATGTCACCTTCCTGCACCGTTTCACCAACCTTGCGGTCACATACCGCCGCCGCTTTTTCCGGCGAGATGCGCAGCGTACGGCTGAGGTCCACCAGCAAGTGATGGTTCTGCAGGCGCGCCTGGGCGATGACCTCGGTGCCGCTGACCTGCTGACCGTAGCGCACCAGCACTTTGCCAGACGCCGGCAGCAGACGCGCGCGGCGCACCAGGGTGAGCGGAAGGAAGTGGGTGAGGGCTGTTTTCATGTCGAATTATGACCGTTTTTGGTTAGTTGCAATTTTCATACCACATTGTTACCCGCCCAACGCTGCGCCCCACTTGTTGATCAGGTCACGACGGCGGGCGGCATCCTGCGGCAGCGCCAGTGGGCGCCCGCGTGCATCGATGATGACACCACACACGCCGCCAATGACCTTGAGGTTGGCGGTGGCGCCGCTGCGGCTGTAAGGGTCGATTTGCGCGCCGTGCAGGGCGGTCAGATGCAAGTGGGCAGGAACACCCGGCTTGAGCGGCAGGCGCACCAGACTGCCCTTATGCACCTCATGGCGGCTCTCTTTGCCGTCTTCGGTCACCAGACGGGCGTGGAGCACCGGTGTGCCATAGCGCGCGCGACTGACGGGTGATATGACCGTGCCCAAATGCACGAATGCGCCTGAATCCAGCACCTGCACCGTGAGCAGGTTGTTGACACGCGCAACTGCGCCCAGACCGGGGATGAGCTGATTGGGATCGAGGATGAAGGTGGTCACACCGACCGGTTGCAACCCGTCCAGCAACATCAACAGCGCCTGACCGGGGGTCGGCGCAGCCGAAAGGATGGAACCGGAGACCAGGATGGGTTCCAGGGCAGGTGGGAAGGACTCCCACGCTGGCTGGGTTTGTTCGAGCGCCAAGCGCAAGACCTGACGCGCCAGCGCCTGTTCGATTGCCATGGCTTCACGGGTGAGCGGCAGGGCGCCAGGATACAGGGTCTTTTGCCAGATGGCATCGCGCACCACATCCGGGGGAATATCCAGCGGTAACCAGCGGGTCAGGTCTTCCACACGGCTGTGCCGCATGACTTCCACCGCACCGCCGCCCATGCCGACCGGCAGAGCACAGAGCGACAGCCTGCCGCCGTTGGCGGCAGCCAGGGTGGTGTGGCTGGCGCCCAGATCCAGCGCCAGGATGGTCTTGCGGGGGTCGTAGACCTTGCTGAGGAAGCGCGCCACCCGCCCGATGGCGTGAGCGGTGGGGAGGGGATTATCGCTGCTGATGCCAGCCAGTTTGGCAAAGCCGCCCAACTGCTGGACTCGGATGCGGTTGAAGGATTGCGCCAGTATGGTTTGGGCGGGTGCCAGGTTTTCCTTGTCCACCGAGGGGCGGATATTGGGCGCGGTGCGGACGCCGGTCCATTTTTCCAGCGTTTCCTTGACCGGTTTCGCCAGCGCCGAGTTGCCAGCATAGAGCACCTGGGGGCGCTTATCCTGCGGCATGACGCGCAGCGCCAGCAGCAACAACTCCACCAGATTCTGGATGGAGCGGCTGGCGCCGCCTTCGCTGCCGCCCGCCAGGATCACGATATCCGGCTCTGCCTTCAGGATGGCATCGATCTGTTCATCCATACGGCGACGGTCAGATAGGCTGATGACCTCGACCAGCCGGCTGTAAAGGCTGCTTGCCAGGTTTTGCGCGCTTTGCAGTGAGACATCCGCCAACAGCCCGGCAGCCAAGACCTTGACAGGCGGACCGGCGGAATGGGTAAGCGCCAAGCGGTCCACACCGCTGCCGTCCGGCTGGGTGGGGAGCATCAGGTTGCCGTCGGCATCCAAGATGCGACGCCTGCTGATGGTTTCGACATCGACGACAGCCAGACGTACGCCCTCCAGAATATCCATGAAAGGCGCCGCGGCGCGGGTGGGGGCACAGCCGCCTGCCAGGAAGCGATAGCGACCGTCCACGAT
>JABLXM010000041.1 GCA_013177815.1 Anaerolineae bacterium | reverse complement strand
AGTCGCAGCCGATGATCGAGGTCGCCAGCCCAACGGCAACCTGGGCGGCTTGCCGCGCAAGCGGACGGGTATCGGCAGTGATGACCAGGCGGCTGTAGACCATCGGGAACGCTTCCGCGAAGGTGTCATCGATCAGGACGTTTTGGATGTACAAGCCACCTCCTTCATCCCTGCCAGTTCATCATCATCCAGAGCGTACGCACGCGCGGGAAGTGAAACCCAGTTGGACAGGTCGCGTTGCAAGATCGACAAGCGCTCCTGGTCGAACCCCGGGTGGACGGTCAGGTGCGCACCATCGCCGTTCTGGATGATCTTATCACCCTGAACGACCATCTTGCCATGCCGCATGACCCAATCCGGGTGGGTGAACATCTCCCGGATGTCGGTTCGTGGCGAGTAACAGCGCAGGTCAGCCAGCGCGCCGGGCTCCAGCGTGCCCCTATCCGTCAAGCCCAAGGCGCGGGCAGGTCCCAGGCTGGTCATGGCGAAGATCTCACCCAGGGAATATTCGCGCGTGATGCCCGCCAACCCGGAGCGCTTATCGGCTGCCGGATGGACGTTCTTCAACGCCTTCAACCGCGCAGAGCGGTCCATCAACCATGCAATGATCTGTGGGTAGCTGTCGAATGGGGCGCCGTTGGGATGGTCGGTGGTCAGGAAGAGCCGCAGCGGGTCCGGAAAGCGCAACAACAACTCCAACCCGGTTGCCCACTGGACGGCGCCGGTGGGGTCTTGGGCGGAATAATCCAATGGCATGATATTGTTACCGCCTTCACCCTCGATCTGGTAGCTTATCCAGGCGTGGCTGCTGGCGCGCTGGAGGTTGCTGAGCGCGCTGGTATCATGGGTGATGCCCATCGCCTTGCCAAACATGACCTGACCTACATCGAAGGTGAGTGCGGGGTATGGCGTGATGCAATCCACGATCTTTTCAGCCGCCGAGCTATACCCCCCGGAATGATGCTCTCCGTAAGAATAGAACTGGATATGACAAAGGTGGCATCGTTGACCTTCCAGCGCTTTGACCGTTTCACAAAAGGAGGCGTGATTACCCGGCACGCCCAGCCGGCAGGCGTGCAGGTGAGCCGGGTGGGGCATGCCCATTTCGTTCACCAAACTCACCAGCTCGACCAGCGCTTTGCGCTGCGTCAATTCCCCAACACCGAATGGATCATCCAAACCGATGCCGCGCTGCCCGGACTTCCACGCCAGACCGCCACCGGGGTTGACCAGCTTGACGGCGTAACCGCCTGTGATCCTCACCAACCAGGCGATCAGGTCCCGCACATAGGCGATATCTCCGACAGCCAGGGCAGTCATCATCTGTCGGTAATCGCCGATTTGGGTGTACGTGCCGCGGTCGAGCTGCGTCATCTGGTTCAGGTCGTATTGCGTGTGCCGGGCGAACAGGGGGGACATGGCGGCGTCGAATACCGTGGTGTATCCCATACGCAAATAACGTTCGGCGGCAGCTTGTGGGGTGGGGAGCAACCCCTGGGCGTGATCGGGGTTGGCGAGCAGGAAGCGGCGGGCGGCGTTGAGCGGATACCCGGCGACGTGGGTGTGGATCTCGATCCCGGCTGGCGCTACGATCTTGCCGTGCGCGTCGATGACCTCGACATCGCCTGCCTGCTGGGGCGGCGGGATGATGCGTTCGCCATCCACCCACAGGTCGCCGATCTGCGCCTGCGTCCCCTGGGCAGGGTTGTAGCGTTGGGCGCCGCGAATGACTAACATATCCCAAGCTCCTGCGCCCAGTGGCTGAGGATATCTTCGATCCCTGGGTGCATCGATGGTGAAATGCCCCGTATGCGTAGCGGGACGCCGTCCAGGCGCGTCATGGTGCCAGTACCATCCAAGCCAACCCCGGCGACCGGGATCATCAGGTCGGGTTGCCAATCGGTCGGCTGTGAACTGATCAGGATGGTTTTTATTTGGGATAGCGCTTGCCTGATCGGTTCGGACAACCCGGTTGGGTCGCCGATCACCAAACAGACATCCGCCCGTCCTTGCAGCAGGTATTTCTCGGTGTTGATGGTGCGGGGATCATAGTGCACGCCGGATAGTGAGAATTGCATGTTTCCCGGGTAGCCGGTGCTGGAGAGCAGCGTCTCAACCACCCCCAGGCTGTTGGCGGAGGGCGGCAAATACAGCGCATACCAGCGCTGCTCGATGTTCAGTTCATCCAACCAGCGCAATAATTCGATCGCAGTGGATACCCCATCCTTCATCCAGGTGCTATCGAATAGCACCAGTCCGTGTCCTGCTTGTTGTATTCTCGTGCTCGCCGGCGTGGAAAATGAGGTTAGACCGCGATTAGCCAGTCGCAGCTCCTGGATAAGTGCTACTGGGTCGGGAGAAGTGAGATGGATGGCGCGCGCCAACCGGTCTGAGCCAAGCTGGTCTTGCAGGCGGGGGGGGATCGAAGCGGGTGCGACACCTGCGAACACCACCAGATCGATGGATGGCGACAACTCGCCCAATGTGGCAGTCAGATAGCCCGCCTCCGCCATCGCCATCGTCAGCAGGCTGCCGCTCACATTCTCTTCGCCAACCAGCGCGCTGCGGGTCTTGATTGCCAGGTCTACCGCCGCGCTGGCTGCTTCCTGGTGGACATCGCCGCAAAGTATCATCATGACCTGGTGAGCATTTTGGATCCAGGCTGATGCTTCACGTAGCGCCTTTTGATCTGGCGCTGCCGCCGCGCCGACAGCCAGGTGCGCCAATCTTTTTGTGTATTCGCGCTGACTGGTTGGGCAAGCGGGTGAAACCCCCACCAGTTGGTAGCCGTCAACGGTCAGGCGCACATCAGCGCAGTGCAGGCTGCAAAAGGGGCAGGTGACGAGATGTTCCTGAGGCACTGGCTTGATCCCGAAAGGCAAAGTATCTACGGCGTCGGTTGAAATTGGGTCTCGATGGCGTGGTCGACCGAGGTTTTGGCTTCATCCAACGCCTGCTGGGGCGTGGCGACGCCCAACTCCACCTGCTCTACTGCCTTCCGTAACGCCAGATCGCTATTCCCCAGTGCGGAGAAGACCGGAATGGAAACCGTATACGGCAGCGAGTCGATTACTGCTTGGCGAATCGGGTTGTCTGCGATCATGGTCTGGATCTCGACCCAATCGACTGCATCGGTGTAGATGGGGATATAGCCGGTATGGGTGGATAGATACGAAGAGGATTGTTCGGAGACCATGAATTTTACGAATTGCCACGAAGCGTCGCGGATGCGTTCATCATCATTCTCGAAGATGACAAGGCTGCCACCGCCCAGCGGTACTTTTCGTTCGGTCCCCACCGCGGGGTATAGTTCGGTGCCCAGTGAGAACGATGCCCCGGATTGAACGCTGTTGATGACTGCGGTTGAACTCAGCAGCATGCCCAGTTTCCCTGCCAGGAAGTCCGAAAGCGCCTCTTTGTGCTGATTGGCGGGCATCACTTCTTGTGTGGTGACCCAATCCGCCCACATTTGCAGCATTTCGACCGCCTGCGGGGAGTTATAGAGCATGCTCGTTTCATCCTGGCTGACGATTTCCGCTCCGTTTTCAAGGAAGAACGCGCTCAAGAACCAATGCGTATCTTCACGCGTGTTGAGACCCCATTGGGTCGGCATCCCACTGGCATCCGGTTCGGAGGTCAGGGCTTTTGCCGCTGCCAGCAACTCTTCCACATTTTGAGGGGGCTTTTCGGGATCCAACCCGGCAGCCAGGAAGAGGTCCTTGTTATAGTACAGGATGGGGACGGAATTGTTGAACGGCATGCTCCACAAGACTCCCCCTGCGGTGTTGTATTCAAGGAAAGCCGGGTAGATCTTGGCGGCATCGAATTCGGCATCTGCGGCGATGAAATCGCCGATCGGGAGGATTGCGCCGCTGCTTCCCAAGAGGGGCGCCGCTCCCAACTGGGCAATATTTGGCAAGGTGTCACCGGTGATGGCGCTGTATACTTTCGCCATGGCAGTGGTGTAATCACCTTGATAGGTGGCGACCACCTGGATCGTCGGGTGCGATTCATTGAATTGCCTGACGAGTTCCTCGACGGCTTCGCCGCTATCGCCGCCCAGGGCGTACCAAAAATCGAGTGTGACGTTGCCCTGTGCATCCACGCTGCCGCCGCCAGGTGCGGACTTTTCGGTGCCGCCACAGCCGGATACGATCAGAGCGACCAAAACTAAGTAGACCATCCAACGATACGTTTTCATGCGCTGCCATTCCTTTCCATATCAAAAACCGGGGACAGACGAACATTCTTGCGGTGATACGCCATTTGCAGAATAAACTCCCACATGGTCATTATATACATATCCCATTACAGCCTGGTCAGATATCTTTCAAGCCGGTGCTTGCCATGCTCTCGACGAAGGTCTTTTGCACCAGGAAATAGATCAGGATGACCGGTACAGTTACCAGCAACGCCGCCGCCATATAGACACCCCATTGCGTCCCGCCTTCACCGCTGACGAAATAGCGCAGTCCAACTTGCAAGGTGCGCATCTCGTCGCGATTGGTGATGATCAGGGGCCACTGGTACGAATTCCAGTTCCCCATGAACGCGAACAGCGCCTGGGAGGACAGGATCGGCTTGCATAGGGGCAGGAGGATCTGAACAAGGAAGCGCAGCCGCCCGCATCCATCCAGTTTCGCCGCCTCTTCCAACTCGCGCGGGACCCCACGAAATGATTGCCGGATCATGAACACGCCAAAAGCATTCGCCAGGAAGGGTACGATCAGCGCCTGGTAGTGGTCGATCCAATTGAGGCTGCGCATGATCAGGTAGGATGGCACCAGGGTAACCTGGCTTGAGATCATGGTTGTGCTCAAGAACAGCATGAACATGAAGTTCTTGCCTTTGAAGTTCATGCGGGCGAAGGCGAAGGCAGCCAGGATGCAGGAGGTCAACTGCCCAATCGTCACCGCGATCGCCACGATGGTGCTATTCAGGAAATACCTGGCGAAAGGGGCTTCCTTCCATACCTGGATGTAATTATCCCATTTCGGGTCTTTGGGAATCCATGTTGGTGGGTAGGCGAACACCTCGGATTGCCCTTTCAACGAGGTGACGATCATCCAGATGAATGGCAACATGACCGCCAATGCCAGGATGATCACGACCACATACCACAGGATATCCAATAGCGTCCGGCTAATGCGCGGCAGCAGTGATCGTCGCTGGGTCGAAGGCGTGCGAGCGACGCTATTCATAATACACGCTCCGGTCTATGAATCGGAATTGGATCCAGGTGATGGCGAGAAGAATGACGAACAGGATGACGGCGATGGCTGAGGCTTTGCCCATCTGGAAAAATTGGAAGGCGTTCTGGTACAGGTAGTACGCCATGGTGGTGGTCGCATTCAACGGTCCGCCTTGCGTCATGACATCGATCTCGGTGAACGCTTTCAGCGAGTTGATCATGCCGACGGTGAGAACGTAGAATGATGTTGGTCCAAGCAATGGGAAGGTGATGGACCGAAAGAGCGACAGCGTGTTGGCGCCATCGATGCGGGCGGCTTCGTAATAGGTGCGCGGGATGGATTGCAAGCCAGCCAGGAATATGATGATGTTGTAGCCCATCCCGGACCAGATACCCATCACGATCAAGCAGGGCATGGCGAGCGCCGGGTCGCGCAGCCAGCGCTGTAGCGGTAGACCCAGCGCGATCAAAAAGCTGTTGAACAGACCGTATTGTGAGGGGTGGTAAAGCCACAACCAGACAACCGATATCGCCGCCATCGACGTGATGGTGGGCAAGAAGAACGTGGTGCGGAATATACCAATCGCCGGCATCTTCCGGTTGAGGAGTAAGGCGATCATCAGCGAGATGATCATGTTGATCGGCACGCCCAGGGTGAAATAAAACGTGTTCAACATCGATCGCCAGAAGATCGGCGCTTCGATCGCATCCGTGAACAGGTAGCGATAATTTTCAAAGCCGATGAATTGAGGTTGCGCCGGCATGTTCCAGCGGAAGAGGCTGATGACCATTGAAAACAAAGCCGGAAAGAAGGTGAACACGATGAAAATGATCAGCGATGGCAACAGGAATAAATAGGCGGAGAACGTTTCCTCCCCCCAGCGCCGCCACCATTTGGGTTTCAACCGGCGTGGGCTGGTCGCACGACGATACGAAAGTTGGTCGCTTGTGTTCATCTCATTACCCCGGTGATTTCGGCGATACTACTTGATAGCGCTTCCATGATGCGTTTGGATGACCAGTTCCGTAGGTTCTCGCCCTTGATCTCCAGCACGACCGTGCCTTTCGAGCTGACTGCACGCAGTGCACGCAACCAGCGCGCCACGGGCACATTGCCAAAGATCAGTGGATAGTGGTCCAGACCGCCGTCATCGACATCATGGACATGGGCGTGCACCACCCGTTCCAGCCAGGGCAGCGGCGGCGGCTGGTCGATATGACGCAGGAAATCGTGACCCAAATCCCAGCACACACCTACCTGGGAGCCACCCACCTGGTCTGTGATTGCCAGGACATCCGCAAGGTTGACCCCGACTTTAACTTGCTGTCCGACTGGCGGGTGGTTGTTCTCCAGCGCGACCAACAAATTGGGGAAGGTCACGCATACCCAGCGCAGGAACGCGATCGTATCGACGACCAGGGCATTGGCGGGGTAAGGCTGCGGTGACATTGCGGCGTGGAAAACGACCGGGCATGGATGACCGAGACGTTCCGCCCACGATTGGGCGATCTGAAGCAGCGGAGAATAGTCCTGTTCGATCGTTGCGCGCCGGTCGCCGGAAAAGCCCAAGATGGAATGAGGCTGTCGGTATGGTGCGTGAAAGCTCAGTGCCAGCCCGTTCTCCACCGCGGTTTCCATCAAAGGTTGGAACGCGTCCCAGCGTTCAAGGTGATCGTCCAGTTCGAATTCCAATGAGGATAACCCTGCTGCGCGCATTGGACGCAGGAAGGTTGTCAGATCGGAGCCGTCGATCCAGCGCGGGTGGATGTTGAATCCGATCCGCCATTCACTACTCGCCATCATCATGCCGCCTTGAGATGATTGCATCCAGCCGGTGCGCCGCTCTCGCCAGGTCCAATTGGTTCACCCGTTCGACCTCGGCGAGCATGTTACGGTCGATTGCATCGGTCCCCTGCCATGCGCCGCAGACGGCGCCGGCGATCGCCGCAATGGTATCCGTATCGCCGCCGATGTTCGCGCCATACTGCACCGCTTTCATCGGGTCGCCGTCAGCCAATTTTACAATCCCGAACGCGGAGGCGATCGATTCTGCTACCAGCATATCCACGCCGACATAATCATACAAGCGCGTCAGCGCCTGTTTGGGGTCGCCGGCGCTTTGCACCAAATCGAGCGCCAGTTGGATGCGCTTTTCCAGTGGCGTACCCCAGCGCCACTTGCCATGTTGCCTGCCCTGGATGGCTCCCTGGCAGGCGGCTGAGATCACACCATCCAGGGATGCATGCAGTTGGAACGCGGCAGAGACGGCGAAAGCCACGGCTGCCGCGCCGGAAATTGCCACGGTTGTATCGTGGGTCACCCGGCAGACCTCGACGACCTGCTGGAGTAGGTCTTGGGGATGCTTATGGTTGACCATGCCGGGGATCACGGCTCGATAGGATGCGCCGTTGGTAAGACCGTTTTGCCCGCTGTTTTCGGAACTGGTGCCAGCCTGGAGCAAGTCCAATGCTGCCCGCGTGCTTGGCCCGGTGATGAGCGATAGGATGCTGGAATTTTCATCTGCCCAAAGGCGCAGGGTTCGCGCCACAGCGGCTGAATCGGTCTTCCCTTTTTCATCCAGCGCCTGTGCCACCGCGAGCGTTTGACCGGTATCATCCGTTATATGCCCGGCGGGTAACAACACGTGCGGATGCCAGGCGGGCGCCTGGACAAAGTGATCTACCCAGCCAAATTCATCGCGGATCTGCTCTGGGGTGAGGAATTCTGTCGGGCAGCCCAGGCTGTCACCCAGCGCCAGTCCGGCAAGGCAGCCGTGTATCCGATCGTAACGCTTCATTGCTCCAACGTATCTGCATAATTTGGCAGACGGGCTTTCTTCAAGCCGATCAGGACGCCGACGCCGACGATGGTGGAAGCCAGGATAACGACCGTATCGACCATGATCCAATAGGGTAAGGTCGGCACCCAGTACTGCCAGGACAGGTTGAACATCCAGTTGACCAGGGTATTGGTGGTCATGAATTCCGCGGCGTGACCGACGGTGCACATCAGAAAGACGGCGGGCCACATCCAGACCTTGTGCTGTGTCAGGATGCTTCGCCGGGTCCAATCGCGCAACGGCTTGACCAGGATCACCAACAAGGCAATGGCGGAATATGGCAGCGGCACCATCCACATGCCTGTTTGCCAGGATTGCGGGTTCACGAACCATGCGCCGATGATGATGAGTTCGAATACTGCCGCCCATACCCATTTGTTGGCGAACAACAAACCCGCCACCAAGCCCCCCATCGTGACGGTCAGAAAACCCAACGGACCGGCGGAAAAACCATACGGGAAAAGGATCATGGAAACGATCCCGCCGGCGGCGTTGGCGATGGCGGCGGCAGGTCCAAGGACCATGCCGGAGATCGCCGTCATGATTGCATTGACCGTGATCATGCCAGCCATCCCCGGAACCGGCAGGGCAGGGATGGCACTGGCGGCGATATACATGGCTGCCCAGATGGACATGACGGCTATCGACATACCAAAGATTCTGCCTCGCGCTTTGTATGTTCGCACCTGGGCAGGTTGAGCGGGTGGTACGATATTGGATGGGTCTTGGGTGGACATGCTTCCTCCTTTGGAATTAATAAACGCCGAAACCCAGAATTCTGAGGACGATACCGGTAACCAAGATGGCAATCGTGACCGCCAGGATCAGATAATCGATTTTGCTAAATTGGCTATCCAGCAAGAAGGTGCGTTTGACCGGCGCGCCGAAAGCCCTCGAACTCATGGCGATTTCCAGGGTTTGCGAGTCGCGAAAACTGCCTAAGATTAGCGGCACAAGCAGCGCAACCGAAGCGCGTAATTTCGTGAAGAATTTCCCAGCCGTGTCGTAAGTAATGCCGCGGCACAGTTGCGCTTGTTGGATGATCGCTGCATGCGATTGGATGGACGGCAGCAGACTGAGGGCAGTGGTCATGATGAAAGCAAAGCGGTATGGGATTTTCAGTTTTACCAATGCCAGCATCAGTTCCGGCAGGGGCGTGGTCAATACCATCAGGGGAGCAACGATCATGATCACTACCAACCGCAGCACCATGGCGACCCCGAACAGGATGCCCTCCAACGTGATGAAACCGCTGAAGCCGATCGCGGGCACCGGATTGGATAGGCGGATGAGCTCGGTCTGACCCGGATAGAAAAAGATCTGGACCACCAGGATGATGACGGCGATGACCAGGAAGTATTTGAACAGATCTTTGATGGTTTGGAGCGGTAGTTTGGCGCTCCACCAGATGACCATCACGACCCCCAACAAGGCGAGAATATAAGCCGGATGCGAGAAGAGCAATACCAGGACGAAGATCACGGACAGCGCGATCAATTTCGTCCGACCGTCCAGTTTTTGCATCGGTGACTTGCGGGTTCTCATATCGATGTTCATCATGGTTGGCTCCCGGGATTGGTTGTATCCGCAGACAGGTAGGATCGGGATAGCCATTCCACCATTTCTGGCACGCCCAGTATTGCCTGCTCGGTAAACCCCATTTCATAGGCGAGTTGGGTTACCTGGGGCGACCGGAGCGATAGCTGGTGCAGTTTTTCGGGCTGGCTGAACACCTGAGCGGGGGAGCCATCCATCGCGATCTGTCCACCGCTCATGACCACCACGCGATGGGCATGTTCGGCGACCAGCGGCATATCATGGGTGATGATGACAATGGTCTTGTCTTTGGCGTGCAATTGATCGATCAGGTTCATGATGCTTTTGCCGCCAAAATAATCCTGACCGGTTGTTGGTTCATCGAAGACGAAGACATCCGGGTCGAGCGACAATGCGCAGGCAACCGCCAGGCGTTGGCGGTCGCCCAGGCTGAGGGCAAATGGGTGTGTTTCACGGTGCTCGTCCAGACCGAGTTCCAGCAGGATGTGTTCGACTTTTTGATTGATCTCGGTGTGGTCCATACCCAGCAAGCGTGGACCGTACGCGATCTCTTCCTGAACGCTGGTACAGAACAGCATGTCATCGGGATTTTGAAAGACATACCCGACTTTTCGAGATAAATAGGATACCTTTTTATCGCTGGAATCCTCGCCGAAAATACGGACGGAGCCCCGGGTTGGTTTGAGCAGACCATTGAAATGTTTGACCAGTGACGTCTTGCCGCTGCCGTTTTGACCGACGAAGGCGATGTACTCGCCCGGTTCGATCACCAGGTTGACCGATGATAATGCCTGAACACCATTGGGGTAGACGAAATCCAGTTGCTGGCAATGAATGGCGGGGGGGTGATCATCCATGACGTAATACCTTTAGCGATTGAACCATGTCATCCAATGTGACCGGGAGCGGGTCCAGGCGGTAGCCAAGTTGGCGCAAGCCTTCTGCCACCTCACAAACCTGTGGCGGGCGGATGCGTGACTGGGCGAGCAGTTCGACTTTCGAGAATATCTCCTGAGGTGTGCCATCCATGATCAACCGGCGATCATTCAATAACATCACCCGACTCGCATATTTGGTCACAAATTCCATATCGTGGGTCACCAGCAGGATAGTTTTACCCAGCTCTTGGTTCATGCGTGCGATCACATCCATCACCTGTTCGGCGCCGATGGGATCCAATTCGGAGGTGGGTTCGTCCAACACCAGTATCTCGGGATCCATGGCGAGGACACATGCGATTGCCAGTCGCTGTTGCTGCCCGCCGGAAAGCGCAGTGGGTTCGCGTTCTTCCAAGCCGGAAAGCCCCACGAAATCAAGCGCTTGTTTTACCCTTTCCAGAATGACCGGGCGTGGCAACCCCAGGTTTTCGCAGCCAAAACCGACCTCCTGGATTACCGTAACATTGAACAACTGGGTTCTTGCGTTTTGAACCACCAGCCCAACATGTTGCGCCAATACCGGGATATCATCCTCGAACGGGTCACACCCGGCAATGTTGAGATTCCCCGACATGCTCCCATTGAAGAGTTGGGGAATGGAACCGTTGAAGCAATAGCATAGAGTGGATTTTCCGGCGCCGGATGGACCGATCAAAGCCACGAATTCACCGGGTTCGATCGAGAAACTGATGTCTTCGATCGCGGGTTTCGTCGACCGGGCATAAGTATATGTGACGTTATTGAATTCGACGAGAGCGGACATGATTTTCTTTCCGGTGGAAGGCGGCGGATGTGATCCACCCACCTGCCTTCCACCTGATCGATGGCAAAAAGATCAGTCGATGGAACGATCTATTTGATATCTATTGAGACGATCCACCAAGCCCATTGTTCGTCCGGGTAAATGGCTTTGGCGTCATCGGGGTAGGCGACCTTCACCGGTCCGCCGTTCTCTTCGGTCAACAACGCGCCGTCCACCCAGCGCGGGAGCATGATATCGTACATTTCCGCATCGGAAATGGCAATATCGAATGCTTTCCCATCCGTGGCGACCAGGCTGATGGTGGTGGCATCGCTGGCTGGTTCGACCATTGCGATCAGGTCCTTCAGCAGGATGCCCTTATATTTGAGACCATCACCCATCCACGGATCGTTATAGGTCAATTCCACTGACTTTTCGTCAAAGGCTGCCTGGTCGAGCACGTAATTGCTGCCCGAGTTGGTTTTGCCGATACTGCCTTTGACGGTCAGGAGCGCATCGCCGGTTTTTTGCCCGCACGCCGCCAACATGCCGGCGAACAGCGCCAGAACAAGGATCAGGTATAAACTCTTTTTCATTTTTTACTCCTCCAATTTTGTTTTGTTGCATGATTGTTGTCGACAACATGTAGTGGAAAAGTGTTTCGCAACGTTTTTCAGTGAAAGTAACCCGGTGTTCACCTCCTTCCATTCGTTTCTGCCAGGATCGCCCGGGCAGTGGCTGTATCGGTGACCAGTGTGTGCAAAAAACCACCCCGCAATGCGCCTGTCAATGCCCGCACCTTTTCCAAACCGCCGGCTACCCCGATCACTTCGGGCACGGTTTTCAAGCGGTCCAGGTCAATTCCCGTCACGCCAATTTCAGGGAATACCTGGTTCCCTTGAATATCGAAGAACCTGGCGCAGATATCGCCGACCGTTCCGCTCTTCTTGAGTTGATCCAATGTACGGGCGGAAATATGCGAAGCGAAGAACATCGAGGAGATATGCTGGAACTCGACGTGACCGACGCCAACGATGGCGATATCCAAACGCTTCCAGTATTCGCTCGCCTGAACAACCTCCTGTGTCTTTTGCAGGTTCTCCCAGACTGTTTGATCTTCGATGAAAGCGGGGACGTACAGATGCCGGTAAGTGCCGCCAAAGGCATGCGCCAAAGAGCGCGCCAGTTCGTTCACCTGGAAGAATGGTGAAATATCCCCGATACCACCGATCAATGGGACGACGTGGATGCGCTTCTGAACGCCAGGACGGGTCAGGTTGATGGTTTCATACAACGTGCGCCCACAGCCGATTCCCACGATTTGGTCATCTTGCAATTTTTCGGTCAGCAGTTCGACCGCTGCCATGCCGATCGCGGAACGCAACTGGTTGGGTTCCAGCATGTCGCTCTTCGCGAGGACGACCCTTTTCAGGTTGAAGCGTTGCTTCAGTTTCGAACCGAGGTCGGGATCACCCGGCATTGGATCATAGACCACTGTCCGGACGATCCCCTGCGCCTTGGCAGCTATCAATAAGCGGGAGACCTTCTGGCGGGTGATGCCGAGTCTTCGGGCTATTTCCTCCTGGTTGAGTTGGTTTTCGTGATACAACCTTGCTACCTGGACCATCAATTGGATCTCGTCTCGCGAATGCATGTTATCCCTCTATTCCTTCGTTCCCGAGCTGGACCAGATCGGCTTTAACGCTGGGTAATACTGCCGGTATGCCTGGTATGCCTGATCGTACGCATCCTTGTGATGGATATCCGGATCGACCCTATCCCTGAATATAATCATTTGGTCGCTGGCTGTGTACAGGTCCGGGTGGATGCCTGCACCAACACTTGCCAGCATGGCAGCCCCGAGGCAGCCGGTTTCGGTAATGGCGGTGGGCATGACCGGTCGTTGCAGAATATCTGCTTTGATCTGGTTCCAGAATTGGCTGCGGGAACCGCCGCCGCAAACAACCAGATGTTCTGCCCGGTAACCGGCTGCGTTTTCCGCCAACGCCAGAATATGGCGGATCGCAAACCCGATGCTTTCATAGACCGCCCGGGTGAAGTAAGGGCGGGTGTGATCGAATGTGAGCCCAATGAACGACCCGCGCGCGGCAGAGTCCCAGATCGGCGCCCGCTCACCCGCTAGGTATGGCAGGAAGGTGAGACCATTGCAGCCGGCGGACACTGCCCCGGCTTCCTGTTCCATTGTTTGAAAATCGACCCCGCCAGCGAATTCCGGATAGAAACATTTCGCCAGCCAGCGTAGCGTATCCCCGCCTGACTGGGTGGGACCGCACAGGAAGCAGCCGCCATCCTCCAGGCAGGCTGGATAGATGCCGGGAGCATCCACGCTGTGCTCGACCGAGAGCGAAACGCTCTCCGAAGTGCCGGCAACATCGACCGCCCTGCCCGGAGACGTGATCCCCCCTGCCAGGTTGTCGCAATAGGCATCGATGGTTCCGACCACCAGCCTGGTTCCCTGTGGCAGCCCCGTCTGGCTGCTGGCTGAGGGACTGAGTTCCCCTGCCGTTTCAACCGGGGAGCGGACCGCCGGCATCTTCTCGATTGGGAAAGCGAGCGCATCGAAGTATTCCGGATGGTAACGGTTTTGAAGCGGGTCATATAGACTGTATGCGCTGTGGCGGTCGGTGATGATATTGCCAGTCAATTTGCAGGCGATGAAATCCTTGGGTTGTAGCACTGCCACCGATTGCTCCAGGTCGGCGGCTCTGTGTTTGCTGATCCATAGCAACCGCGCTGGTGGACTGGTAGCGTCGCTCGCCGGTGCGCTTCCCGTCCAGGCGCGCGCTTGCTCCGGTGAGATGTGTTGTTTGAGCCAGGTGGCTTCCTGCGCTGCGCGTTGGTCGCGCCAGATGATGGCTCGACCGATCGCCTGGTGGTGGCGGTCGATGAGGACGTGCCCCGGGCATTGACCGGAGAGACCGATCGCGATGATGGTGCGCGGATCGATCCTTTCACTTATCTGGCGCAACACGGAGCACGTTCCCTGCCACCAATCTTCCGGCTGCTGCTCCGCCCATCCTGCGTGTGGCGAAATGACGCTGACCGGAGCGGATGCGCCGGTCAATTGATTCCCATGCTCATCAAAGGCGGCTGCTTTGATACTGGAAGTGCCAATATCGAGACCGATGAGCGCGCCGGACATACGGTCAGATCTCCTTGATCGCCATCTCAACATCGCCGCTGCCGTGCACCAGTTCAACCAGCGCCCGGCAGACACCAGCCGGATTGGTATGCTGCCATACGTTGCGCCCTATTGCCACACCGCAGGCGCCTGCCTGTAGTGCGTCCGCAATGTTCTGCAACATTTCCCGTTCATCCTTGACCTTTTCGCCGCCCAGCACCACCACCGGGCGGTAACAACTCACTAATGCGTGATGGTAGTCTTCCTGGGGCGCCGCATACGAGGCTTTGATCAGGTCGGCGCCCAGTTCGACCCCGATCCGCATTCCAAATCCGATCTCTGCCGGTGTGAGGCGTTCTCCCTCCTTGGGCTTGACCAGCATTTCAGCGATGACCGGCATCTGCCATTGATTGGCTTCTTCGGTGAAGGCTGCTAGGTTCGCCAGCGAAGAGGGTTCCTCCGGGGATCCGATCATACCCATGCAAATGACCGCATCGGCGCCAAGGCGGCAGGCATCTTCTATTGAAAAAAGCTGGCGCAGCGTTCCCTGAACCGGGGATAACATACTCGCGCCACCATCGGCGCGTAAGATCAAACCGAGTTTGGCGAACCGGTCGCGATATCGTGCGGCAACTCCCCGCGTTGTCAGGACGGCGTCCACGCCAACATTCACCAGTATGTCCAATAATTGACCGGGATCCTCAAGCCCCTTGACGGGTCCCATGAAGCTGGCGTGGTCACATGCGATGATGACTGAACGCTTGTCTTTAGCGAAGATATGATTTATTCGGATTTCTTTCAATGTAGTCTCTCATGTAACTCTAGAATTTCACCACGGCTTTTAATCCCACGCGCTGCTCGATGTATGTGATCGCCTCTGCGACCTGTGAAAACGGATAACTTGCCGTAATGATGCGGGCGTAGGTATCAGGATTCTTTTCCAATTCGCCCAACGCTTTCTTCATATGGAAGGGATCGACGCCAAAAGAGCCTGTCAAGTGGTATTGCTGATAATGTAATTTTCGCACATCCAGGCAGATTTCGGTTCCGCCGGGAACGCCTGCGAACGCGTTCACATACCCCCCCGGTCGCACCACATCGATGCCTTGCGCCAGTGTCTCGCCGCTGGAAACTGTGACCAGGACCACATCCACCCCGCGCCCGTTCATCAGGGCATTGAGCTGCTTTCGCAGGTCTTCATTGGATACATCGATGACGTGGTCGGCATACAGTTCGGCTGCTATTGCCAGTCGATGGGGCGTCATACCGGACATGATCACCTGCGCCGCGCCCAGGGTCCTGCCCGCGGCGGCTGCCAGTTGCCCCATTGGACCATCGCCGATCACCAGCAGGTTGTCCCCGGCTGTGAAATGCGCATCATCAAGCCCGTTGAGGACGCACCCGAGGGGTTCGGATAACGCCGCGATTTCATCCGGCAGTCCATCGGGAACGGCGAACATGCCACCCTTCGCCAGTGCGAACGGCACCAGCACCCGTTCAGCCAGGGCGCCGGGCATGATCGAGCTTTCGAAGAGGTGACTGCATAAGGTTGGCTGGTCGTGGCGGCAGTAGAAACATTCGCCGCACGGCAGGTACGGACACACCACCACGCGTTGTCCCACCTGCCACGCCAGGGATGCACTGGCTTTGGTGATGACGCCACATAACTCATGTCCCAGGGCGAAGCGCGGGTCATCGGCACCTTTATGTACCAATTTCAGGTCGGTGGCGCAGATCCCGCAGGCGGATGTTGTCAATATAATGTCATCCGCGTGCGCATCCGGCTCAGCAAATTCGATGATGCCCACCTCTCCAGGTTTTACGGCTGCAGCTCCCTTCACGGTTACCTCACAATCCATTCATGGTGATTTTTCCCGCAAGGCGATTCACCTGGTTGCGTGATGGCAAACCGGCGCGGCTGCCGAAGTTCTGGACTTTGATCGCTGCCACTTCGCTTGCAAGATTGATGATCGCATTCCATTCGAAGCCTTCCAACATCCCTGCGACCACGCCGGCGGAGAAGGCGTCTCCTGCGCCGGTGGTGTCGACTACCTTTAGGGCAGGCGCTCCGGGGTGATGGGTGATCTCTCCGCCGGTAAAAAGCAACGAGCCTTGCCCTCCCAGCGTGACGATGACTACCGCGGGTCCCATGCCAGCCATTTGCCTGGCTGCCTGGTCGATGTCGTTCTCGCCGGTGAGCGCTTTGGCTTCCACCTGGTTTGTGATCAACACCTGCGTGCGGCGCAGCAGGGGGCGCAGTTCTGTCATACCAAGCGAGGTCATCAGCCCGCCCGGGTTGAACACCACGCGCGCATCTGGTTCCAGGTGATTCAACGCGGCGAGCGCCACGTTAGGATAGGCATCGGCGAGGTACAAGATCTTTACGTTCTGCAACCAATCCGGTTGGATATCTTCCGGGTTTTCATACAGCGCCATGCCGCCCAGCGAAAAGATCAACCGCTCGCCGCGTGGGTTGACCGCGATGAAGCAAGAGGCGGAGCGACCACCGGCATGGATACGGGTCGTGCTTGTGTCGACCCCGGCTTCCCGAAAGGCACTTAGCAACAGCCTGCCGTTTTCGTCATCACCCAGAATGCCGAGAAACCGCACCGGGTAGCCAAGCCTGGCTAATCCTTCGGCAACGTTGCCGCCCGAACCGCCGGGCGCCACCAAACTGTGCTCGGCAATGACGATTCCATCCGCTGGTGGGAATTCAGCCACCCGGGCGATCATATCGATCGCTGCTGCCCCAAGCACGGCAACCACTGTAGGAGATGCCCGACCCATCGCCATTGAAATTTGTTTCTTTTTATCAATAAAGATCAAAAGATCGCTATTCTGGTCTGGCAACAGGTTCGGGTCCCGATTCGTCTTCGGTTTGGTAGATCATCGGACCCACCGGGATGCCGATCTTGGGTAAACCGATCATGAGCGGCGTACCGATGATCATGGCGCCAAGCGCGAATAAGAGCCGTTCGATCGGCGCGATTGCCAGGACGGTGTACCAAATCGCCGGGGGAAGTTGGAAGAAGATCATTGCCCACAAGTTCCCCATTGCCTGGGTGACCACGATGCCAGCGCCGGAGCAGCACAGCAGACCTAGCGCCAGCCGGCTACGATTCGTGGATAGCAGGGGATCTTCCTTGCGGCTGATGAACCAGCCGATCACGATGAAGGCAACGCCCAGGAAGTAAAGCAAAGGAGTAGCCCAGGCTGCCCGCCCACCCGGAAGGAGATACCACGCGCCGCCGAAGAGAAGGATTAATGCCAATGGGAACAGCCATTTTCGCTGCATGGCAAATCCTGCGCCCATGGCGCCCAGCATGGCGATGGTGAATTGCAACGGACCGAACAGGACCGTATGGGGGGCAAGCATCTGCCCCAAGAATCCGCCGACCCCCGCGACGATGGCGCCCACCCATGGACCGAAGAAAATGCCTGCCAGGGGCGTCAGGCAGTTGGCGACATTGAAAGTGACGCCAGTGCCAATGACCGGAAATGCGGGCAGAAGGGAAGCCACTGCCATCAATGCTGCCCAGACTGCAATAACAGCCGGGTGTGCTGTGATCAGACCACTCTTTTTGTTCATCTTCACTTCTCCTTTCGTGAATACTTACAGATCTGGAGCGATATGTGCAAACGGGGTTACCCGGATACAGCGCCTGCTTTATCGGGGAACCGGTTCATGATGGCTTGATACATGGCGTCGACCGTTAGCGGGGTGCGCGGCAGGTTGTAGTCGATCGGTAGGGATTGACCCAACTCGGTAATTTGCGGCGGAATGATATGCGCTTGGCGAACAACCTCAGGTTTGGAGAATACGGCTTCGGTCACATCATCCAACAGCACTTTTCCACCACTCAGGACGATGACGCGCTGGGCGTATTCAGCCACCAACGCCATGTGATGGGTGACGAACACGACCGTCCGCCCCTGGTCGTGCAGGGATTGGGCGATCTGCATGATCTGGTGACAACCCCTATAATCCTGCCCGGTCGTCGGCTCATCCAGAATGACAACCTCGGGATCCAATGCCAGTGCGCTGGCGATGACCACTTTTGCCCGGTCGCCTTTGGCTAGCGCCGGAGGGAATTCCTCTCCTTTGTCCTCCAACCCGACCAATTCTAACGCTGTGGCTACCCGCTCTGCGATGGCTGACTTCTCCAACCCCAGGTTTTTTGGTCCAAAGGCTACTTCCTCGCTTACGGTATCGGCGAAGAGTTGTTGATCGGGATTTTGCAGCACGAATCCAACATGGCGTGCCATTTCCGCGACGGCGGTCGTTTTGGTATCCTGACCGCATACCATGACGGTGCCGCTGGTAGGGCGCAACAGCCCCAGCAGGTTCTTGAGCACGGTGGTCTTGCCTGAACCATTTTGACCGATCACGGCGACGAATTCGCCCTGGTAGATATTGAAGCTGATGCCCTTGACGGCATGCACATTGAGTGGCTGGTAGATATAATCCAGGTTTTCGACCTGGATGGCGACCTGCTTGTGATCGCGTTTCGGTCGGTTGATCGATTCTTCATCATTGCTGCTGCCATTCGTGGTGCCTAAAAGTTCCGAGATGCCCTTTTTGGCTTCATCCACGGTAATGGGAAAAGATGCGAATGGGTGGTTGGCTGTTTCCATTTGGGATGCCAGTTGGGATACTTGCGGCGAACGGATCATGAGTTTTTGGAACAGGGTTTTGTTCGAGAAGATCTGATGGGGGGTGCCGTCTGCTTCCAATTGACCCTGGTTCAATACGATCACCCGGTCCATCAATTTGGCGATCATTTCGGAGGCGTCGGTCGCCATGATGATCGTCATACCGTATTTCTGGTTCAACTCGCGCACCACCGATAGCACCTCTTCGACCCCAACCGGGTCGAGTTGGGATGTGGCTTCGTCCAGTA
Source organism: Anaerolineae bacterium (assembly GCA_013177815.1). Taxonomy (GTDB): domain Bacteria; phylum Chloroflexota; class Anaerolineae; order Anaerolineales; family Anaerolineaceae; genus JABLXM01. The sequence continues at coordinate 2,306 of JABLXM010000041.1, read as the reverse complement.
CCAGGATATCCGGTCGCATGGCGATATTGGCGGCGATCGCCAGGCGTTGCTTTTGCCCTCCCGATAACGAGGATGGCATCCGTTCTTCGAACCCGCTCAGGCGCACGATGTCCAAAGCCCATCGAATGCGCTCCTCGATCTCATCCGGTTCAAGGTTCAAGTTCTCGGGTCCGAACGCAACTTCACTCCGAACGGTAGTGGTGAATAGCTGGGTTTCAGGGTCTTCCAATACGATCCCGACTTTGGTCGCCAGTACGGCGATCCCGCTTTCCTTGGTGTCCAATCCGTGTGTCAGTACCTGCCCGACCAATCTTCCGCCGATGCTGTTGGGGATGATCCCGTTCATCATCTGGCAGATGGTGCTTTTGCTTGCGCCGTTCTCGCCCATGATGGCGACAAATTCACCTTTATGGATCTTAAGATCAAGATGGGTGACCACCCAGCGGCTGCTGCGGGGGTAGCGGTAGGATACATCGATGAATTCGATTGCGGGTGGTTCGTTGTTTTTATTCATAGTTTAGTCCGGTTATAGAACAGATGAAACGACGACGATCGCAATGGCGAAAACGAATGTGCCGATGAGGATAATCCAATCGACCGTTCGCATTGAGATGTCCTCCAGATAGGTGCGCGACTTGGTGGCGCCAAAGGCGCGCGAGTCCATCGCCACAGCCATCAACTGGGCGCGGCGCATCGAGCCGATCACCAAGGGTGTAACGAGCGCCGGGTAGGATTTGAGCTTATCAATCATCTTGCCTTTTTCGAAGGATTGCATCGCGCGCAGTCGCTGGGCGTCAACGATCACACTTGTCTCCGTTTGCAGGATTGGCACCAGATTAAGCGCCGTCGTGAGGGTATACGCGAGGGTGTAAGGCAAACCTATCTTGACCATGCCCAGGGCGAAATTCTGAACGGGGGTGGTAAAGCTGACCATTGGGAACATGATGATCATCGCGATCAATCTGAGCGACAGCAGCACTGCGAACAGGATGCCTTCCAGCGTGACCTGCCCGATGCCTTTGCCGATTGGGATCAGCGGTTTGATCAGCGCGGTCTCTCCCGGATAAAATATCGCTTGGACGATGAACAGGAAACCGATGATTGGTACCAGCACCTTGATGAAGCCCCCCAGGACACTAAATGGCAGGCGTGCAATGAACCACACTGCCAACATGATCAGCATCACCACCAGCGCTACCGAGATGTCATTCACCATGAACAAGGCGGTGCTGATGATCACCATGAAGATGATCTTGACACGCGGGTCAAGCCGGTGGATGAGCGAATTACCTGGATAATAAGCTATCAAAGAACTCACGTGGGCTACTCCTGATTTGATGATCCATAGTTGAAATCCTGCCGTTGTGCGATCAACAGGGGGGCGATCTTTCCCACCTCTTCCAGAAGCGCTGCTTCATCGATGGTGGTCATTCGGCGATCTCGCATCACGGTTACGCCATCGATGATGGTATCCCGCACATCCCCCGCCTTGGCGCAGAAGACCAGCATGTTCATGAGGTGCTCATCATGGAATGGACGCATGTGCTCCGCGCGCATTTCGATGATGGCGATATCTGCGAGTTTTCCGGGGTGGAGCGCACCGCAATCCGCACGGGCAACATCGGCGCCGACGGTCGTTCCCATCGCGAACGTGTCTTCGGGCTAGATCGCATCCGCCCGGTTGGTGGATACCCGTGCAAGCAGCAATGCTGTGCGCATTTCTTCCCACATGTCAAGCAGGTCGTTCGATGCGCAGCCATCGGTGGCGACGCTGACCGGTATTCCCATCTCTCGCATGCGAACCACGGGAGCGATGCCATCCGATAATTTCATATTGCTCTTTGGGCAGTGCACGACGCGCGCCCCCGAAGCCGCCAGCAACTCAATATCGGTTGGGTTGAGATGGGCGCAGTGAACGGCGCTCAAGCGATCGTTCAACAACCCCAGGTGGTGCAGGTGTTCCACCGGAGTGCGTCCGGTTTCCCTGACCTGATCTTCGACTTCCTGCGAAGTTTCGGCGATATGGATCTGCATTCCCAGGTCATATTGCCGGGCGATCGTTCCAGCCCAGACCAGGAAGTCATCCGTGCACAGGAAGAGGGTCGAAGGTGAAGGGAAGATCGAAATCAAACCACCCGGTTGGTGATATTCTTCGATCAGATCGATCACCTGTTGTTTCATGTTGTCTTCATGTGCCCGCAGCTCGGCTGGTACCCATTTGTTCGCCAGCGTATACGCCAACACGCCGCGAAAGTGAATATCCTGCCAGGCGTGCAGAATCTGCGGGAAGATGGTATCCATGTTGA
>JABLXM010000040.1 GCA_013177815.1 Anaerolineae bacterium | reverse complement strand
TGGACGACCAATGGCACTTGTGGTGATTCGCAGCAAGATGTCAATCACTTCAATGTGGGTGATGACGTCTATATCAACGGCAGCAATTTCGTCCCCAATGGCTTGTATGTCTGGTCGATCCAGGGCAACCCGGGCGGTTCGAGCGCCGACCCCGACCTGTATGTGATGGGGGGTATCTACAAGGTGGGGTCGAATGGCACGTTCTGCTTCAAAGCCTACACCGTGTTGCCCGATGATCGCGGCGAGTATACGGTTGATTTCGGTAAAGCCAAGAACGATAACTATCGCGTCAAGGATGCTGAGGAAGATGGCGTTTCCCTGTCCTACAAATGCGCCGAGGATGGTTCCGGCATCGAATGGTATGTCACCAACGATACCAACAAATCCCTGCGCATTCTCTGGAATGTGGACAACAACGCCTCCTACCCAAATTCCAAGGATGTTGCAAAGAAAAGCACAGTCCTGTTGACCACTACTGGCTTGGGTGAGCACACCGTCTACCTGAAGTGGGATGCCGATTATCATCCCTCGGTCGCGATGGGGGACTACAAGCTGGCAAAACCGCTGATGTGTGATTGGCACTACCTGCAATTGACCTCGGATAAGATGGCGTGCTACCAGCTTCAGAACATCGCGCTCAGTCATGACTGCACCGATGACGGGCAGATCGAGTGGACCGTCGATAACCCCAATGCCTTCGCCATCAAGGTCGATTGGACGCTCAAAGATGCCGGCAGCGCCACCATTGCCTCCGGCAGCGGCACGGATGTGCCCGCCGGCAGCGAACTGGTGCTGCACACCACCGGTCTGGGCGTGTATACGCTGACCGTGGCTATCGTGCAACCGTTCCAATCGATCTACCACAACCTGACCAGCGACGAGGATACCTGCTACGTGCCCGACCCGCTGACGCTGAGCCAGGCGTGTGAGTTGGACCAGGCTGGCAAACCCACCGGGCGCATCGTCTGGACGGTGACCAACCCCAACGACCGTGAATTTAGCTTCACGTTGCAGGGTTCGGCGCCCCCGACCCCGGTTGCGCCGTTGGGCTCGGCGCCTGCCAATGGCTCGGTTCAGTTCCTGTCCATCGACGGCAGCTACAACACCTTTGCCCGCTTCATCTACCAGAGCGCTAACTACGACTCCAACAGCGTCACCACGGTGGCAGGCGACTGCGAAGCCCCGCCGGTGCCGTTGACGCTCAGCTTCGCCTGCGAACTGGATCAGGCTGGCAAATACACCGGTTTTGCCATCTGGACGGTCTACAACCCCAATGACAAAGCCCTCTCGTTCACCGTCAACGGTGTGTCGACCGTGGAAGCGCAGCCCATCGCGATTGGCGCGCTGGGTAATGCCTACTTCACCACCGACGACAACGTGGGCGCTTCAGTGACGGTCAGTTTCGTGTACAAGTCGGAGACCTACACTTCCGATCCGGAAACGTTGACCGCCTGGCAGTGCACCGAGCCGCAGGATATCTACATCACCCAAAGTTGCTACGAGAACGGCAACGGGATCGGGGATGTTGTGCTGGCGTCGAACATGATCCACTGGTGGGTGGTCAACCCCAATCCATACCCGGTGGATGTCGAGATCATCCTGGATGGCGGCTCGCTGGGCACCTTCACCATCGCGGGCAACAGTTCCCAGCATGTCACCAGCGACCAGGGTGCGCACACGTTGGAAGCCAAATGGGGTGACGGCAAGAGCGTCTCGGAAAGCACCGAGATCGATACCTGCGTCCCGCCATTGGACCTGCAAATGCTGTCCGATTGCCCGGCTGGCGGCGTAGGCACGATCCACTGGTCGGTCACCAATCCCAACCTGGTGCCGGTTGATTTCGTCTACTTCCTGGACCAGGACCCGCCGGTGGTTCCCGATGGCGGCGGTACGATTGGCGCCGGTGAGACGCTGGAATTCGCGTTGACCTCCGGCGGCGCCCACTACGTCAGCATCGCCTGGCTATACGGCGGCGAAGGGTTGGTCTCTACCGGGACCGCACCGGATTACTGCCTGCCACCAGGCGGTGGCGGTGATGGCGGCGATCCCCTGCCGCCTCCAGGAGCCGCAGTTGGCGGCGCGGGTGGACCCGTGTTGATCCCGGTGACGGGCGCCGACCGCTCGGGCGTGCTGCAAAGCTGGCTCATCAACTTGGGGCTGGTCTTCTTGGGCGCGGCTTTCGTGCTCACCGCTGTGAGACGGCGCAAGACCGCCTGATATTTATTGAGATAGGCTGGATGCCCGGCGTTCAACCGGGTATCCAGGAGGGAATGCAAGCAGAATCCCCGCCGGTGGTTGCCACCGGCGGGGATTGGTTTGATTAATTAATGGAAGTGTCATGAGCATCTCTCATGGTTTGGAGAGGCTCTTCGCACCATTCGGGGCGACTTTATCCCTGCTTCAGCCCGTCTGAACCACCACCCCCACCACGCCCGCGCCGGCGTGCACCGAGAGTCCCGGTGTGAACTCCGCAAACATGAAATCCGGTGGAACCGGCATCGTTGCGCCCAATTTTTCCTTCAATTCGCGCGCCCCCTCCAGGTTGTTGACGTGGATGAGTGCATAGCGCTCGATGGTTTTCTCGCCCACTGCTGCCTGCACCAGGTCCAACACGCGCTGGTTGGCGATCTTCTGGGTGCGAATGCGCTCCAACAGTTCCAGTTTACCTTCGCGTACCGTCAGGATTGGTTTGATGCTGAGGGTAGCCGCCATGCCGGCTGCCAGTTTGCCCACCCGTCCACTCAACGCCAGGTATTTCAGCGTTGGCAGCACCGCGTAGGTCGTCAAACGTGCGCGCACATCCGCCACGCGCGCGGCGATCTCGTCCAGGTTGGCGCCGGCTTGCGCCGCTTCGGCGGCTGCCAGTGCCTGGTAGCCCTGTCCCATCGAAAGGTCGCGCGAATCGATCACCCGGATGTGCTTGCCGGGGAACATTTCGCAGGCGCTGACCGCTGCGCTGTAGGTGGCGCTGATCTGGCTGGAGACGCACACGCACACCAGCGCGTCAGCGCCCGCCGCGAAAGCCTCTTCATAGGTATGCGCAAAAGCGCCCGGTGAAGGCGCCGCAGTGGTTGGGATCTTACCCACCCGGTCAACGATCTCGAAGACTTTGCGATCGTCGATATCCGTACCGGTGATGTAACTGTCATCGCCGAAGTGGATCGTGATGGGCACCTGGCGGATGTCGTATTTTTGCGCGACTTCCTCCGGCAGGCTGCTATCGGTATCGGTGACGATGGCGATCTTTTTCATGCTGACCTCGGATTGTGAAAGGGATGATAGCTCTGAATAAAATGACCTTTATAAGAGCGGATGTTTGTAACCGGGAAGAGTGTATGTTATCATGAAAATGGATTATTTTGAGGAAAGGTGGTCATGCCTCATATCGATGCTCCTCCCGCTTCCTTGACCTGGCTGCTTGAACCCGAACCACCCGGTGTGCGCTATCTGGTGTTGCGCGACCTGCTGGAGCGCCCCGCGGACGACCCGGAACTGCTCGAAGCCCGGCGCGACGCCTACGAGCGTGGTCCCATCGCTGAAATTCTCGCCAACATGCAGACGCAAGGTTACTGGGAACGCCCCGGTAATGGTTATAACCCCAAGTACCGTTCCGCGGTGTGGAGCCTGATCCTGCTGGCGCAGTTGGGCGCGAGCATAGATATGGATGAGCGTATCGCCGCCGCCATCGATTACCACCTGTGCCATGGGCTGGCTGCTGGCGGTCAGTTTGGCTCTTCCGGCGCGCCTTCCAGCACGGTAGATTGCCTGCAGGGCAACATGTGCTGGGCGCTGTTGGCGCTGGGCGCGGAGCCTGCCTGGCTGGCGCTGCCTTTCGAATGGATGGCGCGCACTGTCACCGGCGAGGGCATGGCGCCCCGAACGGAAAAACAGGCGCAGCGCCGTTATTACGCCGGTAAGTGCGGTGCGCTTTTTCAATGTGGGGCGAACAACAACCTGGCTTGCGCCTGGGGCGCTGCCAAAGTGATGCTGGCTTTCTCCCGTCTCCCCGTGGACTACCACACGCCGCTCATCCAGAATGCCATCCGACAGGGGATCGATTTCCTCTTCTCGGTGGATCCGGCGACCGCCGCCTATCCCAGCGGTTGGACGGATAAACCCAGCGGCAATTGGTGGAAGTTCGGCTTCCCGGTCTTCTACATCACCGATATTCTGCAAATCGTCGAAGCGCTGGCAGCGCTCGGTTGCGGCGCCGACCCGCGCCTGGCAAATGCCCTGGAGCTGGTTCGCACCAAACAGGATGCCCAGGGGCGCTGGTCGCTGGAGGTCTCATACGCCGGCAAAACCTGGGGCGAATACGGCGAAAAGAAGCAGCCCAACAAATGGGTCACCCAGCGCGCGCTGCGCACATTGAAGTTGGCAGGCAGCGCCTGATTTCCGGTCAACCACACCAGCCTGCCGCCCGTTGGTAGACCTCCGCCGGGCGCCAGGCAGCCTCCCGTCCCAACGCCATGCGCGGCGCGGTTGCCGTCAGTTCGCCGCCCAGCTCCTCCAGGCAGCGGCGGGCGCGCTCGTTCTGTTCCGGCACCACGCACTTGCATTCACCCCGTGAAAGCCGCCAGCGCAGCAGCGCCAACCCTGCCTCCACATCGCTGGCGATCACCAGCCCGGTGGCGAGCGCCGGCAGGTGGATCCCGGCAATTCCGGCGCGCCCACCGCCATCATCGAACACCCACCCGCCATCCAGGAAGCGGGAGAGAAACGCCGTGCGCGTTTCCCCCGTAACGCGCCGGTCCAACGCCAGAGCAGCCGGATGGTCCTCCGGCAGCAGTGGGCGCACTGCCGGATGCCGTGCAACCGCGGGCGCGCTGTCGAAGCTGTAGAAAGCATAGCGACCGGTGACCCGGAACCCCAACCGGGTGTAGACCGGTTCCCCCAGCGGCGTGGCGACCAGCAGCAGGCGGCAGCAGCCCTGCCGGTGCAGGTCGTCCATCAGGTGGCGCGTGATGGCGGCGCCAATCCCGCGACCGCGCGCTTCCGGCGCCACCAGGATATTGCCCAACCAGCCGCTGTTGCCGTTGCGCAGGCTGTTGCCGAAGGCGATGATGCCCCCGCCCTCTTCCACCACCCAGCCCTTGAAATACGGCTGCCCGTGGTGCAGCGTCAGGAAGCCCGGCAGGTCGGTTCCCCACGTTGAGGGCGACAGGTGCCTGACTTGTTCGAATTCATCCGGTCGGATCGACCGGATGCGGTGAATTTCGGATGCCATAGCAATATTATAGCCGGGCTGCAAGCCCGACCTGCGTGCCCGGCGCGCAAATTTGCCAAATACGGTATCATTCAGCCATTAACTTCGTCATCGGAGCGCTGCCATGTATACCTTGACCAGCATCAACATTGCCCAGCCGCGCTTGGTCGGCAAGACCCGTACCGGCATCGACAAACAACCGTTCAATGGCGCGATCAGCGTGATGCGCGAGGGGCTGCCGGGCGATTTCATCGGCTCCGTCAAACACCATGGCGGTCCGGGCCAGGCGCTCTATATCTACGGCGCCGCCGATTACGCCTGGTGGCGAACCGAAATGGGGCGCGACCTGCCCCCGGGCATTTTTGGCGAGAACCTCACCATCGAGGGGCTGGAAAGCGCCTCCGTGGCAGTCGGCGACCGGTTGACCATCGGCGATGTCCTGCTGGAAGTGACCGCGCCGCGCATCCCCTGCGGCACCTTCGCCGCCTGGATGGGTGAGGAGGGCTTCGCCATGCGCTTCCGCCGCGCGGGCAGACCGGGCTTGTACGTGCGCGTGCTGACGCCGGGCGCGCTGCAAGCCGGCATGCCGGTGGCATACCAACCCTATGACGGTGAGCGCGTCACCATTCTGGAGATGTTCGAGGATTATTACGACAAGTGCATGGATGAAACCTGCATCCGGCGTCTGCTGGCGGCGCCCATCGCGGAGCGTGACCGTCGAAAGATCGAGCAGCGTCTCCCGGCTGTTTGAAGCCGGCGCTCTTCAATCTTTCTCAACCAATTCAACCACTCCCACCCCCGCCTGCTGGAAGAATTCCAGCGCAATCGGGTCGATGCGGTAAGCGTCTTTATAGACCAACCGCGAGATACGCGCATTGATCAGCATCTTCGAGCAGTTCAGGCACGGGAAGTGCGTCACATAGCACTCTGCGTCGCGCGTCGCCAGCCCGAACACCGCCGCCTGGATGATGGCGTTGACCTCGGCGTGCACCGTGCGCACGCAATGCCCGTCCACCATCAGGTGTCCCACATCGTCGCAGTGTTGCAGCCCCGCCGGCGAGCCGTTATAGCCGGTCGAGATGATATGTCGTTCGCGCACCATCACCGCGCCCACCCAGGCGCGGTTGCAGGTGGAGCGCAGCGCCACATCCTCGGCGATCTTCATGAAGTAAGCATCCCAGGATATCCGCATCGTGCCTCCGCCGTGGTTCAGGATGTCTAATTCTACAATCGAACATTTGAAAGCGGGTAATTCCCCGTTTGGTTGCTCGCCGGTCTGAATGGTATATAATCACGCCAGGACCCGTGATGACCGAAACCCCACGCCGCAACACCGCTACCCTGCAGACGCTGTTCATCCTGGCGCTCTTCGCCGCAGGACTGGCAGTGCGCCTGATCGGCTTTCGCAACCCGCCCGGCGATATCGAAGGCTGGCGCCAGTTCGCCTCCGCCTGCATTGCCCGCGGCATGTATTACGACATGTTGCCGGATGCCGACCCCGATCGCCAGCAGCAGGCGGCGTACCTGGCAGCCACTTTCGGCGTGCAGGAGCCGCGCGTCTTTGAGCGCGTGGTTGCGCTCACCAACCTGATCTTCCACACCGAACTGCTGTGGCTGGCGCGCGCCTGGGCGATCGCCTTCTGGTTGACGGGTTGCTTGTTCTTCTTCTTGCTGGTGAGACGGGCGCTGGGGTTCCCCGCTGCGGCGCTGGCGCTGCTATACCCGCTCTTTCTGCCGTACGCTGTTGCCTATTCGCGCACCTTCCTGCCGGATGTGTTGATGGTGGCGTTGCTGATGGTAGGCTTCTGGTCGGCGCACCGCTGGATCGAGCAGCCCTGCTGGCGGCGCGCCTTGCTGGCGGGGGTGGTGCTGGGGCTGGCGATCCTCATCAAGGTCTTTGCGGTCTTCTTTGTTGGTTTTGGACTGGCGGGCATGTTGCTGGCGGAGCGCGGTCTGCGCCGCTCGCTGGCGGAGCGCCAGGTATGGCTGGTGGCTGGGTTGGCGCTGCTCATCCCCGCCTTGTATTACCTCGTCCCGCGCGCCGATTTCACCCCCGGCGGCTACTTCCAGACCTTCGTCCTGCCCTTCACCTCACGCCTGCTGGATTGGGAGTTCTACCTGCAATGGCGCAACCGCCTGACGCTCTTCAACCTGGGTCTGGTGGTGGTCTCGCTGCTGTTTACCTTCCTGCTGCCGAAAGCCCTGCGAGGGCTGACGCTCGGGCTGTGGGGGGGCTACCTGGTCTACGGCATGGTGCTGGCAGGACCGATCTATCACAAATATTACAGCCTGTCGGTCGTTTTCATCGTCGCGCTCGGTCTGGCGGGGCTTGCCGGGCACTTGTATGATGTGTTGCGGCAGCAAAAACTGGTCTGGCGCCTGGCGTTGGCGGCGGCGTTGCTGTTCGTCATCGCCGATTCGTCCTTCCAGGCGCGCAAGCAACTGCGTTCCCCGGATCTCTCCGGTGAGCCGGCGTTCTGGGCGGAACTCTCGGCAGACCTGCCCGACGGGCGTTACATCGGCGTGGCGGAGGACTACAACACCCGCATGCAGTACTATGGCTGGCGTTTCATCGCCTTTTATTCGTACCCGGGCGAAGCCGATCTCTCGACACCCGAAGCCGACCCGGAACGCTTCAACTCGCAGGATGTCGCATACTTCCTCACGCGGGTGGAGGGCAGCGATTACTTCATCGCCACCACTCCCATCGACCGCGTTACCAAGAACATCCTTTACTATCACTACCCGCTGGTGCGTTCCGGCGAACGCTATTGGGTCTTCGACCTCGACAACCCCACCCAACCGCCGGAGTGACCCAACAAGCTCCCGTTATATTTTGCCCATCAAGCTGTAAAGATCGTGATCAGGTGACCTGCCGTCAGCAGCAGCGTCGCCACCGACGAGAGCGCGATTGCACGCGTCATGGCGGGGGTATAGTGCGACTCATCGTTGTAATGGCTGGCATGCCGGATGGCATCCACCGATAGCGGCACGGTCAGCAGCGAAAGCAGCGCCCAGGCGGGCACCAGCCCGGTGAAAACTCCGATCAAAATGGCAACGTACGCCAGCGCCGAAGCAACTGCCATCACCCGCACTGTGTTCGCTTGCCCAAAGCGCACCGACATGGTTCGTTTGCCGGATTTGATATCGTCCAGATAGTCGTAGGTGTTGCTCACCACCCCGACATTCATGGTGAACACGCCCGGCATCAGCGAGACCAGCAGCGCTCCCAACGAGTACTCCCCGGTCAACACAATATAGACGCCCACCACGATCATCGGACCGAACGCCATGAACAGCGCCGTCTCGCCCAGACCGCGGTAGTTGAGCTTGACCGGCGGCGATGTATAGAAGAACACGATGAAAGCCCCGATCGCCACCAGCGCCAGCGCCGGCGTCCCGACCTGGATGAAAATATACAGCCCGGCGACGAACGCCACCGTCAGGCAGATCGCGGTCGCCGCCAGCACCTGGTTGGGCGTCACCTTGCCGTCGATCAGCGGGCTGTCATGGAATTGCTGTACCTTGTTGCCCAGGTTGCCCTTCTTGAAGTCGAAGTAATCGTCGATGAAATCCGCTGCCGAGTGCGCCATCACGATCCCAACGGTGGCAGCGACGAAGATCCAGGTGTCGAATCTGCCCTGCAGGTATGCCATTGCGCCCGCCAGAAGACAAGGCAGCAGGCTGACCACCAAAAAAGGCGCCCGCGCTGCTTTGAACCAGGTCACAAACCAGTCTTTCATTTATCCCTCACGAAGATTTAGAATGGTGACGATCTACAGCCAGCCGTCCAAAAGGAATCCAAGTGCCAGCAAACCGCCGGTGGCGATGAAGATCCACAGCGCGTTGACCGTCGCCCACAAGTAATCGCTTACCTTGCTTTGCACCGCTACTTTATTGCTCAATTTTAGCGCCGCCGGCACCGTCAGCAAGCCCAGCAGCGACCACCATGGCAGTTGACCCGCCAGCGCTGCCATCCCCAGCGAGATGTAAGCCAGCATCAGCAGCAAGCGGATGGTGCGCGGGTTGATCTTGAGCACCACCGCCTCGCCCGCCTGCTCCTGCACCTCAAAGCGCGCACTCTTGAGATACGCCACCAGTGTCACCAGGAACCCGACCGGCAGCGACGCCACCAGCGGGTACAGGTTGATCTGCCCGGTCAGCACATAATACACGCCCAGCATGCTCAACGGTCCGAAGGTCATGAAGACGACCGGCTCCTTCAGCCCACGCAGCATCAACGGGGTGAAGAAGACCGCCACCACTCCCCCCATCGCCGCCAACACCAGCACCGGCGCGCCGAAGAGCCGGTAGAAATAAATGCCGATCAGCAGGTCGAGCCCCAGGCACGCCACACCGGCGAACACGGTCATTTTTCCCGGGATGGGTTTGGGGGTGAAGAACGGCTTCCAGCCGGCGAAGATCTTGGTGTGCGCATCACGCTGGTCGGTGTGGAAATGGGTGAAATAAAAATAGAAATAATCCCCGCTCGCCTGCCCGACCAGCAGCCCCAACGCCACCAGGGCAAAGTGCAGCCAGTTGATCTTGCCCTGCCCCAACGCCATCGCGCCCGCCACCAGTGCGGGGATGATCGAAGCGCTGAACAGCAGGTACTTGATGAAGCGAATGGCGCGGGTTCGCTCCGGGTCGGGTGATATTGGGTGGGAGGAGGAAGTGTCAGCAAGTGCCATATAGGTATCCTTGAAAATTGCCCCTATTATACATTGGGGTCAGGTGCTGCAATTGAATCGTGAAACACACGGGCGATCGGAGTTTGGTGATTATCCGTCAGTACCACCTCATCTGCTTCATCGTAAGCGGTTCATTATACCGACTTTCGGCATGATTCGAGAATTGATTTTCAACCTGTCTTGGGGGTAAACACCTGTCGGCTTCATGCGAGACAGAAAGACTCTTTTGATGACATCATCTTGCGTAACCACTGTGCATCCGGTGGGTTATCTGCATTAAGTTCCACGTTCGATCGTCACCACTCTCAGAACCTTGATAGTCTTGGAAGTGCTGTTGATGCCGGAATCTGGTTTTTCCGGTTTGGAAAGTTTTTTGTTTCAGGGAACAAATCCCCGCCCCATTCGCCGCGCCGGACTGCTTCTGCTGCTGCCGGCGTTTATTTCACCGGAGGCAGGGCAGGGAAAACGAGGAGGTTGTCATGTCTCATACCAAACCTGTTGCTATCGTTGGCTTGGGCGCCATCATGCCAGATGCGCCCAATGTTCCCATCTTCTGGCAGAATATACAATCCGGGCGTTATTCCATCCGCGAGGTTACCCCGCAGCGCTGGGATGCGAGCCTGTACTATGATCCCGACCCGGCTGTGCCGGATAAGACCTATGCCAAGATCGGCGCCATTGTCACCGGTTTCGAGTTCGAGCCTTTCAAATGGGGCATCGCCATCCCGCCGCGTGTGCTGCAACAGATGGACGAAGCCCAACATTGGGCAATCGAAGCCGCCCGCCAGGCGTTGCTGGATTTTGGTTACCCGCAGCGCCATCTGGATATCGCCCGCACCGCCGTGATCCTGGGCAACGCCCTGGGCGGTGAGAAGCACTACGTCAGCACCCTGCGCATCCGCGCCCCTGAGGTTGCCGCGGCGCTGCGGCAAACGCCTGCTTTCCAGGCGTTGCCTGCCACCACCCAGAACGCACTGGTCGCAGAAATGCTGGCGCAATTTCGCGCCGGCACGCCTGAGATCAACGAGGACACCATGCCGGGCGAGCTTGGCAACGTCATCGCCGGGCGGGTGGCGAACGTCTTCAACCTGCAGGGACCCAACTTCATTACCGATGCCGCCTGCGCTTCCTCCCTGGCGGCGCTGCAAGCTGCCGTCGAAGGGCTGAACGATCACCAGTTCGATGCCGCCCTGACCGGCGGCGTTGACCGTTCGATGGGCGTGGAGGGCTTCGTCAAGTTCAGCAAGATCGGCGCGCTCAGCCCGGATGGCTCGCGCCCCTACGCCGACGGCGCCAACGGCTTCGTCATGGGCGAAGGCGCCGCCATCTTCCTGATGAAGCGCCTGGAGGATGCGGAAAAGGACGGCGACCGCATCTATGCCGTCATCCGCGGCGTCGGTTCGTCTAGCGACGGCAAGGGCAAAGGCATCACCGCTCCCAACCCCGCCGGGCAGCAGCAAGCCATCCAACGCGCCTGGAAGAATGCCGGCGTCTCGCCCGCCACTGTGGGTCTCATCGAAGGTCATGGCACCTCCACCCGCGTCGGCGACGTGGTGGAGGTCAACAGCCTGGAGGCTGTCTTCGGTCAGTTTGGGCTGCCGGTTGGTAGCGTGGCGCTTGGTTCGGTCAAATCCAACATCGGGCATCTCAAGTCCGCCGCCGGCGCCGCCGGTTTGCTCAAGACCGTGCTGGCGCTGCACCACAAGGTGCTGCCGCCCAATGCCAATTTCGAGCGCCCCAACCCCAACATCGAATTCGACCGCATTCCTTTTGCCGTCAACACCGCCAACCGCCCCTGGGAGGTCAAAGCGGGGGCGGTGCGCCGCGCCGGCGTCAGTTCCTTTGGCTTCGGCGGCGCCAACTTCCATGTCGTGGTGGATGAATATCTGCCCGGTGTGCTGCAAGGCGAAAAGCCCCTCTTCAGTGGCGTCGAGTTGGCGCCCGCCGCCGCGCCCCTTCCAGTCGTCGCATCAGCCCCTGCCTTCGCCAACCCCTACCGCGGGCTGCTCTTCCTCTCCGCTGCCGACGCGGCTGAACTACAGCAGGAATTGACCGCTGCCACTGGGCGCGTCCGATCGGGCGAGATTCCACCTTCGGTCATGCCTACCGCCGATGAGATCGCATTGCAGCACCGCCTCGCCATCGATTACGACTCGCCGAAGGAACTGCTCAAGCGCATGGAGCGCGCCCAGAAGGGCTTCGAAAACCCGGATGCCTGGTTCGCGCTCACCGCCCACGGCGTCTTCCACGGTGAGGGGCAGCCTGGCAAGGTGGCGTTCCTCTTCCCCGGGCAGGGTTCGCAGTACGTCAACATGCTCAAGGATTTCTGTCGCCTGGAGCCGGCGGTGCAGGCGACCTTCGACGAAGCCGATCGCATCATGACGCCTATCCTCGGTCGTCCGCTCACCGCCTATATCTACGTCGATGGCGACGACTCCGCCCTGGCGGAAGCCGAAGCTGCCCTGCGCAACACCGAGATCACTCAGCCCGCCATGCTGACCGCCAATGTGGCGCTGATGCGCTTGATGGAGCGCTTTGGCTTCCAGCCCGATATGGTCATTGGACACAGCCTGGGCGAATACGCCGCCCTGGTGGCGGCTGGCGTGCTGTCGTTCGCCGAAGCGCTGCAAATCGTCAGCGCCCGCGGGCGCGAGATGAAGCGCGTCGCGCTGGAGGACAACGGCTGCATGGCGGCTGTCTCTGCCCCCATCGAGCAGGTCGAAGAGCTGTTGAAACAGGTGCAGGTAAATGAGTATGTCGTCATCGCCAACATCAACAGCCCCACCCAGTGCGTCATTGGCGGCTCGACCGCCGGCGTGGAGGCGGCTCTGGCGGCGTTCCAGGCGGCGGGTTTGCAGGGCACCAAGATCCCGGTCTCGCACGCTTTCCATACCAGGATCGTTGCCCCCGCCAGTCTGCCGCTGCGCGAGGTCATCGCCCGCATGGATATCCAACCCGCTCGCCTGCCGGTGGTCGCTAACGTCACCGGCGCACTCTACCCGGATGGCAAAGAAGCCGTGCTGGATCTCCTGGCGCAGCAGGTCGCCTCGCCGGTGCAATTCATCAAGGGCGTGCGCACTCTGTACGACCAGGGTGGGCGCGTCTTCGTGGAGGTCGGTCCCAAGCGCGTACTCAGCGCGCTCGCCAACGATATCCTCAAGGGTCAGCCGGGTGCAGCGGTCTTTGCCACCAACCACCCGCGCGAAGGCGCCCTGATCAGCTTCAACAAAGCCTTGTGCGGGTTGCTGGCGGCTGGCGTGTCCCCGGTAGCTTCTGCTGCCACGGCTGCCTTTGCTGCCGCAAACGCAAGCGCTATGCCCGTGCCAGGTATTATCGCGCCTGCCTCGCCAACCGCTGTTCCTGCGTCTGCTCCCGCCGCGTCATCTGCCGCCGTTAAAGATTTTGTGCTCCAAATGGTCAGCCAGAAGACCGGCTACCCGGTCGAGATGCTCGACCTGGAGCTTGACCTGGAAGCCGACCTGGGCGTCGATACGGTCAAGCAGGCGGAACTGTTTGCCGCCATCCGCACCCACTACAACATCCTCCGTCGCGAGGACCTGCGCCTCTCGGATTACAACACGCTCGCCAAAGTGGTCGATTTCATGACACAAGCCCTGCCGGGTGGAACGGTCGAACCTGCGCAACCACCATTGCCAGTTGTTTCGGCGCCTGCCGCGCCCACCGCGGCGCTTCATCTGACAACCACCAGCCCAGCCCCCTCGCCCGTGGTGAGCGATGGGCGCCAGCCCCTGACCGGTTCGGTCGTCGTTTCCGGCGCCGGTCTGGGGCTGCCCGGGCGTTCCAGCGCGGTCTTCGATGACCATAACGTCGAAAGTATTCTGAACGGCGAGATTCGCATCGAACAGTTCCCGGAGCGCCTGCGCCAGGACATGCTGGAGAAACGCGTCACCCGCCTCATCAAGAGCGAAGCCGGCGCGGTCATGCAGCCGCTCGACCGACTCGACCAGACCGTCAAACTGGGCGGGCAGCGCGGCGCTTTCGATCTCGCCGCCGACTTCGGCGTTCCCGAAGAGCGCGTCGGCGCCAGCGATATCGCCACCCAGCTCGCCATCGCTGCCGGTATGGAAGCCCTGCGCGATGCCGGCATCCCGCTGGTGATGTCCTACCGCCAGACCAGCAAGGGCACTTACCTGCCCGACCGCTGGAAGCTGCCGCAAGCCCTGCGCGATGAAACCGGCGTCATCTTCGGTTCCGCCTTTCCCGGGCTGGACGAGATGGCGGAGGAGACCGGGCGCTACACCCAATACCGCGCCCTCTCGGCACAGGCGGCAGAGCTCAACAGCCTGCTTGCCAACATCCCTGCGGGGCAATCCGACCTGCGGCAGGTGGTCACCTGCCGCATCCAGGAACTGATGGCGCAACTGGAGGAACTGGATTACCAGTTCGACCGCCGCTTCATCTTCCGCATTCTCAGCATGGGACATTCGCAGTTCGCCGAATACATCGGCGCGCGTGGACCCAACACCCACGTCAACGCCGCTTGCGCCACCACCACCCATGCTGTGGCGGTCGCCGAGGACTGGATCCGTGCCGGGCGTGCCCGCCGTGTGGTGGTCATCGCCGGGGACGATGTTACCTCCGGTCCGCTGGCGGAATGGGTCGGCACCGGGCTGATGGCTTCTGGCGCTGCCACCACCGAGGGTGACCCGCGCCTTGCCATCCTGCCCTTCGACCGCCGCCGCAACGGCATGATCATGGGTATGGGCGCCGCCGCGCTGGTTCTTGAAAGCGAGGACGCCGTGCGCGAGCGCGGCATGCGCGCCATTTGCGAGGTGCTCGCCAGCCAGATTGCCAACAGCGCCTTCCACGGCACCCGCCTGGATATCGAGCACGTCAGCGATGTGATGGAACGGCTGGTGACGCAAGCCGAGCAGCGCTTTGGCATTCGCCGCGCCGAGTTCGCCAGCCAGACCGTCTTCGTCTCCCACGAGACCTACACCCCTGCCCGCGGCGGCAGCGCCGCCGCCGAGATCCATGCGCTGCGCCAGGTCTTTGGCGGGCAGGCGGACCGGGTGGTCATTGCCAACACCAAGGGTTACACCGGTCACACCATGGGTGTCGGTGTGGAGGATGTCATGGCGGTCAAAGCGCTGGAGCGCGGCGTGGTGCCGCCCATCGCCAACATTCAGGATGGCTTCGAGCCTGATCCTGACCTGGGGAACCTGCGTCTTTCCACCGGCGGCGAATACGGCGTGCAGTACGCCCTGCGCCTGGGCGCCGGCTTCGGCTCGCAGATCGCCATGACGTTGCTGCGCAAGATCGCCGGCGCCGGCGAACGTATCGATCAAGCGCGCTACCAGCCCTGGCTGACGGCTGTCGCCGGCTACGATAAAGCCGAGCTGGAAGTCGTGCAGCGTACCCTGCGCGTGCGGCATACCGGTGCGCCCGTGCGCCCGCCTGCCCGCTCGAACTGGCAGCAGGGGCAGGGTCCCACCCTGTGGACGGATCAGCCCGCGGCGCCAGCTATTTCATTTGCGCCACCTGTCGCCGTGCAGCCGGCTCCAAACCCGGTCGAACTCCAACCGATGCCGGCGGTCGCGGCGTCCCAACCCGCCACCCCCACGCCTGCCGGCAACGATGATGTCAAAGCCTTCGTGCTGGCTGCCGTCAGCGAGAAGACCGGCTACCCGGTCGAGATGCTCGACCTGGAGCTAGACCTGGAAGCCGATTTGGGCATCGATACGGTCAAACAGG
>JABLXM010000004.1 GCA_013177815.1 Anaerolineae bacterium | reverse complement strand
GCGCCCGGCGTGCGCACGTCGTAATCCTTGATGGCTTTGGATGAGAAGGACGTAATAGCTTTCTTCTGGAAGACGCCGCGTTTGGCATAAGGCTCGCGTGCGTGCGCCTTGCCGATCAGATTTTCGGTCAACGAGAAATCCAGCAGCAACCCGGTGTGCTGGCGGTCGGGCGGGATATACGCCACACCCATATTGATGATCTCCAGCGGGTCGCGGTTGGTGGCGTCTTTGCCCAACACCGTAACTTTACCGGCGGTGGACTGGCGCATACCGGCAATCACATCCGCCAGTTCGGTCTGACCGTTGCCGTCCACGCCCGCCACGCCCAGGATCTCATTGCGCCGAATCTCGAATGAGACATCCTTGAGCGCCGGCAAGCCGCGGTTGTCTTCGGCGCAAATCCCCTCCAGTTTGACCACCACCTCGCCCGGCTCCAGGTCAGGCTTGTCCACCTTCAGGAACACTTCGCGCCCGACCATCATCCTGGCAAGGTCACTCGTGTTGGTATCCGCTTTGTTGACTGTGTTCACCACCCGCCCGTCACGCAGCACGGTCACACGGTCGCAGACCGCCATGACCTCCTCCAGCTTATGGGTGATGAAAATGATCGAAAGCCCGGCTTTGACCAGCGCCTTGAGCACTTCGAACAATTCGTCCACCTCGCCGGGGGTCAGCACGGCAGTTGGTTCGTCCAAGATCAGCAGTTCGGCGTTGCGGTACAACGCCTTGAGGATCTCCACACGTTGCTGGATTCCGACCGGCAATTGCCAGATGCGCGCTTTGGGGTCGACAATCAAGCCATAGCGTTTGGTGGTCTCGAGCAGCTCTTCTTCGACCGACTTCATATCCAGGAAGGGTTCCCGTTTCGAGGGCAGCCCCAGAACCACGTTCTCTGCCACCGTCAGCGGCGGCACCAGCATGAAGTGCTGGTGCACCATGCCGATGCCAAGCGCAATGGCGTCGGAGGCTTTATGAATTGCCACTTCCTGACCCTTCCAGGTGATCTTCCCGTTGTCTGGGCGATATACACCATAGACGCAGTTCATCAAAGTGCTCTTGCCAGCGCCGTTTTCCCCCAGCAGGGCGTGGATCTCGCCTTGCTCGATGACCAAGTCTACGTTATCGTTCGCCAAAACACCGGGAAACGTCTTGCGAATCTTTTCCAGACGGAGGATTTCTGTCATGGCATCTCCCAGATTAATAAATCCAGATAATTACTCGGTATCAGTGTTCACATCCCATTCGGTAGGGAGGGGTGTTTTCCGGCTGCTCAGCCGGAAAACACCCACTTCTGTCCTCCACCATCTGCCGCAGATCAAAATACCATTCATTGCGCATCAGGGGAGGTGTCATCTTCTTACAACCTACAGGTCGGTGCGCACCTGGATATTGGGGATGGCACTCGGTCCTTCTTCTTTGTATTTCTGGAACAGTTCGAAGACCTGGTTTTCCATCTCCAACGGGATCAAGCCGTAGGTGGGATTCAGTTTCGCCACACCATCCATCACACCCTGGGGCAGGTCCGCCCCAACCGGGGCGCCGTTCAATGCATACATCACCGCGCCGTTCTCCATCTGCTTCCAGGACATTTCTTCCCAGCCGCCGGCGATGAATTCCGGTCCCAGGTAGTTCTTGTCCTTCACCCAGGAGATTGCCATGACATCGGTGTTGCCGGCTTCGCGGGCTTCCTTGATGGCTTCAACAGTACCGGTATCGCCTGCATCGGCGATCATGACGAACACGTCATAGCCTTCGGCGATCAAAGCCGTGGTCAGTTCTTTGGCTTTGGCGGGGTCATTCCACGAACCAACTTCGATCTCATCGACTTTGTAGTCAAAACCGAGATCGTCGATCGCCTGCTGCGCCATGGTCGGCTGCCAGTCCATGTTGGGGTACTTGGTGCCAACGATGAAAGCGATCTTGCCGGTCTTGGTGACGGAAGCGGCTTCCATACCCAGGAAGTATCCGCCTTCACCGGTCGAGAAGCACTCGCCAATCACATTGGTGTCGTTGCCGAAGCAGCGGCTGGTCTGTGTGAATTGGATATCCGGATAATCTGCGGCGACCGCATCGATCTGGTCGGCATATTCGAAACCGTGGGCGTGAATGATGTTGCAGCCGGCTTCGGCGTATTCGCGCATGACGGCTTCAGCCTCTTCAACTTTGGTCTCTTCGCGGTAGAGGATCTTCATGCCAAAGTTGTCGCGCAAGTTCACCAGACCGTTGTACGCCTGGGTGGTCCAACCGGCATCATTGACGGGACCCGGCAACACAGCGCATATCATCTTGTCCTTCAAGAACTCCTTGGCAACCGCTATGGGATCTTCAACCATCTCACCGCCGCCCTCTTCCGGGACGACGACGGTCTGAACGACCTCGACAACAACGGTTTCCTTGACCTCAACGGTCTTCTCCACTACTTGCGGCTGGCACGCGCTCAACGCCATCACCGCCACCACCAGCAGGGAGATCAGCACTACAATACTGCGCTTGTTCATCTTTTTGCTTCTCCTTTTTCTGTCTTGACTTCTGGTTTATAAGACACAACTTGGTACGATCGCTCTGGTCATCTCTCGCTACAACCACCTCCTTTCAATGATCACCTTTCAACCGTGGGATGTGCTTGGTGAAGTTTCCCGGTCTTTTCAAGGTCAATAACGCTATGCCTGCGCCATACTGTTCGGGCTGGATCATCATTTGCCTGTTCACAACCCTCGCACGCTCGCACGCCGGGAGAATATTAATATAAATTCAATAATAGTTGCCATTGATGAAGTAAATTCAGTCAGAATGAAATTAATTATACCCTTCATCTCGATATCCAATCCGGCTGCTCGCTCACCAGTTCGTTCAACGTTGTCATGAACGCCGCCGCCTGTGCGCCATCGATGAAGCGGTGGTCGAACGACAGGGTGGCGAAGCAGGTCTGGCGCACCACCACCTGCCCTTCCAGCGCCACCGGGCGCGGGCGCGCCGTCCCCAGCATCAGAATGGCGCTTTCCGGCGGGCGCGGAATGGGAATGCCGAAATCGATGCCCAGCATACCCAGGTTGCTGACGGTGAATGTCCCCCCCTCCACATCCGCCAGCGTGATGCGTCCAACGCGCGCCCGCCCTGCCAGGTCGTCGATCTTTGCCGCCAGCGCGTCCAACGGCAGTTGGTCGGCGCCGGGGATGACCACCACGATCAGCCCGGCGGGGGTCGCCACTGCCATGCCCAGGTTCACCGCCGCATACGTCACGATCTGATCGCCCAGCAATTCGGCGTTCAGGTCCGGGTGGGCAGCCAGCGCGCGCGCCACCGCCGCCATCAGCGCTACGTTGAGCGAAAGGCGCGGTTCGCGTTGCTCGCGTGCCGCTTGCAGCCCGGTCAGGTCCAATTCGCGGCTCACCTGGCTCAGCGCCAGTGTTTCCACGCTGGCTTTCATGTTCCTTGCCATGGCGTCTTTCACCCGGCTGAGGGGTGTCCGCTCTTTCACTGGTATGCCGCGTTCTAGATCTGTCATGTCTAACACTTCACTTTTTTTTTCCTTTTTTCTTTTTTCTTCTTTCTTTTTTCTCTTTACTCAATTACTTCTCTGCGGTGAAAGTGATTTTTGCTGCTAATAAGGAACCCCCGCCCGCTCGAACAACTTCCGGCACACCCTGCGCGCCTCCGCCAGCACCGCTTTCTCGTCCACCACCAGCACCTGTTTGCCCTGCATCAACACCCGCCCGTCGACGATGACCGTATCGACCGCCCCGGCGCTCAGGTTATAGACCAGCGCCGATTCGGTGTTGTGCACCGGCATGGCGAAGGGCGAGTCCAGGTCCACCAGCACCACATCGGCTTTTTTGCCCGCTTCCAGCGAACCCAGCCATTCCGGCTGACCGTACGCCAGCGCCCCACCTCGGCACGCCATGCGCAGGATGTCCCCGGGCAGCACCGCCATCGCATCCAGCGTCGATACCTTCGCCAGCAGCGCCGCCGTCTTGAGCACTTCCATCATGTCCTGGTTGTTGTTGCTGCCCGGTCCGTCCGTTGCCAGCGCCACCGGGATGCCCATCTTGACCATTTCGCGAATACGCGCCGCGCCGGATGCCAGGTACATGTTGCTGACCGGGCAATGCACGATGATCGCGCCGTGTTCCGACACCAGTTCCAGTTCGTGGTCATCCAACCACACCGAATGCACCAATTGCACATCCGGTCCCAAAATGCCCAGCTCCGCCAGCCACTCGATATGGCGGCTGCCGCGGTCCTTTATGTTCATCTCGACTTCAGTTTGTGTCTCTGCCACGTGGATGTGCGTCCCGGTGCCCCACTGTTGCGAAAGTTCGTAAGTGCGGCGCATCAGGTCATCGCTGCAACCCCACGGGATGAGCGGACCGAACTCGAAGCGCAGCCTGCCATCGTCGCTGCCGTGGTAGGTCTCGTACAGGCGGGTGCCTTCCTCGATGACGCGTTCGGGCGTCTCTTGCAGCGTGGGGTGATAGTTCATATCCGCCCAGCCGCGCGCCAGCAGCAATCGCATACCCATCTGGCTGGCAGCCTTGTAAACGCCGTCATCGATCTGCGGGTCGCGGTGGATGTACTGGTGATCCACCACCATCGTCGCGCCGCTGCGCAAATTCTCCAGCATGCCCAGCAGCCCCGCCCAGTAGCCCTCCTCCGCCGTCATATGCTCCGCCACAGGCCAAATGGCAACCTTCAACCAATCCAACAGCGGGCGGTCATCCGCCAGCCCGCGGATGAAGGACTGGAACAGGTGGGTGTGGCAATTGCCCATGCCCGGCATCACCGCCATATGGCTGGCATCGATCACCTGACCGGCGCGCTCGCGCACCTCGGGCGGTACGGCGCCCGCGCCCACCGCTTCGATCCGGTCGCCGTTCAGCAGCACGTAGCCGCCCTGGTGAACGTCATGGGCGTCGTTGACCGTGATGACGGTGCCGTTCTCGATCAGAATGCCGTTCTTTGCCATCACTCTCAAGCCTCCTCGCTCTTGCGGTGCCCGTAGCGTTCGCCGCCATCCACCACGATGACCTCGGCGGTGATGTACTCGGCGCCGATCAGGAACATGACCGCGTCCGCCATGTCCTCCGGTGTGCCCCACCGTCCCAGCATGGTCTTGCGCGCCGTGCGCGCGATGCGTTCCGGGGTGTAGTTGGGCGGCGGCAGCGCCGGACCGGGGCAAACCGCGTTGACTCGCACCCTGGGCGCCAGGTCCAACGCCAGTTGCTTGGTCAGCGCCCACAGCCCCGCCTTGCCCACCACATGCCCGGAAAAGTCGTGCCACGGCTCCCAGGCGGAAAGGTCGATCATATTGATGATGACGCCGCCGTGCTCCAGCATGTGCGGCGCCACCGCGTTGGCACAATAGAAAGTTCCATTGATCAGGATACCGGTCACCTTGTGCCACGCGGAAAAATCATCGGTAGGGATGGGCGTCTTTTGGAACAACGAAGCGTTGTTGACCAGCACATCCACCCCGCCGAACGCCTGGTTGGCGCGCTGCACCAGCGCCTGCACCTGCGCTGCATCCGAAACATCCGCCTGAACAGCCATGCCCCTGACGCCCAACGCCTCCGCCTCGGCTACCGTCTGCTCGGCTTCCGCCGAGGAGGTGTTGTAGTTGATGACCACGTTGGCGCCCGCGCGTGCCAGCGCCAGCGTGAGTGTCTTGCCCACCCGAATGGCGCCTCCGGTCACCAGTGCTGTCTTGCCTTTGATATCCATCACATCCCTTTCAAAGTTCTCACACCAGGCTGCGTCCGCCATCGACGAAATATACCGAACCGGTGGTGAAGTCATTCTCCAGCAGGAATACAACCATGCGCGCCACATCCTCGGCGCTGCCCACCCGCTTGAGCGCCGATTTATCCACCGCCCACGCCACCTTCTCCGGCGGGGCGTTCTCCGGCAGCATCACCGTTCCCGGCGCAATGGCGTTGACGCGAATCTTGGGCGCCAGTTCCAGCGCCATGTAGCGCGTCAGCCACGCCAGTCCAACCTTGCTGACGGCGTGATGGGTGTAGCCCTGCCACACCTGGTAAGCCGAGAGATCGGTGATGTTGAGGATTACGCCGCCTGCTTCTTGAGCCTGCATGATGGGCGCCACCGCCTGCGAGAGCAGGAAGGGTCCCTTCAGGTTGACGTCCATGGCAGTATCCCAGGCTTTTTCGCTGATCTCCAGGAAGGGCGCCTTGAGCCACACGCCGGCATTGTTGATCAGCGCATCGATGCGCCCGAAGTCGTTCAGCACCGCTGCCACCACCCGCCGGATCTCGTCCGGGTCGCTGATATCCAGGTGATAGGCTTTGGCTTTCACGCCCGCGCCTTTCAGGCTGGCTTCAGTCTCCTGCCAGGGTTCATTCTCCAGGAAGTAAGTGAAGGCGATCTGAGCGCCTTTCTGCGCAGCCAAAGTCAGCGCCACCTGCCTGCCGACCCGCTCCGCCGCGCCCGTGATCAGGATGACCTTATCCTTCGACGTCATCACCTCACTCCCACACCGGGTTTTCGAGGAATGCAGCCACCGCCTCCAGGAAGCGCGCCGCCGGTGCGCCGTCGTTCAGACGATGGTCGAACGAAAGGCTGAGCGTCAGGCGCTCCTGCACACCGATCAGCCCGTCGATCACGACAACCTTGGGCGCAATACGCCCCACGCCCAGGATGCCGGCTTCGGGTGGGTTGATGATCGGGGTAAAAGCGTCGATGCCAAAGGCTCCCAGGTTGGTCAGCGTGAAGGTGCCATCCGCCAGTTCTTCCAGCAGCACCCGCCCCGCCAGTGTGCGTTGCGCCAGGTCGGTCAGCGTCTCATGGATGGCAAACAGGTCCTTCCTATCGACATTCTTGAGCACCGGCACCATCAGCCCGCGCTCGGTATCGACCGCAAAACCCAGGTTGATCTCTTCTTTCTGGATGAGTTGCTCGCCCGCCAATGAAGCGTTCATGTTGGGGAATTCGCGCAGCGCCTTCGCCAGTGCCAGCATGAAAAAGGCGTTATAAGAGACCTTGGCGCCTTTTTCCGCTTCGATGCGCTGGCGCGCCTTCACCAGCGCGCTGGCGTCGATCTCGGTCACCAGCGTCACCTGCGGGCGCTCGTTCCAACTGGCGCTCAGGCGCTGGGCAATGATCGCCCGCAAACCGCCCAGGGTGCTGCGCGTTTCGGTCATCGTCGCCGGCTGCACGGCTGGCGCCTGCGCATGCTGCGCCCCACGCGCCACAAAGGCTTCCACATCCTCGCGCGTTACCTGCCCGCGCGCGCCCGTGCCGGGCACTTGCGCCAGGTTCACCCCCAGGTGCGCTGCCAGTTTGCGCGCCAGCGGGCTGGCTGCCACCGCTGCCGGCGCAGCGCCCAAATCCACCACAGTTACCATGCCACGCGCACCGCTGCCGTTCATCCCCACCAGTTCAATACCTTGCTGGCGTGCTTGCATCCGCGCCCTGGGCGTGGCGCGCACCTGTCCCACGTTGGGGGCAGCCATAGCCGCCCCCAACGGTACAGGGACGCCCGCCGCCGGAGCGGGAGTCTCATCCACCATTTCAACCTGCCCCCTCACCGGGGTGGTGCTGCCAGCCGTCGTTGTAATATGGGCAATGGGCGTGTTCACCGCGATCGTCACCCCTTCGGGTACCAACCGGTGCAGGTAGCCACTCGCCGGGCTTTCGATCTCCAGGGCGGTCTTGTCCGCTTCCATGCTGAACAGTATCTCGCCCTTATCGATCCACTCGCCCTCCTGTCGATGCCAACAGGTCAATTGTGCCTGGGTCATGATGAGCCCCAGTTTGGGCATCACCACTTCATAAGCCTGTTCAGCCACTCACGCGCCTCTTGCTGTCATTTTTTCAGGAACATCTGCTTCATGCGGTCGAATACCACCGCTTCATCCGTCGAGGGTTGGAACTCCATCCCGATCAAGCCGTCGAACCCCAACTGGTGCAGTTTTGCCACCAGGTTGGGGAAGTTGATCTCACCGGTGCCCGGTTCCTGCCGCGTCGGCACATCGCCAATGTGGAAGGTCGGATACAGCCCGTAGTATTTTTCCATCCCGTTCATCAGGTTGCCGGCAGTCAACTGCTGATGGAAGCAATCGAACGCCAGCCGCAACTGCGGGTGGTCGAAGCGTTTAACCCAGTCTGCTGCCAGGTCATGGTCGTGCACCAGCACGCCGCCCTGGATGCGGTAAGTGTTGAGCGCTTCCACCCACACCTCGACTTTGGTTTGTTCCACCAGCTTCATGATGCGCTCGGTCTGCGCCAACAGATTGGCATACTGTTCCGCCTCGCTGACGTAGCGCGACAGCCGCCGCGTCCATTCCTTGCCATCCACCAGGTCCACCTGGTTGGAGAAAATGAACAGGTGCTCCACCCCCAGGCGGGTCGCCATTTCCAGGCTCTCGTTCCACGAGCGGTAAGTCAGTTCATTGTCGCCCGGGTCCGCCAGCGAACCCATCTGGTCGTCGAAGGTCGAGTTGATGATGCACCCCTGCCGCTTGCACTCCGCCGCCAGTTCGGCGATATCGAACAAGCGCCAGCACCACACGTCCAGCCGTTTGATACCCAGCTTGCCGAACGCCTCCACCCGCTGCAACATCGGTCGGTCGGTGAACCAGAAATCAAGATACCCGGTGAATTCCATTCCTATGCTCCCTTTTGCGCCCAGAAGGAGCGCACAGCTTTGATGATGTCTGCCGCATCCGGCAGGACGTAGTTCTCCAGCACCGGACTGTAAGGCAGCGGGACGTTCCTGGCTGCCACGCGCAGCACCGGACCATCCAGGTATTCCACCGCATCGCTCGCCAGCACCGCCGCGATCTCCGCGCCCGGTCCGCCGCGTTCATGCGCTTCATGCGCAATCACCACCCGCCCGGTCTTGGCGACCGAACGGATCAGCGTCTCGCGGTCCAGCGGCACCAGCGTGCGCGGATCGATCACCTCCAGGCTGATACCTTCCTTCGCCAGCGCTTCGGCGGCTTCCAATGCCTTCTTGACCATGATGCCAACCGCAATGACGGTCACGTCGCTGCCCTCGCGCACCACCGCCGCCTGCCCAAAGGGCACGGTGAAGTCCTCCTCCGGCACCGCGCCGGATTCCCCATACAGCATCTTGTGCTCATAGAACATGACCGGGTCCTGCCCGCGCAACGCCGTCAGCAGCAGCCCCTTGGCGTCCGCCGGGGTCGCCGGGCAAACGATCTTGATGCCCGGCACGTTCATGAACCACGATTCAGGTGATTGCGAGTGCTGCGCCGCAGCCGAGCCTGGCGCACCGGTGGTCACACGGATCACCAGCGGCACGTTGGCTTTGCCGCCGCTCATGAAGCGCGCCTTCGCCACCTGGTTGACGATCTGGTCGCCGGCGCACATCAGGAAGTCGCCGAACATGATCTCGACAATCGGGCGCATGCCCACCATGGCGGCGCCCAACCCGGCGCCGATGATGGCAGCTTCGGTGATGGGGGTATCGCGCACACGTTCGGCGCCAAACTCACCCAGCATGCCCTCGGAAACGCCCCACACGCCGCCAAAGACGCCCACATCCTCGCCCATCAAGAATACCGAGGTATCCTTGCGCATTTCGATGCTCATCGCTTCGCGGATGGCTTCACGGTAAGTGATCTCTCTCATCGTCATCCGCCTTCCTAAAAAACCAGACCGTTGTGGGTATCGGCGTACACGCCTGCCAGCGCTTCTTCCACCTGCGGCACCGGCGCCTGGGTGGCAAACGCCACCGCCTCATCCAACACCTGCCGGATGCCATCTTCCACCGCCTTCACTTCATTCTCGCTGGCGGTCTTGTCCTTCAATAATTTCTCGCGGAAGGTCGGGATGGGATCTTTCTTCATCCATTCCGCCATCTCGCCCGGTTTGCGATAGACTTGCGGGTCGCCTTCATAGTGACCGCGAAAGCGGTAGGTCTTGCACTCCACCAGCGTGGCGCCCCCGCCCTTGCGGGCGCGCGCCACTGCTTCTTGGGTGGCTTCGTAGACCGCCAGCGGATCGTTGCCATCCACCGAAACGCCCGGGAAAGCGTAGGACGAAGCGCGGATCGCCAGGTCCTCCAGCGGCGAGGCTTGATCCTGCGGCGTGCCTTCCCCGTACAGGTTGTTCTCCAGCAGGAAGATCACCGGCAGCTTCCACACCCCCGCCAGGTTGGCGGCTTCATGGAAAGTGCCTTCGTTGATGGCGCCATCGCCAAAGAAGCACAGCGCCACCCGCTCCTCTTTGCGCATCTGGAACGCCAGCGCCGCCCCGGCTGCCGCCGGGAAGCCCCCGCCAACAATGCCGTTGGCGCCCAGGATGCCCAGGTCGAAATCGCTGATGTGCAGCGAGCCGCCGCGTCCCTTGCAATAGCCGGGCGCCTTGGCAGCCAGTTCCGCCATCATGTATTTGGGTTCCCCACCCTTCGCCAGCAAGTGCCCGTGTCCGCGGTGCGTGCTGGTGATGACATCTTCCTTGCGCAGCGCCAGGCAGGCGCCCACGGCGGATGCCTCCTGCCCCACGCAGGAATGAATGAATCCTGGGATCAGCCCCCGCCGGCGCTCCTCGATGGCGCGCAACTCGAACTCGCGCACCAGCACCATACGACGGTAGATCTCCAACAAAAATTCCTTGCCTTGCGTCATCCAGTTCTCCTAAGACCCGCAAAATACCCGCCGGTCAGAACACCGGTGGTGTGATCACTGAGATCCAGGCTGCCTCCTCGTCCTCCGAGGCGCACACCAACGTGATCAGGTCTTCACCCTTGAAGTAGATCGAATCGCCGGCGTGCAGGTAATGGTCACCCCCCTTCAACCCCACCAGCAGCGTCCCCTGCAACACATACAGGAATTCCTCGGTCGGCTCGCGCAGCCGGCGGGCGAAGTTGCCCGCCTCCACCGTTGCCCGACCCTGCACTGCCACCATTTTCCCACCCAGGGATGGCACCAGTAATTCATACTGGATGTTCTGCAACGGCAGCACTAACTTGGCTCGTTCATAGCCGTCCACCACTGGGTTAAAGACCAGCGCGTCTGCCTCCGGGGATGAAGTCAAACGCGCTGGGTCCGTTTCCACAGTCTTGTTCGGAATGCTGGCGGGGACATCGCTAAGAAAATACAGCATTGTCACACCCAGCGCCTCGGCAACCGCCTGCAGCGAGCCGAGCGACATGCGCGCCTTGCCATGCTCCACCTGGTTGAGGAAGGAAGCTGAGAGGTTGGTCTGCTCGGAAAGCTTGCGCAGACTGATACCCAGCTCATGACGGCGACTTTTTAGTTTTTCACCAATTGGAAGTTCGTCTACCACGTGTCGAGTCCTGTTCTCTTGGGATGAGTGATCCAAAAACACGGTCGCACGAGGGGTAGGTGACGCTTGGTTAAGCTGCCCACTGGCAGCGATGATACCCCTGTGCTGCCTCACTTTGTTATTCCGGCGAATATGGAGGCAACAACTTGTAACAAAGATACAATATAAACCATCACCTTGTCAAGTGACATTTTACATATTTGTCTAGTAATACCGAACATCAGCGCATATTGTGAAGATTAATATATATTAATACAGCATAACTGTACAAAATATATACAGGGTGATTAATCCGGGATCGAGCCAATTGGAGGATGGATCAATCGATTTTTTTTCGCCTGGTCATGCGGTAAGCCCTGGGCAAAGTTTCCTCTTATCTTTTTACTCATTGACGGTAATCAACATGACCCACGTCGGTCCTTTCTCTTGGTTCCCACCGTCTGCTCATCTCCCCCATTTTGCTATAATGTTCTTACCAAGCGCGCCCCCACCAGGAGGTCTCCATGTACAAAATTCATTCTGCCCTGCTGATCTTGGCGCTGGCAACCCTTGCCTGTGCCCTGCCCACCGCCGCCCAACCGACCGAAGCCCCGCCCCCGCCCCAAGCTACTACACAAGCGCCGGGAGAGTCCCAGCCCACCGCTCAGGTCGGGCTGACCGATGTTCCCATCCCTGCCAGCAACCTGGTGCAGCCTGCCCACCTGTCCTATCGCGGCGCCTTCCGCCTGCCGCAGGGCGGTGAGCGCCCGCTGACTTTTGCCTACGGCGCCGCCGCCATGACCTTCAACCCGGCGGGGGATCCCGGCGGCGCAGGCGATGGCTACACCGGCTCGCTCTACATCATGGGGCACGACCGCCTGCCCTACGGCGAATTGCCCGACGGTAACCAGATCGCCGAGGTCAGTATCCCCGCCCCGGTTGAAGGCGGGTTGGCAACCCTGCCCACCGCCGAATTCATTCAGGATTTCAGCGACGTCCTCGCCGGGCGCTTTGCCGGGCTGGAGGAACTGCCGCGCGCCGGGCTGCTCTACCTGGACAACCCGCTCACCGGTCCGCGCTTGCACATCGCTTTTGGTCAGCATTTCCAGGAGGATGAAGCCAACCGCGGCGCCTCCCACGCCTGGGTCAGCCCCAACCTCGCCGACCCGAACTTCCAGGGCGCCTGGTACATCGGCGGGCAATCGCCTTACAGCGTCAACGGCTACCTGTTCGAGATCCCCGCCGATTTTGCCGCTGCCTATACCGGCGGGCGTATCATCGCCACCGGTCGCTTCCGTGATGGCGGCTGGTCCGGCATGGGACCGCAACTGTTCGCCTACCAGCCCTGGGATGAGGTCGGCAACCCGCCCGCGCCAGATACCCGCTTGTCCGAAGTGACCCTGTTGCAGTATGCCAGCACGATGGTGAGTGACGATCGCTCGCTGGCAATGAATGGCTATGCCGATCCGGACGAGTGGGAAGGCGGCGCCTGGCTCACCACCCCCGATGGGCGCGCGGCGGTCGTGTTCGCCGGCACCAAAGCCGTCGGCGAACGCACCTGGTACGGCTGGCTGCATCCCCAGGATGCCACCCTGCCCTGCATCGAGACCGAACTGCTCGGCACCTTCACCCTCTGCCGCATGGCGGATGGTTCGCCCTGCCCCGCTGCCGACCTGGGCGGCTGCGAGGGGCACAATGACTTCCGCGGCTGGTGGAGCGACCGCTTCGAGGCGCAGTTGATCTTCTATGACCCGGCAGACCTGGCGCGCGTCGCCAGCGGTCAGTTGCAGCCCTGGCAGCCGCAGCCCTATGCCGTCCTCAGCCTGGAGGATCACCTGCTGCACAACCCGGACGGCGTGGAACCCGAAATGCTCGGCACTGGCGACCAGCGCCGCTACCGCATCGGTGAGATGGCATACGACCGCGCCAACGGATTGCTGTACATCCTGGAATGGTTCGCCGATGGCGCCCAACCCGTCGTCCACGTCTGGGCAGTCGAGTAGAGAGAAAGGAGTGAAGAGAGAACAGTGAACCGTGGGGTGGATGGAGCGAAGCGAAACCCAACATCCTGGACGGTGGAATAGAGAAAAAAACACAAAGACACGGAGGCACAGAGAAATTAATTGATTTTCTCTCTGTGTCTTCGTGCCCCTGTGGTTAATATAATCTTGTAGCACAGAGAGTTTTTTCTCTCTGTGTTTATTTGGTTTTCTTTTTTTCCTCTTTGTTCTTCTCTGTGTCTCTGTTTCTCTGTGGTTAATCTAATCTGGTCAATTTCTATGGTAATCTAGGCTCATGATCCCCCCACCCATCGAGGTCTCCCCCGCAGACGTGCTGCGCGAGCAGGGCGCCGACCCGCAAACCGTGCGCGCCCGCCGACCGGCATTATGGGCACTGGCGCAGCGCGCCGTCGCCGAGGGCGAGCCGCTGCTGCAACCCTGGTGGGTGCAGCGTAGCCTGCCCGTCACCACCCGCCGCCACCAGGTCGTCACCCTGGCAGGCGAACATCGCCTGTACTCGCTTCGCTCGCCGCTCGTCAGCCGCATGCTGGCAGGCGCCGGCGAAGCCGTGCTGATCGCCTGCACCATCGGTCCGGCAGTCGAGGCACTCGCTGCCCATTCGATGGACGCCGACATCGCCTTCGCCCTGGCATTGGATGCCTATGCCAGCGCCGCCGTCGGCGCGCTGGGGCGCGCCCTCTGCGCCAACGTGCAGGCGGAAGCCGCCGCGCGCGGTTGGAGCGCCGGCACCCCCATTGGTCCCGGCATGCGCGGCTGGTCGCTGGCGGAAGGTCAGCGCGACCTGTTCGCCATCCTGCAGCCCGACCCACAGCGCCTGCGCCTGACCGAAAGCAGCCTCATGCTCCCGCGCAAATCCACCAGCCTGCTGATCGGCATCGGCGCGCAGGTCGAAGCCCCCGGCGATCCCT
Source organism: Anaerolineae bacterium (assembly GCA_013177815.1). Taxonomy (GTDB): domain Bacteria; phylum Chloroflexota; class Anaerolineae; order Anaerolineales; family Anaerolineaceae; genus JABLXM01. Next base: position 34,800 of record JABLXM010000004.1, on the reverse strand, counting down.
GCCAGTACTGCGACCTGTTCGAAACCTGCGCCTACAAGCACGACTTCAACGCGCATGCGAAGGCGTGAAAAGCAAGGATCTTGCTTTGGATGTCATCGCCCAACGTGTCTCTGTGGTAAATTTATATTATTGATCTCTGTGTCTCTGTGCCTCTGTGGTTAATAGTTACTCTAAGGTTAATTGATTTCCTGTGGACGCCTCCATCCCACTCACCTTCCGCATCGACCTCGAGCCCGCCGGCAAGCGCGTCGACGTGCCTGCCGGCGCCGATCTGCTGACCGCCGCCCAACAAGCCGGCATCGAACTGGTCGCCGCCTGCAGCGGCATGGGCATCTGCGGCACCTGCAAGGTGCGCCTGGTCAGCGGCGAACTGTCGCCTCCCACCCCCAGCGAGCTTGACGAACTGGGTTCCGAACGCCTGGCTGCCGGCTGGCGGCTTGCCTGCCAGGCGGTGCCGCGCTCCAACGTGCGCATCGAGGTCCCCCCCGAAACCCTGGCGTTCGGGCAAAAACTACAGGTCGATGGGCTATCAGGCGAACTGCACTTGCAGCCGGCGGTCGAAGCGCTCGAACTGGCGCTCGACCCGCCCAACAATCACGATCTGCGCGCCGACTGGACCCGCGCCCGCCAGGCGCTGGCGCTCGATCCGCCCCCCCTCACCGGCGTCGCCGTGCTCAACCAGCTCTCCCACCAGATGCGCGCAGCGGAAGGTCAGGTGCGCCTGGCATTGCATCGCCCTGCCAATCGCCTGGTTGCCGTCCTGCCGCCGCACACCCCCCTGCTGGGGCTGGCGGTCGACCTGGGCTCCACCAAACTGGCGTTCTTCCTGATGGATCTCGCCGGCGGTGCCGTGCGCGCCTCCCTGGGCGTCATGAACCCGCAAATCGCCTTCGGCGAGGATGTCGTCAGCCGTATCGCCTATGCGAATAATTCGGTCGACCACCGCCGCCGGCTGCAATCCCGCCTGGTCGAAACCTTCAACCATGCCATCGCCGAACTGTGCGCCAAAGCCGGCGCTGCGCCACAGCACATCGTCGATGCCGTCGTGGTCGGCAACACCGCCATGCACCACCTGTTCTGCGGCTTGCCGGTCAGCCAGTTGGGTAATGCGCCCTATGTCCCCGCCGTTTCCGACCCGTTGGACATCCCCGCCGCCGACCTGGGGCTGGCGCTCTCCCCCGGCGCCCTCGTGCACCTGCCCGCCAACATCGCCGGCTACGTCGGCGCCGATCACACCGCCGCGCTGCTGGCAACCCAACCCGCCAACGGTGAAGTGCAGATGCTGGTGGATATCGGCACCAACACCGAGATCAGCCTGACCAAGGGCGGCAAGACCTTTGCCTGTTCCACCGCTTCCGGACCGGCTTTCGAGGGCGCCCACATCAGCCAGGGCATGCGCGCCGCCCCGGGCGCCATCGAGCGCGTACAGATCGTAGCCGGCGAACCGCTGGTCGCCACCATCGGCGGGGGCGCCGCGGTCGGCATTTGCGGCACCGGCATCCTTTCCACCCTCTCGGAACTATTGCGCCACGGCATCATCGACCGCCGCGGCGCCTTCCAGAAGGGCATGCCGGGGCTGCGCCCCGCCAGGCGCGGCTTCGAATACCTGTTGGTACCGGCGGAAAAAAGCGGTCACGGGCGCGAGATCGTCGTCACCCGCGGCGATATCAACGAGATCATGCTCGCCAAGGGCGCCATCCGCGCCGGCATCGAGGTGCTGCTGGCGCACACCGGCGTGCAGCCGCAGCAAGTGACGCGCTGGGTCATCGCCGGCGCCTTCGGCACCTACCTGGACCTCACCTCGGCGGTCGCCATCGGCATGTTCCCGCACCAGCCGCTAGAGCGCTTCCACCAGGTCGGCAACGCCGCCGGTGTGGGCGCCCGCCAGATGCTGCTCTCCAGCCGGCGGCGCGCCGAAGCTGCCGCCCTGGCTGCCGCCGTCGAATACATCGAACTGACCGTCTACCCCGGCTTCACCGACCTGTATGTCAGGAGTATGTATTTGGGGGAGGGTAAGTAGTTGATTAGTTGATTGGTCGATGACTGAACTGTTCACTCTTTACTCATCACTCTTTACTAGGTTCTGTTGACATTTCAACGTAACCAGATCAACGCGCCAGCAAAGCTGAGGAAGCCCAGCCAGCGCTGATCCGGTTTTTCAAAACGGGAAAAGAGGCGACAGTAACGCTTGATTTTATCGAAGAAACACTCGATCAAGTGTCGCTCCTTGTAAAAATGGAGGTCGTATTCGCGCGATACTTTGCGGTTCTTGCGGGGTGGGATCGCCGCTTCGGCTCCTTTCTCGGCAATCTGGTGCAAGAATTCCTCCGAGTCATACGAGCGATCCGCAATCACCCGCTCAAAATCCATAGCGGTAATCAATTCTGCGGTCTGGGTGATGCCGTGACACTAACCACCGGTCAGGATAAGTCGCAGCGGGTTGCCCAGTGCATCTACACTGGTGTGGATTTTGGTAAGGAAAGAACGCAGAACTGCGGCAATATTTAGCGCGTCTGCCGCGTCATTCATGTCGTTTTTCGCGTTGTCCGAAAGGCTTATGGGCTGCCTAGAAGATTTTCATGTACTGCTTCAATCGGCTTCATTTGTACAAGCAACGCTTTCCTGGCTATCCAACGCATGGATACCACCAATGTTTCGCCACTCCCCACATTCAGAGATTATCGAACAGGTAAAAGCAGGCTGAGGTCACAGCCGACTTACCCACTGTGTTCAATGCCCTCAAGCGCACAATGAGTGAAAGTTCAAAGGATTGACACCATTAGCCAGTTTAGACAACCCCACAACATTGCTGGAGTAGTTGGAAACCAAGACGGGAAACACCCAGAAGAGTGTTTCCCGCCTCGATTTTCCAATTTCGGTTTTAGCTCAAAGAGCCAAGGCACAGACCAGAGCCTTCTTTTCAGTTATCGAAGAGAGCCATTCTGCTATACGGCTATCTGTGGTGCCACCTCTTTATCTATTTCCTTCCCAAATTTCAACTTCCTCTGATAATCATACTTTCCACTTAAAATCGTACTTAACCAAACCGTCATTACCGCAAGTCCTGCTGAAAAGGCAGCTGCCAGGTAAACAATCCATGTTGCCGGTTCCAAGTTAATTACGAAGAACATTGGCCATGATACACCCCAGTAAACAGCTGCAACACACATTGGCACAATAATCCCTGCCAGTAGTTGCTTCCAGCCTTTCAAGTATGGAGTCATTTTATATAGTACGGTTCCAGCAAGGCACCCACAGGCGCCGCCGACCATAGGCCACCACATCGGGTAACCAAAAAACCGAAGCCCTTGTTGTCCATAGTAATGCCAAAGACCCATATTAATGGCAGGTATCTCTAAAGCATAAGCCATCAATACTTCAACGATGTATATTTGCCACAATGGGGCTTTGACATCATACTTATTCAACACCCATAATCGTAATAGTGTACCTACACCAAAGTAAACAAGGACAACGAATAAGATCATGAATGGCATATTCCGTCCCCATACAGTAAAAATATCCGGCTGGTTATGAATAGGCCACCAAACTTGAAGGTGCGAATCGATCAATGGTTCAATGATTATGGTTAAAGCACCTCCTACCATACACATTAAGGGCAAGAAAGATTTTGTTTTCCGCCCATATATGATCGCAAAGATTATCCCCCCAACAGCAAGCGCGACAAATACCCAAAAGTAAATCCATTCGCCTGTAGCGCTATGGACAGCCGATTCTACTGGTGGGATAGGTCCAAAGTCAGAGTACGGTACTGGGGTTGGTTCCATGAAAATTTTCCTCCAATTTCAAAATGTGCAGATTATGAAGTTCGAATTTATGGGTAGCTGGGCATATAGCTGCAATCTGGTAGTTACCTGATGTAACCATACCAAGATGCTACAATTTCAGCTCCAAAGTCACTTTTTTATCTTGTCATGTTTCCTCCTTTCAATGTGCATAAGATTGATAGTCAGTTTGAACAATTTATAGGTTGACCCTGCGTTCCCAGAAACTGGAATAAAGCAATCAATCAAATTGAGTGACTAGTCACTCAATTCGACACAAAAAAAATCATTTTGCAATAATATTCCACTGGATTTGCCAGAGATCCTCCTTAAAATTTTCATCATTCCAATATTTTGGGTTTTCATGAAAATACTTAATATCATAAGAAGACATTACTACTCCTATATTGGTAAGATAATCAACTGGCAAATTCTTTAGATACCCATATTCAATGCCTAATCTCGTTACTTCGTAAAATCTAAGATACATTTTTTCAATTTCTTTATTCTCTTGGAGAGAAAATTGGTTAGCCAGAAGAGAGCCTTCAAAAAGTTGTAGATATTGAAACTTTTGCCAATTATTTATCCCCCAATACACCATTTTTTCTTGACTTAATCGCACAATCTTCTGATACTTCTCTAGATCATTTTGAGGAATATCCTGCAAGGTTTGAGCCGCTTGGGAATAGTACTCAGATAAAATTTTTGTATAAAGCTCAATGATCAGATCAGTTTTTGTATTAAAGTAATGAAATAGAATTCCAGAAGAGACTCGTGCACGCTTAGTAATGGACGACGTCGTTGCATCGAAACCATTCTCTACAAAGAGTATCAAAGCCGAATTTAATACTTTATCTTTGGTTTCCATGTCTTGTTGACTGAGTGGTCAATTCTTGCCCCTGATTATAACAAGCCAGTATACATTTGTCAATAGATCTTTCAGATTGTGTTAGCGCAAAGTAGAAATGTCCCCTGCTGGCTACAATAGAGGCAGGAAGAGGGGCAGAAAGTGGACATAATCGAAATGAGCGGCAAGGAACTGACGAGAGTGAAAGTCATGGAGCGGCTGAAAGCTAGGCGGATGATGCAGGCGGAAGTCGGACGGGTGCTGGGGATCACGACCGGGCTGTTGGCGAAATGGCGAGATGAATTGCGCCAGAAGCCGAAGCAGGAAGAAGCGTTCCCTGGGAACGGGAGACAACTGCCAAGTGAAGCACGGGTCCGAGAACTGGAGCGGGGGAACTCGCGGCTGCGGATGGAGAAAGAAATCCTAAAAAAAGTGCTGGGAATGTACTCCAAGGACCAGGGATTGAAATACGGGCTTGTGACCAGGGTGCAGCAAATTTACCCGGTCGAGGTAGTGTGCGCGCCCTGGGGATCAGCCGGAGCGGATATTACGCCTGGAAGAAGCGCAAACGCAATATGCCCCTATTCCCATGAGCCATACATCTTTCCATGGTTGTCACCAACGCGATCTTCGTTTGTAATTAACCTCTGGACCGGGGTGTTCGATTAACCTCGGCTGATCATACACCCATTCATTCCGATATTTGATGGTTTCATTTATGGATTTTGAGCGGGTGATTGCGGATCGCTCGTATGACTCGGAGGAATTCTTGCACCAGATTGCCGAGAAAGGAGCCGAAGCGGCGATCCCACCCCGCAAGAACCGCAAAGTATCGTGCGAATACGACCTCCATTTTTACATGGTAAGTAGTTGATTAGTTGATTGGTCGATGAGTGAACTGTTCACTCATCACTCTTTACTCATTACACATCACTTATTACTTATTATTACTCCGGCAACCCGCTGATGCTGTACGCCGTCCAGCCATACCAGAACTGATACATCGGCGTTTCCACGCCCGCCGGGTCGCTCACCGGCGTCACGCCGAAGCGCTCCGGCTGCCCAAAGGCGTAGCCGCCGCGGTAGGCGAACACCATCCGTCCGCCTGTCTCCCACGACATGAAATAGGAATTTTGTTGAATGTCATCCGAGATGCGCACCGGCTCGCCGCTCCCGTCAGCGCGCACGGCGTAGGCGCAGCGCCCGTTCTCGCCATCCTCGCCATAGAAAGCGATCCATCTGTCATCCGCCGACCACGCCGGCAGTATCGGCGAAAGCCCCAGCGGGGTCAACTGGCGCACCTCGCCGGTCTGGATGTCGAGCGTATACAGCGCCCGCCCCGGCTCGCGGTCCGAGACGAACGCCAGCCGCTCGCCGCCCCACGACCAGGTCACGTCCTCGTAATACGCCGGCGTTTGCGTCAGGTTGCGCCGCTCGCCGCTCAACATGTCGTACAGGAACAGGTCTGCCTCATCACCGCTCCAGTCCGAGACCCCATCCCCGTTGGTATCCTCGAAGCGCGTGAACACCACCAGCAGCCCGCTGGGTGAAAAGTACGGGAACTGGTCGATGACGTCATCATCGGTGATGAAGACCCGGCTGCCATCGCTATATTCCAGGTAGATTTCGCGCTGGTCGGGGCTGCCGGCGAATTCGGTAAACACCCGCTCGGGCGGATTCTGCAATTCCGGCAGGTCGGTGGGGGTTGGGCTGGCAGTGATCGTGGCTGTAACAAGGGGCGTAGCAGTGGGCGCCAGCGCGGTCTCATAGGCAGCGATGGTGGCTGCCGCCTGGGTGGCTTGCCGTGCCAGTTCCGCCTCATTGCTGCCGGCGCAGCCCGCCATCAGCGCCGCCGCGCCCAATATCACCGTCCAGGATGTCCACAACCGGCTCTTCATGCCGCCTCCGCCTTGTGAGATATCCCAATTGTACCCCGTCGCCACCCTCCCCCTTGATCAAGCAGTCAACCAGTCACCAGTCAAATAGTCAATTAATCAATTTGCCAATACGTCAACGCCTTCCCTGATCAACTAATCAACTAATCGACTAATCAACTGTTCACCATCTGCCATCCAACCGCGATTCTTCATATATAATTGGACAATTCAGGAAATTCCGGCGGGACTCCGCGTCCGTTCCGAGCCAGTAAAAGGAGATTGATCCATGGACCCCGTATTACAGCACATCTTCGATAGCATCATGGAGGGTCAGCAGAACGTAACGCCCGTCAAGGTGCAGGAAGCCATCGACGCCGGCATCGACCCCGGTCGCATTCTCAACGAGAGCATGGTCGCCGCCATGACCGAGGTGGGACGCTTGTTCGAGGAGGGCGAATACTACGTGCCGGAGATGCTGATCGCCGCCCGCGCCATGCAAGCCGGGTTGGGTGTGCTCAAGCCGCTGTTGATGCAATCGGATATCAAATCGATGGGCAAGATCGTCGCCGGCACCGTCAAAGGCGACCTGCACGATATCGGCAAGAACCTGGTGTGCATGATGCTGGAAGGCGCTGCCTTCGAGATCGTCGACCTGGGCGCCGATGTAGCGCCCGAAAAGTTCGTCGAGGCGGTGCAATCCACCGGCGCCAACATCGTCGCCATGTCCGCCCTGCTCACCACCACCATGCCCAACATGAAGACCACCATCGAGGCGCTCGAAGCCGCCGGGCTGCGCAAGCAGGTCAAGGTGATGGTCGGTGGCGCCCCGCTCACATCGCAGTACGCTACCGAGATCGGCGCCGATGGCTACGCCCCAGATGCCAGCCGCGCGGTGGCATTGGCAAAACAACTGGCAGGATAGCCGAGGGGATATGCGTCAAACCTTTATAGAACGCCTGAGCGCGGGTCCGCCCATCGTGCTGGATGGCGCCACCGGCACCAATTTGCAAGCGCGCGGGTTGGAACGCGGTCAGCTTGGTGAAACCTGGGTGTTGGAACATCCTGAACACATCCTGCAATTGCACCAGGATTTCATCCAGGCGGGCGCCGAGGTCATCCTGACCTGCACCTTCAACGGCGGCGGGTATTTCCTCAAACCAGAAGCGGTCGATTGGATCACCAAAGTCGATCATCAAGCCGTCGGATTGGCGCGCCAGGCAGCCACCGCCGCCGGGCGCCCGGTCTTCGTTGCCGGTTCGATGGGTCCGCTCGGTCAACTGCTGATGCCCTTGGGCACACTGACCGAAACGGACGCCTTCGCCGCCTATGCCGCCCACGCCAAAGCCCTGGCGGATGCCGGCGTTGACCTGCTGCTCATCGAGACGCAATACGACCTGAACGAAGCCGCCATCGCCATCCGCGCCGTCCGCTCGGTCAGTGATAAGCCACTGGTGTGCACCTTCTCGTTCGACCGCGGCACACGCAGCATGATGGGCGCCCGCCCCGAGCAGGCAGGCAAGCAGATCGCCACCCTGGGCATCGACGCAGTCGGCATCAACTGCGGGCGCAGCCTGGCGGATAACTTGCAAGCCCTGCAGGAACTGCGCGCCGCCACCGCCCTGCCGTTGTGGTTCAAGCCCAACGCCGGTTTGCCGCGCATGGATGCCACTGATCAACCGGTCTATGACCTGACGCCGGAGGCAATGGGCGCCGCCGTGGTGGATTGGCTGGCAAGCGGCGCCCGCCTGGTGGGCGGCTGCTGCGGCACCACCCCGGCGCACCTTGCCGCCATCGCCGGCGCAGTAGCGTAAGCGCTGCTCTCTGTCAAATACCCACGCTACGAATAGTCACTCGCCCAAAAATAATGCCTGGGCGCCGGCGCCCACTTGGACCGGGTCGTGAATAAAGGCTTGGCTGGGGCATCCGTTGGGATGTCCCAGCCAATATTGTCGTAGATCACTCACGCGTCATGCGCGGCTCGCTCAAGGGACATGTGTCACCAGGTTGAAGTTCGGCGAACCATCGTCGTCCATGTTGTTACCGTAATACGTGGTGTTTGTGAGGCTGTAGAAGAACGGTGCGTTCCAACCCAGGCTCAAGCCGGCGTCGCCGTTGCCGCTGAAGTTGCTGTTGGTGATGAAAATGTTGCCAAACTGTGCCGTCAGGATCGCGCCGGCGTAATCGCCGCCAGAGTCCAGCGCATTACGGAAGACCGAGACGTTGTTCAGGCTGAGGTTGCCAAAACCGCCCTCGACTTTCAGCCCGTTCTCCCAACTGTTCTCGAAGATGCTGTTGGAGATCGTCACTGGACCCTGTGCATTGATATAGGCGCCCATGGCACCGAACCCAGCACGCACGCTGTTCACGGAGACGCTATTGAAGCTCTCGATCTCCAGCCCGATGTCCTGGTTGTTATAGAAATTGTTCAACCCGTAGGATCCCAGCAGCGTCACCGTGCCGATGCCGTCGTCGTTATCCAGCCAGGCGCCCTGTTCCGCGTTGCCGTTAGCGCTGGAACTGTTCCAGGTGATGTTACCCAACACGTCCACCGAGATGCCGTAACCATCCTGGTTGCCCGAGAAATCACTCTGTATGATGCTGACCGGCGCAATGGTGTCATAGTTCCAGATCCACGTCCCGTCGTAAGCGTTATTGTTGGTCTGCATCTTTTTCAATGTCACCGCCCCAGTGGTATATATATCCAACCCGTATCCGTTATCATCGAAGCTCGAGTTGGTCACCGTCACGGCTTTGGGGCTGACGGCGTAATCGTTTTGCAGCAAGCCGCCTTGTTCCCCGTTCTGGTTGACTATCGCCTTGTCGATCGTAATGGTGCCCGCCGAGTAGACCACCAGCCCGGTATCGCCGTTGTTTCCGAACCAGTTGACTCCCTGGCTGGTGCCGGCGGTTTTGATGCTGACGTTGCCGCCGGCATCGATATAGACGCCATTCCACCGATAGGGTGACGCATCATATCCATGCCCGTTGTCCCCGGCAGCCAGGTTGACCAGGTTGGCAGCGCCATTGGTATAGATGAACATGCCATCCCAGGTGTTGTTGAAGAAGCCGCTGCCGTTGCCTTTCAGCGTCACCGGCGCAGTCGCCGCGCAAGCGCCCAGGTCGTCATCCCACAGGCAGTTGTCCACGACGACGCCGCGCCCGCCGTTCCCGTCCGCGTGCATCTGTCCCAGCGTGACCGCCTTGCGGCTGAAAGCAATGATGCCGGTGGCGGAATTCTCGTTGGCGACCACCTGTGATTGCGTGGCGCCCGGCAACAGCGTGATCGTGCCTGCGCCGCCGTCGTAGGAATTGCTCAGGTCAAAGCCGCTGGCGCCGTTGCGCTGCAGGTTATCATTCCAGGGGTCGTTGAACGAAAGCACATAATCGCCGTATTGGCTATCATCGCTGCCCTGCACCAGGATGCGGTAGTCTCCTGCCGGCAGGATGTCCACATCCAGCGTGAGTACTCCCACCCCGCTGACCGTGGCGCTCCCATATTGCAGCCAGCTTTCTGTTGCCCCGTCATAGTACTGCAGCGAGAGCACCGCCTCGAAGTTATTGTACAGGTGCAGCTCGGTATTGGTCGTGCCTGCCTCGTCCAGGGTGAACTTCCAGGCATCCCCTTCCGCCGCGTTATAGTCCCGCAACCGCTCCGCCACCGATTCGCCATCGTTCAGCCACATGTCTCGCCCGTCGTTGCGGTCCGCGCTGACCGAGGTCACCTTGATGTTGCCTTTCGAACTGATGCGCAGCCCGTCGCCATTGGTATTGTCGCTGGTGTTACCGTTCAGCACCGTCACCGGTTTGGCGCTCGTCGCCGCGGCGTTGTTGAGGTGCACGCCGTAACCGTAGTTGTTGTTGGCTTCGAACTGGCTCAGGCTGATGGCGCCGGTGGAGAATGCTAGCAACCCGCTGCCGCCGTTCTGGCTGAAATTGTTGTTGCCGCCGCCCACCGAACCGATCGTGATTGTGCCGTTGGCGCCCACCCAGTTGTTGTCCAGCACCACGCCGATATACGCGTTGTTGTTGGCGTTGACGTTGCTGATGCTGATCGCGCCCTTGGATTGCACGTAAAGACCCAACCCGCCATTCCCGCTGAACTCATGGTTCCAGCCGGGCGTAATCTGGAAGGTCACGCCGCCGTTCCCCAGGCAGGTGTTGTCCGGTTGCGCCAGGCAGTTGTCGATATAAGCCCCCAAGCCGCCGTTGTTGTTTGCCATCAGGCGCGCCAGCGTGATCGCCCCGCGCGCCAGGATGCTCAAGCCTTCCCCGTCATTGTCGCTGAAATAATTGTGCCAATGCGCCGTGCGCAGCACTTTGACCGCGCCGGTGCCCGCGCTGGCATCGATGTTGACGCCTGTGCCGCCGTTCCCAGAGCTATTCAAGTTGCTGGCGGTGACCGCGCCCTTCGTCTCCACGTAGATACCATCGCCAACATTGTTGCCGGCGTCCAGGTTGGTCAGCTTCACCGGGGCTGCGGTCACGGCATAGGTATTGTTGATGTCGAAGCCTTTACCGATGTTCTCGCGGGCGTTGAGATACGCCAGGCTGACAGCCCCGGTCGCCTGGATCTTGAGCCCGTGTTCGCCGTTACCGTTGAACTCGTTACCCTGGGTGGCGCTGGAAAGCACGCTGATGGCGCCGTTACCACCGCTGAAGTTGCTGCTCAAATCCATGCCAAACCCATCGTTCCAACTGGCGCCGCTGGTCTTGATGTTGATGGCGCCTTTGCTGTGGACGGTCAACCCGCTACCGTTGCGGTTTCCGTCGAAGTTCAGGTTCCCCAGCGTGACTGCCTTGGTCGCCGAAGCGTACTGGTTTTCCAGCAGCGCGCCGAAGCGCTCACCAACGTTATCATCCCCGTTGTTGTTGGCGCCGCCGCCCTTCCAGGTGATGGTGCCCGCGGTGGCGATCTTCACGCCGTACTGGTCGTTGTTATCGGCATTCACGTCGGTTAGGGTCACGTTGGATGCCGCCCCGCCGGAGATGAAGATGCCGTACCCATTATCATTGTCTCCGATGCGGTTGTTGTTGGCATCCAGCCCCTTGATCGAGACCGCACCGTTGGTGCGTATCCACAAACCGTTGCCCCGGTTGTTGGAAAAACTGTTCCGATAATAAGTGTTGGTAATGGTAACGCCCTTGGTGCTGCCGTCGAACTGGTTGTCCAATATCGCCCCAAAGACGCCATCAGCCGTATTGTCGGAAGCGTTGATGCTGTTGAGCGTGATGGCGCCGGGCGTAGTGATATAGATGCCGCTGACGCCCTGGTTCCCTTGCGCGGTGACGCGCGTCAGCGTCGCCGTCCCGTTGGTGCGCAGGTAGATGCCTTCGTTGCCATTACCATACGCGCCAACGTCCACCAGGGTGACCGCCGATGCGATCGGATCATCATCCGTTGCCCCGCTCACCGTCAGCCCGCGCCAACCGTTGTTCGATAGCCCGGCTTGTTTGATCGTGACGCCGCCGGTGGCGGAGAAGATCCCCACGCCGGACCACGCATTATCGCGCGCAGCGATGTCTTCCAGGTAGACGCTGGCAGCCTCGCCCCCCGTGCCGGGACGAATCTCCAGTCCAAACGCATTGTTGCCGTTGAACAGTCCGTGAACGACCTTGACGCCGCCTTTGGCGCTGATCGTGGCGCCGTTGCCGCCGTTATAGTTGGCGCTAACGCCGGTCAGGGTTGCCATGCCCCTGGTGTTGATGGCAAGCCCTGGGTGGGTGCCGCCATGCCCATTGAAAGCGCTGTTGAAGATCGTCATGCCGGCGCTGGCACTGGCGGTGTTATCCAGGTTCGCCACGCCGCCCCCGCTCAGGTTGACCGAGTCCAGTTTGACCGTACCGTTGTGGTCTTCCACCGTCAGGGCGCCGTCCCCGCCGTAGATATCCACATAGGTCAAAGTCACCGTACCGGTGTTGTTCTGGAATAACAATTCTCGATCGAATTGCAGCCCTTCCAGCGTGAAGCCCGCCGTGGTGCCGGTGACCGTCAGTCCGCCCGTGAATACCGGTACGCCCTCGTTGTTCGGGAAACCGCCCACGCCCTTGATGGCTTTCACCTGCGCCAGGTATGGCTGCGCGCCGTTCAGTTCAGCCTGGTAGTCCACATCCGTATCGTAGTTGCCCGCTTCCACGTGGATGGTGCGGTCGCCGGGCAGTCCAAACAGAGTGATACCGTTGATGGCTTCCTGCAGCGTTCCGTAATCATCATACAGGAGTCCACCCACCTCGAACCAGATGCGCAAGGCGGAGGCGTTCACCCCGCCGGCGGCGCCCAACGGCGCGCCAACCGACTCTCCCCCCATCGATTGCGCAGCAGGTTCATCCGGCGCAGCCGGCGCCGCAACGATTGGTTCAGCCGGCGCTTCCGGCGGGGGCACGTCTTCCGCAAAGACCGGCATCGCCAGCAGCAATGCCACCCCAAACGCCAGTACGAGCGCCAGTGGAATGCGTTTACTGTTGAAGTTCATGTTCCCTCCATGTGTAATGGTCGATGATCGATGACTGACTTACAGTAATGATGTATTGAGATTCAATTTGTTTATCGAATGGTGCTTACCTCCTTTTCGTTCAACCCGCACTATCGAAGAAAAGTAAAGTAAAAAAACAGCCTCTCGTTAGAGAACTTCAGTATCAAGGGATTATAAATCCCCGCGCCCCCTGGCATACATAATATTTTTGTAATATCGCTCGCGTGATATTCATCATATACCCTGCCGCCCCTCTGTACCTCCAGATAGAGGCGCAGCGCGCGGGCATCCTCCCAACCGCCGCACACCCCTACCTCTCCCGCCGGCTGCGCCCACGCCCCTACAAACAACCCTCCCACCGCAAGGGCGCAGGCGCGCCCGCTCACTCTCCCGGCGCCACCCGTCGCAGTTCGAACACCAACCGGTTGGCAACGTCCGGGCAGGGCACCAGGTTGGTGTCTGGGTCATCCTCGCGCCAGGGGAAGTTCGCGCCGTAGCGCATGGCGTACACGCACGGGATCAATGTCGTCAGCGCATCCACACAGATCGGCTCGCCTTGCACCGCCTTCTGGCAGAAGCGTATCTGGTCGCCTACTTTGTGCCCCACCACGCACGCCCCTTCCTGGCTGACCACCGTTGCCACCACATCATAGACCTCAGGTTTGTTGGGTTCCATCAAGTCCTCCACCGGATTGAATTGGCTCGATCATACACCATTCAACCCGGGCAGGATGTCACATATTTAATCGTTGACTGATCATCAATCTGCTTATTGTCTTTAGCCTGATCGACTTTTTACTCCTTGACGATAAGCTGATTGTCTTTTCGCTCACCCTTGTCACCTCAGCGGGAAAACGATCCGCGTCTGCAATTCCGAAGGCGCCACCTGCGAAGGATCGTTGAGGTAGAACTCGTACGTCACCCCGGTCGCCTCGTGCCCCTGTTGGTGAACGTGTTCCAGCAGCGCGTTGTACGCCGGCTCCATCGCCGAGTACGGACCGGTGTGAATGCACACCGCCGCCTTGCCTGCCGGTAAATTGCCGGGTTGCAGCTTGCCCCTGGCGGGCAGCGCCCGCTGCACCGGGAAGCCGATCTCCACCGCCAGGTCCTGCATGTCCATGTTGAAATAAGCCGTGTATGGCGGTCCCGCCGGCGCCTCGTTCAGTTCTGTCAGGTAAGCCTCGATCTCGGCATAGGTCTTGCTCAAGACATCCGGCAGCGCGCTCACCGGCGTGCGCGTCCGCACCGCCAGCGTTGGCTGCGCGGGTTGATCGATGATCTCGCAGTGGTAATCCATGTCATTCCTCCAGAAGGGTAGTTTTGACTGATTATAGAACATTATTTCTATTCTGTCAAGCCAATTTTGCTCCTTACTGGGGCAAATTATTCATGCCCGCCATTTGGAGCGCTGCCAACACGCGCCTGCCACGGTGCGAGGGCGGTTGATGGAAACCCGCCCTCGCACCGGCTGACCCAAACTATGCCCCACGGCTGGCGCGGCTGCGCCGCCGGCTACAGGTTGATGATCACATCCAGGTCGTCCGAAGCATCCTCTCCGTTCTCGTAGTCCCAGTTGTTGCCCAGCGTGCTGATGTTGGTGAAGGTGTAAGTGCCGCCATTAAGATACATCAACAATCCAAAATCGCCATTGCCCTGGAAGGCGCTGTTCTGAAGCGTAATTTTGCCGCCGTTGCTCACCAGCCGGGCGCCGGCATATAACGCGGTTGTGTATCTGGCATTGTCACGCACCTGAACATTGTTCAACAGGATGCTCTGCCCGCCGTTCAAAATATACAACCCGTAAAGTTCATTCTCTTCGAACACGCTATTCTTGATGGTGACCGCAATCGCGGCGGGCGCATCGATCAGCGCGCCGGTTATATTTCCCTGCGAGCACATCCCGTTGATGGTGATGATCTTCCCGCCGCTGAGATAGAACCCATAATTGTTGTAAGAAAACCGGTTCTCACCATAACCGGTCAGCAGCGTCACCGTGCTGGTCGGCGCCGCAACGATATAGCCCCCAGAACTCATGTTGCCATTGGCGGACGAGCTGTTCCAGATGACATTCGAATGGGTTTCGATGTGGGCTCCCTTGTCGCCATTGTCGTCGAAGGTGGATTGCTGCACCGTGACCGGTGCGTTCACCGCAGATGGGTTGTAGAGCCACGCGCCGTGTCCCCCGCCGTTGCCGCTGGCGCTCACCCCCCGCAGCGTGATGCTGCCGTTGGCATTGACCCGCAGCCCGTGCGTGGCATTGCTGTTGAATCGCGAGTTGGTCACCAGCACCGCCTTGGCAGTTGCCGCCGCGCTGTTGTTGAGGTAGGCGCCGTCCTCCCCCTGGTTGCCGTTCGCAACCACCTTGTTGACCGTGATCGTCCCGGTCGTGATGGCGCGCAGTCCGCTCAAGTGGTTGTTGATGAATCCGTTCAACCACGCGCTGGTGCTGGTGATGTTCAGGCTGCCGGCATCGATCAGCGCCCCATAGCCCTGGCGGTTGTCGTAGACATCGATGTGCGTGATTGCCACCGCGCCCGCCGAAAGCAACCGCACCCCATCCTGGTAGTTGCCGTTGAAGCTGTTGCCGCTGCCGTTCAGCGTGACGTTCGCCGTGCTGACGCAGGCGGCGCCCGCCAGATTGCAGTTGTCGACGAACAGCCCACCGCCGTTGACGTTGCCGGTCAGGTTGGTCAACGTGACAGCCTTGCTGCTGTTGATATAGATGCCGAAGGCGCTGTTGCCGCTGGTCTCCACGCTGTTATAGACCGGTCCGGATTTCACCATCACCGTCCCGCTGCCGCCGGCATTGCGCAGATCCAGCCCGTCGCCGCCATCGCCGGAGTAGTTCGTTTTGGAAGCATCATTGATCGAGAGCCGGTAGCCGCCGTACTGGTCGGAAGCCGAACCTTCTATCCCAATATGGAAGGTATCGCCCTGACTGCCCCCGGAATAATCCAGCGCCAACTCGCCGGGTCCACCGGACACCTGATCGACCTGAGCGCCATTTCGGAACAGCGTCATGATCCCGTTGAATTCCAGCGTCAGGCGGATCGTGAGCGGGTCTGTTCCCCGTGTAAAAATGAATATATCCCCGGAATCCCACCGCGCAGGCGTCAGCGCTTCGACCGTGGTAAACCCCGGACTGGTATTGATGCCAATGGCATCATTGCCGTTCGCCTGGATATCCTTGACGGTGATTGCACCTTTGGACTCGACATGGATGCCGTCGCCGAACAGGTTGTCATTCGCCTGTCCATTGGTCAGCGTCACTGCTGCTGCGCGGTCGGCGTTCCACACGTATCCGCCGTATCCAAAGTTATCGTTTGCGCTAAAATTCGCCAGGCTCACAACACCTCCGCTGTTGATCAAGAACCCTTGCATCCCATTCCTGCTGAACTCTGAAGTCCAGCCACTGCTGCCGGTCAGCGTCACGCCCCAGTAACCCGCACATCCGCTGCCGGTTTGGTGACAGTTATCCACGGAAATGCCACGGCTGCCGTTATCCGAGGCACTCAGGCGTCCCAGCGTTACCACGCCATGCGCATCGATCATCAGCCCGGTGGCGCCGTTACCCTGGAATTCGTTCCTCCCGTAGGCTGTGCGCAGCACCTTGACCGCCCCGCTTGCACTGGTCAGGTCGGCGCCGTGCGAGCCGTTCCACGAAGCGCTGATGTTGGTGATGGTAATGGCGCCGCGGGCGTTCAATTCCAATCCGCCGCTTGCATTCCCATTGAAGGATATATTGCTAAGGGTGATGGGCACCGCCGAAGCGGCGCTGTAATTTGACAATACTGCCCCGGCGCCTGCATTGCTGCTGGCAGCGCCGGTCTTGAACGAAATGGCGCCGTTGCTCTCGACCTTCAACCCATAGCCGCTTTGCCCCGTCTCCCCATTGCCGAAGAACCACACATCCTCCAGCGTAACCGCCTTTGGCGAGGGCGCGCCGCTGTTGATCAACCATGCGCCGAAGAAATCCGTCAACCCCGGGTTGGTGTTATTGCTGGCGCCGCCCCCCTTCCAGGTGATGGCGTTTCCAGAGTTCACGTAAACGCCGGCGCCGTTTCCGTTGGCGTCCACCCGGTTCAACGTCACCGTGCCGGCGGCGGTAAGCGCGGAAATATCGACCCCTCTCATCGCATTGCCCTCGCTGAGCAAACCATTCACCCGCACCGCTCCCTTGGACTGGATATAAAGCCCACGGAAGTTGTTGCTGACCCAGTTGCTGCGGTAGCTATCCAGCACAGTGACGCCCGGGCTGCCGATGGCGCCTGAATTGTTCAGGCTGATCCCATAGTACCCCCCGCTGGCATTGTCCGCGCTCGTGACGCCGTTGAGCGTGATCTCCCCGCCGGCAGCCACCTCCAACCCGGAGGTTCCATTCGTGTTGGTTGTCACTCCGGTCAGGCTGGCGCTGCCGCTGAGGATGAATTCTGCGCCTTTGTCATCGTTACCTGAAGCCGTCAGTTCCTTGACGGTCAAATTCTTCGCGCCCGCGAAAGCGGGCAAGGCAATGACGCTGACGCCGCTGCCCGTGTTCAGGTTCGCCGTCACTTGTGTCAGACTGACGTTGCCGAGCGTTTCCAGGCGCAGCCCATCGCCGCCATTCCCATTGCTGCGCACATCCAACAGACTGATATTGGCGCTCGTCCCGGTTTCGATGACGGCGCCATCGCTGCCATTGCCGGAAATACTGGCATGGGAGAGGCTGATCCCTTTAGCTGCCGTCAATAACATTCCTCTATCGATGTTATTGTAGGAAACGACTCCCGCTAGGGACGCAACGCCATTGGTCGTGATGGCTAAGCCGGGACCCCCATCATTGTTCACGAATACGCTGTTGGAGATCGTCACCCCCGCGCTGGCGTGAATGACGTTGGCGATATACGCCCCCCAACTATCGTGCGAACTCACCGCTTCGAACCCTACGCTCCCATTGTGGTTGAAAACGGCAATCCCCTCGGCGTCCACATTCTTCAGCGTCAGGCTACCGCTGTTGGTATCGAATGTGACACCCCCGTGGACATCGACCCCCGCCAGCGTAAAGCCATACAGTGTATTGTTGACCGCGACGGCGCCGTTGAGGATTGCCGCGCCCGCGTTGTTCGGAAAAGTCCCAGGACCCACCGCGCCTTTCAACTGGCTCAACACCCCCAGGGTGCCGTTGATCGTGAAGCCGTTGAACGATCCGGTTTCGAAATAGATCTTACGGTCGCCGGGCAGGATTCCGGATGTCATGATCTCGTTGATCGCGTCCTGCGGTTGATCGAAGACGCGTAGGGTTGTACCGACGTAGTAATACACCCATGGCGGTCCCTGGATGCCCGGGGCGCCCCCCGCCAGCGCCAGCGGCACCGCATTGACAAGCGGTGACACGACTGTTTGGCTGCCATTATCACCCAGCGAAGCCGGTTCGCCGGCGGCGCCGTAGTCGGGAAATGCTGGCGGCGGTGCAGCAGGCTCTTCCGGCGGCGGTTCTTCGTCAGCGAATGCGGGCAACGCCATCAACAATGCTGCACCCATCGCCAGCAGCGCAGCCAGACAGATTCGGAACGAATAGTGTTTCATACCGCCTCCTCATGCAACCCATATCCATAGATTGATTAGATGTTTGAAGAACTGTTTATCGTGCAGGCTCGCTAATCCCTCCCATCCATGCGATAGGATCTTTCCATAGCAACCGCAACGACTATCGTTTATTGAATTCTGGAACGTATGAGATTCACAGGGAAACCCGCGCTATCCTGTGCATCGTTAGTATACATCGAGGTTTTGGCAATTTCAATAGTTTTTTCATGCGGTTCGCGCCTGCATTCGCCGTTTTTCTCATTGGCTTGTCATACCCCTTTCCACCTCTCCTGGCTCTCGCCACAGCCACACCTCACCCCCCAGCCAATCAACTCATCGCGCATTGACTGTTCACCCCTTGCCCGTCCCACACCGCTTTTCCCCGCTTGACTTTTTTTCCTGTTTTGTTATAATGTCTTTGTCAGAATGTACGTACATTCTGACCTTTAGGACCCCACCCGTGATACGAACCCCGTCAGCGTACCAGGAGCAAGTCCAGTGAATGCCATCGACCGGCGTTCTCCGCTTCCCCTCTATTACCAGCTCAAAGAGATCCTGATCGAGGAACTCAACGCCGGCGTTTACCCCGCCGGATCGGTGCTGCCCCCCGAAATGAACCTGGTGCAATCCTACAACCTCAGCCGCGCCACCGTTCGCCGCGCCATGCAAGAGTTGGAATACGAAGGTTATATCTCCCGCACGCCTGGCAGGGGCACCATCGTCCTGCGCGAGAAGAGCGCCCTCAACCGCGGTCTCTCCCAACTCACCAGTTTCACCGAGGACATGAAAGCCCACGGCTACGAAGCCACTGCCCGCATCCTGGATTATGAAACCGCCCCGGCGCCCGCCGCCATCGCCAAACTGCTGCGCATCCCAGCCGATACCCCCGTCATCCACGTCACCCGTCTGCGCTATGTGCAACAACTGCCGGTCGCCATCAACGATTCCTACATCCACATGCCGCAAGGCACCTGCATGAATCGCGAAGAGTTGGAGCGCGCCGGCTCGCTCTACCGCCTGTTCGAGACCAAACGCATCCCCCTGCTGGAAGCGGACAAGACCATCGAAGCCATCGCCGCCGATGCCGAAAAAGCGCGCCTGCTGGGCGTACCGCCCGGTGCACCTTTGCTGCAGGTAGAGGGCGTCGTCTGCACCCTCAATGACCAGCCATTGGAATATCACCGCGTCATCAGCCGCAGTGATATGTACAAATACGCGCTGCACCTGCTGCGCTGACCCCCCAGGCGCCGGCGGTCGATCACATGGTCGCCGCCAGGTGCCGACCAACACCCTTTGACCGAACAAGGAGGCGAACGAGAGAAAAGAGAAAGCAAAACCAAGAAGTTTCACCGCTGTCTGTGTATGGGTTGTTTCGATCAACTATCAAGTAAAAAGGAGCAGATCATGCAAAAGATGAAAGTTGCGCTTTACCTGGTTCTGGCACTGACGCTGTTGGTTGGCATGGTGGGCTGCGGTCCCGCCGCCACCGAGGCGCCCGCCGAACCCCCCGCCGAAGAGGCGCCCACCGCGGTGCCCCCCGAAGCCACCACGGCGCCCCCCATGGAGGAAGCAAAACCCTACGAGGGGGTTGAATTATCCCTCGCTTCCATGACCGACCAGTACGTCGCCGCCTTCCGCTATCTGATCCCGGTCTTCGAAGAGGAAACCGGCATCAAAGTCGTCATGGACGAACTTGGCTATGTCGATCTCCGCACCAAGACAGTGGCGGATTTCGTCGGCGATACCGCCCAGTATGACCTGATGACGGTCGATATCGTCTGGTCCGGCGAATACGGCGCCAACGGCTACACCCTGGCGCTGGATGACTTCATGGCGCGCGACGCCGAAGAAATGAACCTCGATGACATCATGCCCGTCGCCTGGACCCTGGGCGAATGGGAAGGCAAGCACTACGCGTTCCCGCTGGCAGGTTACGCCAACGTCCTCAACTATCGCGCCGACCTGCTGGCTGAAGCCGGCATCGAGCCGCCCGCCACCCAGGAAGAACTGCTCGCCGCCGCTCAGGCGCTCACCAAAGAAGATGGCTCGCAGTACGGCATCGCCCTGCTGGGCGCTGGCTCGGCTGGCGCGCAGGACTTCATGGCATTTGTGCAGCAGCACGGCGGCACCATCCTGGATGCTGACGGCAACGTCAAGGTCAACACCCCAGAGAACGTCGCAATCCTGGAATTCTTCGGCTCGCTGTTCGACTATGCGCCCCCAGGCGCCGCCGACTACTGGTGGGATCAGCGCGAATCCGCCTTCCGCGATGGCATCGTCGCCATGATGGAAGGCTGGAGCATCGCCCGCGCCGGCTATGAGAACCCCGAGATCTCCAACATCGTCGGTCTGGTCGATATCACCAAAGCGCCCGTCTCTGAAGGCATGGAGCCCCAATACGGCTTCGGTGGCTGGGGCATCGGCATCAACGCCGATTCCGACCCCGTCAAGCAGGAAGCCGCCTGGGAGTTCATCAAGTGGGTGACCTCCGAAGAAGTGCAGAAGGAATGGCTCCGCCATGATGGCGCCCCCATCCGCCGCTCCACCCTCACCGATCCGGAACTGGTAGCAGAATACCCGTGGTTGCCGCTGATGCTCGAGTCCTTCGAGAAAGGCAATGGCGATTATCGCCCGCGCTTCCCGCAGTACTCCATCGTCGAGGATGCTCTGGGCACCTACGTCAACGCGTTCCTGACCGGGCAGGAAACTGCCCAGGACGCGCTCGATAAGGCTCAGACGCAAATCGAAGCCAACATGCCCTAACGGGCAACCTGATTGATGCAAACCGGGGTGCTCGCCTGGGCGGTGAGCACCCCACCTTCCCCTAATTGGAGGCGTGCGTGACCCAATCCTTCACCAAGACAATGCGGCGGTTCATCACCAACGATGGCTCCTACCTGCTGTTGGCGCTGCCGCTGCTCATCTTCGTCGTCGTCATCGCCATCTATCCGTTGTTCTTCTCGTTCCGCATCAGCTTGTTCGATTACCGTCTGACTGACCCCAACCAGACCCAAACCTTCGTTGGCTTCGGCAACTACCTGCGCGCCTTCACCGACGAGGTTATCACCAACTCGGTCAAAGCAACCCTGGTCTACGTCGCCGGCACCGTCGTGGTCGAGATCCTGCTGGGGCTGGGCATGGCGTTGCTGCTATCCGCCGAAACCCGCATCGCCCAAATCATCCGCTCTTTCCTGCTCATACCCATGGCGCTGCCGCCATTGGTGGTTGGGCTGGTGTGGAAATCCCTCTATAACGTTGATTTTGGCATCATTCCTTATTATCTTGCCCAACTCGGCATCGATCTGGGGCGGGGTCCGCTATCGGAGCTCCATCTCGCCATGCCGTCGATCATCCTGGTGGATGTCTGGGAGTGGACGCCCCTGGTGATGATCCTCTTCCTGGCGGGGATCAAATCGCTGCCCACCGAGCCTTATGAAGCCGCCACCGTCGATGGCGCTTCGCGCCTGCAATCCTTTTGGTACCTGACCTTGCCGCTGCTCAAACCAACCTTCCTGGTCGTGTTGCTGCTGCGCACCATGCAGTCCTTCAAAGTCTTCGATACCATCTATGCCACCACCGCCGGCGGTCCGGGCACCCTCACCACCGTCCTCAACTATCAGATCTACAAGGTCGGTCTCACCTTCTTCGATATGGGTTACGCCGCAGCGCTCGCCAACATCCTCCTGGTGATCGTAGCCATTTTGTCCATCCTCTACATCATGGTGCTGGAACGCCAGCAACTCTAAGGAAACGCACATGCACAAAAAATCCGCAGCCGAAAAGGTCATCCTCACCCTGCTGACCGTGCTGGTAATCATCTTCTTTATGTTCCCCATCGTCTGGTTGGTCACCACCGCCTTCAAGTACGGGCGCGATGCCTTCGCCATTCCGCCCAAATGGTTCTTATTCGATTGGACCTTCAAGAACTTCCAGGAAGCCCTCGATAACGCCGCCACCGGCAAGTTCATCCTCAACAGCCTCATCATCTCCACCGGCGCCACCACCCTCAGCCTGGCGTTGGGTGTGCCGGCGGGCTACGCCATCGCCCGCACCAAATCACGCCTCATCAACCTTTCATCTTACTTTTTCCTCCTGTTGCTGATGGTTCCGCCCATTGCCATGCTCATCCCGTTCTATCTCATCATGCGCGATGTCCATTTGTTGGGCAGCTACTGGGCGGTCATCTTGATCGATACCGCCTTCGACGCCTCGTTCGTCGTCTGGATGATGCGTAGTTACTTCGCCGATGTACCGCGTGAGATGGAAGAAGCCGCCTGGGTGGATGGCGCTTCGCGCATCGGCGCCTTTTTCAAAGTGGCGCTGCCGCTTTCCATCCCCGGCGTCGCAGCTTCGGCGCTCTATACCTTTATATATTCTTGGAACGATTTCCTCTTTGCCCTCATGCTCACCTCGCCCAAGACCAAGACCATCCCGCTTGGCATCCTGGCGTCCTTCAGCGCCGTAGAGATCGGCTGGGGACGCATGGCAACCCTCTCGGTCTTTGCCATCATCCCGGCGGTCATCATTTCCCTCTTCCTCAATCGTTATTTCGTTCAAGGGCTTACCATGGGCGCCACCAAAGGATAGCTGCGCGTGGCAGAACCCGTATGTTTCCTCCCCACCGCGCTCATCGCCGGCGAAAGCATGGAACTGCACACCAGCTTCACGCTCCTGGTGGAAGATGGCGTGATCACGCGCATCGGCGCGCCGGAACCGCGCGTTCCCCTGGTTCGGCTGGATAACCAGTTGCTCTGTCCCATGTTCATCGACGCTCACACCCACGTCGGCGATGCCGGTGCCAAAGAACTGGGTTTGGGTCTGCCTATGGAACAGGTGGTCATCCCGCCGGATGGGGTCAAACACCGCTTTTTGAGCCGGCTCGCCCCTGCCGATCACGTTGCCATGATGCGCCAGGCGCTGCTGGAGATGCTCACCGGCGGGGTCATCGCCTGCGCCGATTTTCGGGAGCAAGGCGTCCCCGGCGCCCGCCTGTTGGAGGAAGCCCGCCATGGGCTGCCGATCGAGGTGCGCATCCTCGCCCGCATGACCGAAGGCTTGCCGCAGGATGACTTGCTGGCAGAAGGGCGCGAGTTGCTCGCCTTCTGCGGAGGTCTGGGCGTGCGCGACGTGGAGTCTTACCCCGAAGCGGTCCTGCGCCAGTTGCGCGCCGAATTCTCGCAAAAGCTCTTCGCCCTTCACGCCGATGAGACCCGTGCTCAATCGGAAGATAGCCGCCGGCGCTTTGGCAGCAGCCAGGCGGTGCGCGCGCTGCCCTGGCAGCCGCATATCGCCGTGCACCTCACGCACACCCCGCCGCAGGACCTCCGGCGGCTGGCAGATGCCGGCGTCACCGGCGTCTCCTGCCCGCGCGCCAACATGCTGCTCGGTGATGGACTGCCGGATCTGGCAGCCTGGCAGGCTGCCGGCTTGCCCTTCGGTTTGGGCAGCGATAATCTGATGATCAACGCGCCCGACATGCTGCGCGAGATGGACGCCGCCGTCCGGTTGGTCTGCGGGCTGCATGAGGATGGCACGTTGGCGCATCCGGCAGCCGCGCTGCGCGCCGCCACCCTCGAAGGCGCGCGCGCCCTCCAACTGGATGACCGCCTGGGCAGCCTGGAGGTCGGCAAACATGCCAGCTTCATCGCCTTTGACCTTTCACGCCCCAACTGGCGCTACAGCCGCAACCTGCTGGGCACATTGGTGCACCGCGCCACCGTCGCGGATATTAGCGCCGTCTATATCCAGGGTCGCCCGCTGACCCATTGGCTGGAGGGCACGCCATGACGCCCGGCGACTACATCCTCACCGCCGATATCGGCACTTCCTCCACCAAAGTGGTGCTCTATACCCCCGACGGGCAGGTGACTGCCAGTGCTGGCGCGCGCTACCAGAACCGCACGCCCCACTCCGGTTGGGCGGAAGCCAATCCGGAGGATTGGTGGGGGGCTTTTTCCGCCGCGCTGGATGAACTCGGTCGTTCGCACGACCTGCAGCAGGTGCACACCATCGTCCTCACCGGTCAGATGCACACCGCTGTGTTGTTGGATGAAGCCGGCGAGATCATCCCTCCCACCATCTTGTGGATGGATCGCCGCGCCACTGCCGAAACCGCCGAACTGGCGCGCAACCTGTACCTGCCGGCGTACCGCCTCAACTCGACCTACACCCTGCCCAAATTGTTGTGGCTGGCGCGCCATCAGCCGCAAGTGCTGCGGAAGGTTCATACCATCCTGTGGGTCAAGGATTACATCCGCTTCCGCCTCAACGGGCAACGGCTCACCGATGTGACCGAAGCCGGCGGCGCCGCGCTGCTGGATTGGGATACCCATCAATGGGCAACCAGCCGCCTGAACGCCGTGGATATCGTTCCCTCTATTTTGCCGCCCCTGGTACAGCCGAACGAGGTGGCTGCCCCGCTGTTACCTCATATCGCAGAACGTTTTGGACTCAACCCCCGCGCGCGCGTGTTGGTTGGCGCCGGCGATGTGCTGGCGCTCATCAGCGGCGCGCCCTCCCAACCCGGCAGAGTCACCTGCTCGCTGGGCTCGTCCTCCATGGTCTTTGCCCCGCTGCCCGCGGGCGTATCCATCACCGACCCGCTCGAGCGCATCTATGTCTACCCGTTGTTGCCCCAGCCCTTATTGGGTGGCGTTTCCTCCACCACCGGCGCAGCGTTGCAGTGGGCAGTGCGCGCGCTCTATGGTGAGAACGCGGATTTCAACACCGTTGTCAATGAAGCCCTCGCCACCCCCCCCGGCGGTGAGGGGTTGATCTTCCTGCCCTTCCTCTCTGGCGAACGCAGCCCATATTGGAATGATGCCCTGCGCGCAGGGTTCTACGGTCTCACCCTGGCGCACCAACGCCCCCACCTTGTGAGGGCAGTCATGGAAGGCGTTATGTTCAGCCTGCGCTACCTGCTGGATATCTTCGCAGAAGCGGGTATGTCCATTCATGAGATCGCGCTGGCGGGCGGCGGCGCAGCCACGCCCGGTTGGGCACAGATGGCGGCGGACATCTGCGGTTTACCGGTGGTGATCTATTCCGAACAAGAGACCGTCACGCGCGCCTGTTTCGCCTACGGCGCACACCATCTCGGCTGGTACGCATCCTTCGAGGCTGCCCTGGCAGCCACCTTCGGCGCTCCCCAGGCGCACCATCAACCGCAGCCAGGGGTTGCCGCCGTTTACGACAGCGTCTACGACCGCTACCGCCGCTGGGCGGATCATGCGGCGCAAAGCATGCAGAGCATCAAAGATACTGATAAATAATTGGAGAGACTCATGATTGGTAAAGAACGCAGACTCAAGCGGTTGTTCATCGGGGACAGGCAACGCTGCCTGCTCTCGCCCCTCGACCACGCCTCCTGGCTCGGTCCGGTCAAGGGCATTCACGATCCACGCCAGATCATCTCGCAGGTCACCGCCGGCGGCGCCAACGCGCTCCTCATCGGTCCAGGCTTTTTCCGCCAGACCGCCAACCTGGTGCCGTCTTCCACCGCGGTGGTGCTGCGCCTCAGTCTGACGCCCGGGCTTGCCAGCGATACCTCACAGGAGACCCCCATCGCCGGCATTCGCAGCGCGCTCTGCATGGATGCCGACGCAGTGGCGGTTTCGGTCTTCTTCGGTCGCAGCGGCGATGTTGCCATCTATCGCTGGCTGGGCGAACTGATAGAAGCCGCCCAGTCTTACGATATGCCGGTGGTGGCAGAGATGATGCCCCCGGAAAAGAAATCCTTCGATGCCGAAGCCATCGCCCATGCCGCACGCATCGGGGTGGAATTGGGCGCGGATGTCATCAAGACCAATTATTGTGGCGAGGTCGAAGCTTTCCGCCAGATCACAGCAATGATCCGCACCCCCATCATTGTGGCGGGTGGACCCAAAGGCGCCGGTGATGACGATACCCTCGCAATGGTCAGGGGCGCTATGGAAGCCGGCGCTGCGGGTGTTGCCATCGGGCGCCGTGTGTGGCAGGCTGCCGACCCGCGCGCCGTCACCGCCGAAATGGCGAAGATCATCTTCGGGTGAACCGGGCAGCGCCAGTTTCCCGGTTCCGGTTCCATCTTCTCCTCCTGTTGAAGCAGGGGCGAGCGTCCACTCACCCCTGCCGATTCATTCAGCCCCCGGTACGCTTTTTTTCTCCCGTTTGCCTCCGTTGAATACCGCGATGATACCAACCAACAGCCACAGCGCGCCTGCCAGCCCTAGGTAATACGTGCGCAGCGCCGATCCGGTCGCTGCTGGCTGCAGGATGAACAGTGTGCCGGCGGTCAGGCTAGCGTGCATCAGCATTACCATCGGCGCGCTGCCACTGCGCTGGTAGAGCCACACCATCAGCACGCGGAAGACCGGCAGCACCAACGCGTAGAACAGGAACGGATCCAAAAATGACGGCAGGGAGAGCCTGCCCGCGTCGTCGCCGGAAGCCCAGAAGGTCACCAGCAGGTGCCACACCCCCCAAAGCAAGCCGATGATCAGCCCGGCAACTAGGCTGCGCTTGCGTTTGAGCAGTTCGGGCGCAGCGAACCCGGTCCAGCCGAGTTCCTCCAGAAAGCCTCCCATCAACCCGATCCCCAACCCGCTCAGCAACAAGCCCACTTTGTCATCCGAGGTGAGAATCGCCGGCAGGAAGACATCGGAGGTGCGCGCCAGCGCCAGCAGGATGATCAACGCCAGCAGCGGCAGCAGCAGCAGCGCCACCGCGTACCATTGGATTCCCACCCGCCATCGTTTCCAGCGGGATAGATAGTCACGCCAGCCTGCCCTACCATAAACTAGAAGGGTCGTTAGGATGCCCGCCCCGGCGGGACCAACCAGCAGCGCCATCAGCGCCAGCGGAAACAATTGGTCGATCTGCGCGGTCGTGCCAGGAATACCGCCTGGAGCGATGATGATGAGCGTGATGCCCCACGAGATGACAAACGTGAGCACGAAATAGGTCAGCGCAGGGTGTTCCTTAATGAAAGATCTGATGTTCATGTTCGATTATCCTTCCCTATTTAACTCTCCCCGCCAGGCGCCCGGCAGGTAGAATGCTGCAACAATACCTCTGAAATTACTTTACGTCAAGCGCATTGGTGGCACGTGCCATTCCCAGGATGCAAATTCTGCCCATAGGCATATCCCATGTTTCACGGCAGCGTGCAAAAATTTCCCTCAGGCGGGAGTGCAAAAATTGCCATCACCCCAGACGGAAATTTTTGCCTTAAGGCTGCCGGAGTGCAATTTTCGCACCTCTGCAGAATGCAGAATATGCACCTCTTCTGAGTGCAGGAATTGCACGTGATTCAATTAACGACTCTTTTAACGACTCTAACTACAGAATAAGAATACCTAATGAAAAAGTCTGCTACCAGGTTCCCCATTGACGCGCTGTTAGTGCTTATCCTCCCCTTTCCTTCTTCTTTTTATTCCTTTGTTTGCAGCAGAAATAATTGGTAATTTTTTTCTATTTATGCCTGGTAGTTGCCCACGGGATTTGCAAATATGCCGCATATATGGCTGAAATTGGGCTATTGGAGATTTCTTTACCATATCTGGCAAGAACATATTCGGCTATTTCCCGGAATAATTTGCCTTTTTGCTTGCTGCATATGCAGTTACTAAAATGATGGGAGAATCGGCTGTCATGGCTGAACAACCTTTTTTTACGGTTCTCGTATATGGGATAATGAACGATCAAGGAGTACAGCATGTCAGATCAAAAGCCGCCCCATAAGAATTGGACCGAGGAGTTCATCATAGATGCCGGCAAGCTGGTGGATGAGATCAAGGAGCTCATTCACCAGGGCAACGTCCGCCGCATTATCATCCGCAAGGAGAATGACGAAATCCTGCTGGAGATTCCACTGACCGCCGGCGTGGCTGTTGGCGGTGTGGTAACGGCATTCGCGCCGCTGCTGGCGGCGTTGGGCGCCATGGCAGCCCTGCTCACCCGCGTCAAGGTTCAAGTAGTGCGGGAAGAGTGACCAGCCCTCCCACCATGTTCTAATAATAGGAGGGTAGGACGTTTCCGCTCTACCCTCCCGTTTACTTTTTACTGATTTCTTGTCCCTATCCCTGCTTCGTCTGGAACTCCCGCATGAACTTTGCCAGCAGTTCCACCGATTCCATCGGGCAGGCGTTGTAGATCGAAGCCCGCAGTCCGCCTACCGAGCGGTGTCCCTTCAGCCCGATCAACCCTGCGGCTTTTGACTCTTTGACGAAGGCTTCTTCCAACGCCTCGGTTGGCAGGCGGAAGGGCACGTTCATGCGTGAACGCGCCGCCGGCGCCGCATGCCCGCGGTAGAAACCACCGCTGGCATCGATCACATCATAGACTATTGCCGCTTTTTTCTTGTTGATCGCCTCGATGGCTGAAAGTCCGCCCAACTCCTTGAGCCACTGCAACACCAGCCCGACTATGTAGATCGAATAGCATGGCGGCGTGTTGTACATGGAACTGCTTTCCGCCTGGAGTTTGTAGTCCAGCATCACCGGCAGATTCTCCGGCGTCCGCGCCAGCATATCCTCGCGGATGATGATGACTGTCACGCCGGCGGGACCGGCATTCTTCTGCGCGCCGGCGTATAACAATCCGTACTTTGATACATCTACTGGCTTGGAGAGGAAATCGGAGGACACGTCGCAAACCAGCGGTACGCCTTCTGGCGCTTGCGGTTGGGTATCGTTGTACTCCACCCCGTGGATGGTCTCGTTCATGGTGTAGTGCAGGTAAGCCGCTTTCGCATCCAACTGCAAGTCGAATTGTTCCGACAGACAGTTGAAGTTGCAGCTTTCGTTATCCGCCGCCTTTTTGACGTTGCCCAACTTCTTACCGTCCTTGAAAGCCGCCTTGGACCACGAACCGGTGATAATGTAATCTGCCGAACTGCCCGCCGGCAGCAGATTCATCGGGATCATGGCGAACTGCAAGCTGGCGCCGCCCTGCAGGAAGAGCACTTTGTAATTAGAGGGGATGCCTAGCAGTTCGCGCAGGTCGGCTTCGGCGGTCTGGATGATGGCGTCGAATTCCTTGGAGCGGTGGCTGATCTCCATTACCGACATGCCGCTGCCGGCGTAATCCAGCAGCTCGGCTTGAGCCTTCTGCAGCACCGTTAACGGCAGCACCGCCGGACCGGCGTTGAAGTTGTGGGCGCGGAAGGGTTGGGTATTGCTCATAGGTCATTACCTCCTGAAGATGATAATAGTCATGTCAATCGGGCGGGGCACCCCCGCAAACGTATTGTAGCATCGCCGTCGCGTGCTTGCTATGGTCGTTTGTTCCCATTGTGTGGTGATGATTGTCAGACAAGCTACGCCGGCGGTTTATCGCACTCGCGCGAATATTGCCGTATCCGCCGGCATTGAAACAACACTCTGGGGGCAGGCTGTCGCCCGTGGCAGGGTCGGGACAAGAAGTCTCTTGTCAGTCCTCTTCATCTTGACTTTGATCGGTCACGACGATGCTGATGGTGATGGTGCAGAATGAATTGCCGGAGTTGAGCAACGCCCAGACGGCGCTGTATGTTCCGGTGTCCACCGGTGCCAGCATGTCCACGATGAAAGTCGTCTCGCTGCCGGGGCTGACGTCGGATGTTAGGTCGCGTGAGTTGACGCTCTCCTGCATCTTGGTACCGCTCAGGTAAGCGAAGTCGACATTGTCGTCGGTCCACGTCTCGGTGCCGGAGTTGCGCAGCGTCACCTTGAAATCAAAGTCGACCCCGGTCTTCAATTTCGTTCCGTATGCCGGGTTTTGTGAGACGATCGTGCACTGGTAAGGTCCCTGCGTGGGCGTCAGCGTGTACGGGATATAGGTATTGGTGGGCACGGCGGTCGGCAGAATGACCGGCGCCAACGTAGCGCTGGGCACCGGCGTCAGCGTCGGTTGGGGAGTATCGCTGGGCAAGGGTGTCAGCGTGGCGGAAGGCGTCAGCAGCGCCGCCTGTGTCAGCGTTTCATATATCACGCGGGCAGCCTCGGTCTGGATGATTCCCACATCTTGGGTGGGCTCCGGCGTGGCTGCTGGCGCGCACCCGGAAAACACGGGCAGCAATAAAAGAAAGATCAGCCATTTTCTCATCGGGTTATCCTTTTTCTGGCGGTGGGTTTTGCCGGCAGCGCTCCGGCGTCGACCTTCACCGCATCATTCCACAAAAATGTCCAGGTAGATGTAACAGATCGGCGAGCCGCCCTTCTTGAGCGCCCAGGTGGCTTGCTGCACGCCGGTGCCGGTCTTGGCAATCATGTCAACGATGAAGGATACACTGCCGCCCGGTCCGATGTTCTGACCCAGTTCGAAGGTATCCTCCCACTCCTGGAACTTGGCGCCGCTGACGTAGGAGAAATCGAACTCGATGTTGTTCCAGGTGGCGGTGCCGGCATTTTTCATGATGACCTCCAGGTCGAAGTCCTGTCCGATGGAGATCTTCTGCCCCGCCCCCGGGCTTTGATATTCGATGCTGCACTGGTACGCCGCCGGCGCCGGGACGTAGGTGACGGCGGCAGGCGTATTGATTGCCACCGTCGGCACCGCGGTAGTTGGCAGCACCAGCGGCGGCGGGGTGAGCGTGATGGTGGCGGTATCCGCCGGCGTGCGGGTTGGGAAGGGCGTGGCGCTGGCGGGGGGCGCCAGCAGCGCCGCCTGTGTCAGCGTCTGGAAGTAAGCTGCCACCGCTTGCGTCTGGATGACAGCCACCGTTGCTGCCCGGTCTGCCAGGTCTTCGCTGGGGGCAGGTGATGGCGTGGCTGCCGGTGTGCAAGCCGTCAATAGCAGCAACACGAACAACGCGGATTGGATCGATCTGGGAAAACGTTTCTTCATGGGATACCTCCTGTCTCCGGTTGACGGGTACAGGCTTATTGTAAAGCCATTTTGCCCGCTATTTGCGCATGTTTTGATCGCAGATCGGCAAGCGTGCAGCCGCCATGCCCCAGTGCGAGAAGGCGCCGAATAGACCTTTTACTTTTTTCTGAGTTGAATATAAATGCTTGACAAAAGTTAAAATGTAATTATAATATAATTGTAATTATTAAAATATTGTAATAATTATAAATTTGGACTGATATGGAAATTACGGTTGAATCCTTGAAGGAAGAACTCTTGAAGAGCGGGATCCGTCCCTCACATCAACGCATCAAGATCTTGGAGCACTTCCATCAAAAAATAGGGCACCCAACCGTTGACGAAGTATTCGAAGTTCTCGCGCCGGAAATTCCCACTCTTTCCAAAACCACCATTTACAACACATTACGTTTATTTATGGAAGCCGGATTGGTGCGCGCCATTAGTATCGACGGTATCGAGAAGCGCTATGATCTCATGACCCATGATCATGGTCATTTCATATGCGATAGCTGTGGCGAGATAATAAATTTCTCTATCGACATGGAGGTTTTTCCGCTAGATGAATTGAAGCAATTTCAAATAAAAAGCAAGAATGTCTACTTTAACGGACTTTGTCCGAAATGTATCGATCAAGGAAAAGAAAAAAGGACTGAAAATGGAAAATAAGAAGAAACTGACCACCGCTGCGGGCGCGCCTGTGCCCGATAATCAAAATGCCATGACCGCAGGTCCACGCGGTCCCATGCTGTTGCAGGATGTCTGGTACCTGGAAAAATTAGCCCACTTTGACCGGGAAGTCATCCCTGAGCGCCGCATGCACGCCAAGGGATCGGGCGCCTTCGGAAAGTTTACCGTCACCCATGACATCACCCAATATACCAAAGCCAAAATCTTCTCGAAGATCGGCAAAGAAACCCCGGCGTTCGTGCGCTTCTCGACCGTTGCCGGTGAACGCGGCGCCGCCGATGCAGAGCGCGACATCCGCGGTTTTGCCATGAAGTTCTACACCGAAGAAGGCAACTGGGACCTGGTCGGCAACAACACCCCCGTCTTCTTCATGCGCGACCCGCATAAGTTCCCCGACCTCAACCGCGCCGTCAAGCGCGACCCCCATACCAACCTGCGCTCCGCCACCAACAACTGGGACTTCTGGACCTCCCTGCCGGAAGCACTGCATCAGGTCACCATCACCATGAGCGACCGTGGCATCCCGTATTCCTATCGCCATATGCACGGCTTTGGCAGCCACACCTACAGCATGATCAATGCTAAGAATGAACGGGTGTGGGTCAAATTTCACCTGGTTACCCAGCAGGGCATCAAGAACCTGACCGATCAGGAAGCCGAAGCAATCATTGCCACAGACCGCGAGAGCCATCAGCGCGACCTGCTTGAAAGCATTGCCAGGGGTGATTTCCCACGCTGGAAAATGTACATCCAGGTGATGACGGAAGAGCAGGCAAAAAAGATGCCCTACAATCCCTTTGACCTGACCAAGGTATGGTACAGGAAGGACTTCCCCCTCATCGAGGTTGGCATACTTGAACTGAATCGCAACCCGGAGAACTACTTTCAGGATGTGGAACAGGCAGCCTTCAACCCCGCCGCCGTTGTGCCTGGCATCAGCTTCTCGCCGGATAAAATGTTGCAAGGCAGGTTGTTTTCCTATGGCGATGCGCAGCGCTACCGCCTGGGCGTCAACCACCACCAGATCCCCGTCAATAGCCCCAAGAACGCCCCTGCGCATCCATCCCACCGTGATGGTCAAATGCGTGTGGATGGCAATGCCGGCACCACCCTTGGCTATGAACCCAACAGTTTTGGCGAGTGGCAGGAACAACCCGAATACAAGGAGCCGGCATTGGAGCTCTTTGGCGCGGCGGATAATTGGAATTTCCGCGAGGACGACTCCGATTACTTCACCCAACCCGGCAAGCTTTTCCGTTTAATGAGCAAGCCCCAACAACAAGTGTTGTTCGAGAATACTGCCCGGGCTATGGGTGATGCGCCCGAATTTATTAAGATTCGCCACATTGGCAACTGCCTGAAAGCCGATCCGGCTTATGGCAAAGGTGTGGCTGACGCTTTGGGCATCTCGTTGGAAAAAGTAACAGTAGAAAGCTAGTCGAATGAGAGGAGCCGTCCCAAAAGTCAGATTCGTCATGCTGAGCGAAGCGCGAAGTCCCCGCAGGGGGAAGCATCTCCCCCATTAATGAAAAACTCCTCCTCGCGCCATGATAAATTAATCACTTTTGGGACACTCACTTTTTATAACGGTCTGATTGAAGTATGATCATTTCAATCCACGCCCCCCGCAGGGGGCGACACGTCGCTGCGTCCGTCCGCAGCAGCGCGTCCCGGTTATTTCAATCCACGCCCCCCGCAGGGGGCGACACTCGGGCTAGTTCTTCCGGTCGTCCGTGCCGGTAATTTCAATCCACGCCCCCCGCAGGGGGCGACACACGGCGTCTGCCTGTCCCTCCACCACCACTAGCATTTCAATCCACGCCCCCCGCAGGGGGCGACACGCGGGGAGGATGACCCGTACGCGCAGTGTTATATATTTCAATCCACGCCCCCCGCAGGGGGCGACACGGCATCCAATTGTGATTGAGAGCTTACATTCTGATTTCAATCCACGCCCCCCGCAGGGGGCGACACAGATTCTAGATGCTGGGCATACCACCCAGATAACATTTCAATCCACGCCCCCCGCAGGGGGCGACACGTCCAGGTATCTTCACTCACTGGATAAGCTTCATCATTTCAATCCACGCCCCCCGCAGGGGGCGACACTCTTGCGTATCTCGTCCAGCAGCGCTTTGTTGGAATTTCAATCCACGCCCCCCGCAGGGGGCGACACTTTGGCACTGGCGCAGGTATCAACCTATCAGTTACATTTCAATCCACGCCCCCCGCAGGGGGCGACACTTTTCAACCCCGGCAATCTCCATAACGCGCCAAATATTTCAATCCACGCCCCCCGCAGGGGGCGACACGTGCTCAGCAAAGATGATGCGCTCTGTGTTCGGAATTTCAATCCACGCCCCCCGCAGGGGGCGACACGTCTGGTCAACCAGGTCCACGCTGGGCGTGTAATCATTTCAATCCACGCCCCCCGCAGGGGGCGACACCAGCTGCTGCTTTCCCATCACCGCCTCCACCCCATTTCAATCCACGCCCCCCGCAGGGGGCGACACAGGGATTCGCCGGCTGCCGTGATGGGTTTGTGTCATTTCAATCCACGCCCCCCGCAGGGGGCGACACCTGTCCAGTATGCTCATACTCAGTAATCCTATAAATTTCAATCCACGCCCCCCGCAGGGGGCGACACTTGTGGTAGTGACTTTGCTCCCACCTTGCGATAGTATTTCAATCCACGCCCCCCGCAGGGGGCGACACTTTGGCACTGGCGCAGGTATCAACCT
>JABLXM010000039.1 GCA_013177815.1 Anaerolineae bacterium | reverse complement strand
CCTTTCGGATTACAATACCCTCGCCAAGGTGGTCGGCTTCATGCAGGAAGCTTTGCAAGGCGGAATGCCTGCCCCGGCTCCTGCCGTAGAGACCGCACCCGCGCCGATCATCACGGCGCAGCCCACCCAGGCTGCGCCTGCCGCGCAAGCGCAGCCGGTCCCTGCTGACTCGGAGGATGTCAAAGCCTTCGTGCTGGCTGCCGTTAGCGAGAAGACCGGCTACCCGGTCGAGATGCTCGACCTGGAGCTAGACCTGGAAGCCGATTTGGGCGTCGACACCGTCAAACAGGCGGAACTGTTCGCCGCCATCCGCACCCACTACAACATCCCGCGCCGCGAGGACCTGCGCCTCTCGGATTACAACACCCTCGCCAAGGTGGTCAGCTTCATGCAGGAAGCCTTGCAAGGCGGAACGCCTGCCGCAGCCGCTGTTGCTGCCAGCTCGTCCGCCCCGGTGGTGGAAGCGCCCGAACACTTGCGCTCAGGAGATCTGGCTGACGCCATCCCCCAACAGAACATCTCCCGCCGTGTGCCGGTGCCGGTGCTGCGCCCGCGCCTGGAGCTGTGCCTGCCCACCGATGTCGCCATCGACACGTCCAGCCGCATTCTCATCATCGCCGATCGCGGCAAGGTCGCCCAGGCGCTCGCCAAACGCCTGCGTGGTCGTAAAGCCGCCGTGCAGGTGCTGGCGGATGCCGCCCCAGAACAACTCTCCGCACAAACCGCCGACTTCACCGCCCAGGGCGCTGTGCAGGGGGTTTACTTCCTGCCTGCCCTCGACCCGGAACCCGCCCTGGCGGAAATGAGCGCCGAAACCTGGTGTGCCGAATTGGAGCGCCGCGCGCATGCCCTTTATGCGGTCATGAGCGCCCTGCCCAACCAGCCTTTCCTGGTGTGCGCCACCCGCATGGGCGGTCTGCACGGCTTGGGCGCGGATGGCGCCGGCAATCCGATCGGCGGCGCGGTCAGCGGCTTTGCCAAAGCCCTGGCGATGGAGCGCGCGCAATCCCTGGTGAAAGTGGTCGATTTCGAGCCTGCCGCCCAGCCCGCCGCCGTCGCCGCCAGCCTGGTCGAAGAGACTCTTTCCGACCCCGGCGTCGTCGAGGTCGGCTGGCGCGACCACCTGCGCTTCGGCTTCACGCTTGACGAAGCTCCCGCCGGCGCGGACGCATTCGAACTCACCGCTGAGACGGTCTACCTGATCAGCGGCGGTTCGGGCGGCATCACCGCCCCGGTCGTGCTGGACCTGGCTTCCCGTCATGGCGGCACCTTCTACCTGCTCTCGCGCACGCCCCTCCCCGCAGCCGACGACCCCGATATCCGGCAACTGCGCGCCGACCGCGATGCCTACAAAGCCGAAATGGGGCGCCGCCTGCGCGAAAAAGGCGAAAAAGCCACCCCCGCTGTGGTCGATAAACTGATCGCCGGGCTGGAGCGTGCCCTCGCCACCCAACTGATGATGACAGCCGCGCAGAAAGCCGGCGCCAGTGTTCATTACCTGGTTTGCGATGTCGCCGACCCCGCCTCGGTCGCTGCCGCCATCGAGCAGGTGGTTGCCCAGAGCGGGCGGGTGGATGTCTTTCTGCACGCCGCCGGACAGGACCGCAGCCACAAACTGTCCGATAAGTCCGTCGACGAGTTCCGGGGAGTGCTGACGGTCAAGGCGGATGGTTTCTTCAACATCTTCAAGGCGCTCGAAAGCCGCGCCCAAACTCCCAGGGCGGTGGTGTTTTTCTCCTCACTCGCCGGGCGCTTTGGCAATTCCGGTCAGACTGATTACGCCGCCGGCAACGACCTGCTCAACAAGCTGGCTGCCAGCCTGCCGCGTCAGTACCCCGATCTGAAAGCCATCGCGCTCGATTGGGGTGCCTGGGCGGAGGTCGGCATGGCGTCGCGCGGCTACATTCCCGAACTGATGCAGCGCGCCGGCATCGAGATGCTGCACCCCGCCAACGCTGCCCCGCTGGTGAGCCGCGAACTGTGTGCCGCCGCCCCCGGCAGCGAGATCGTCCTGGCTGGCGCGCTCGGTATGTTGGAGATGCAGCGCCAATCCCTGGGCGGGCTGGACCTGGAGAAAGCCAACCGCGCGCTGCGCGCCGGCAAGCCCATCCACACCATGCTCACCAACGCCACCGGCTATAACTCAGATGAAGGCATCATCCTGCAAGCCGACCTCGACCCCGAGCAGGAGCCTTTCCTGCGCGATCACACCCTCAACGGCATTCCCTTGCTGCCCGGCGTGATGGGCATCGAGGGTCTCTCCACCGCTGCCCGCCACATCGCCTCGGTGCTTGCTTCGCACAAAGGCAGTTTCCGCGTCTCCGGGTTGGATGATATCCAGTTCCTCGCCGCCTTCAAGTTCTACCGCAACCAGCCGCGTCGCGTCACCTGGAAAGCCCGCGTCGAGCGCGATGGCGACCGCCTGCTGGCGCGCGCCAGCCTGGAATCCACCCTGACGCGCTACGGACGTGACCCGCAGCGTATGTTGCACTTCACCGCCACCGTCCACTTGCAACCCGCCGATGAACCGCTGGAGGCGTGCAGTGCACCCCCGCCGCACTGGAACGGCGCCAAGAAGCTGACCGCTAAAGAGATCTACAAGCTGTACTTCCACGGTCCATCCTTCCAGGTGCTGGAAGCCGTGCAGCAGGACGAGCAGCAGGTGCTGGGCAAACTGCGCCGCAACCTGCCGCCCCTCACCACCGAAGAGCGGGAGTTCAGCACCTCGCCTGCCCTGGTGGAGTTGTGCCTGCAAACCGCCGGCATTTGGGAGATCGGCGCCACCGGCACCATGGCGCTGCCGCGCTCCATCGGCAGCCTGCGCGTCTATCGCACCACCCCCAACGGCGTGCCGATCTACGCCGCCGTCAAGCCGCTTGCCGGCGAGGACGGTCGCATCCGCTTTGATGCCGTGGTGGTGGATGCCAAAGGGCGCGTCTATCTGGAGATGGATGACTACCGCACCGAACCGCTGCCCTACAGCGTCGAGAAGGAGCAGTTGGAACCGTTGCAGCGCTGGATGAAGCAGTGATGATCCGGGTTGTGCCGTAGGGGCTGTCTCAAAAGAAGCCCGTCACTCTGTCTGCCCTGGCGGCAAGCCAGGGAGCGAAGCGAAGCGTTTTGTGTCATGATGAGAGACTCTTCGCTTCGCTCAGGAGAAGCTGCCTCGCGGGTCACTGCGGTTCCATCATATAAATAATGACCACCCCCATCCATTGGTTGCTGCACACCGCCGATCCCCCCACGCTCGAAGCCTGGGCGTGGACCAACCTCGCCCCCGCCGAAAGAGCGCACCTTGCTGCCCTGCGCTTCGAGAACCGTCGTGATTCGTTCCTGCTCGGGCGCTGCGCCGCCAAGACCCTCATCAGCCGTGCCATCCCCGCTCTTGGCGCGCTTTCTCCGGCGAACATCGCCATCCACAACCAGCCCGATGGCGCCCCTTACGTCGAAATCGAGGGGGCAGGGCGCCTGCCGGGCTGCCTTTCCCTCTCCCACCGCGACGGGCGCGCTGCCTGCGCCTGGTCGGCTGACCCCGCCCTGCGCCACGGCATCGACCTCGAACGCATCGAGTCGCGCCACCCCGCCTTTGCTGGTGATTACCTCACCACTGCCGAGAACGCCTTTGCTATCACCCTGCCTGAGTCCCAGCGCCCCTTGTGGATCACGCTTGCCTGGAGCGCCCGGGAAGCCGCCCTCAAAGCCCTGGGGACCGGTCTGCGGCTGGATACCCGCCGTTTGGCGGTCAGCCTGCCCGAACTTGCCGCGCTTGAACCTGCTGGTGTCTGGCAGCCGCTCGCCATCGCTGTCGATGCAGGCGCGCCCGCCGTTCTGCCCGGCTGGTGGCAGCGCCGCGGCGAGTTCATGCTCACGCTCGTCACGATGGGTTCCACCCCTGACATCGCATTGGTGGAGCACATGTCCCCATCAGGATAGTTTTTTGGGGGGCAGCGCCACCTATCTTACTACGATCGCCCTCCTCGCGAAGTTCAGTCTCACTTTGCGAGCGAACGCAGTGAGCGAAGCAATCCCGGTGGAGGTGAACAGCTTACCTGCCGTGTACAGAGATCGCTTCGTCGGGCTGTTGCCCTCCTCGCGAAGTTCAGTCTCACTTTGCGAGCGAACGCAGTGAGCGAAGCAATCCTGGTGGGGGGTGAACAGCTTACCTGCCGTGTACAGAGATCGCTTCGTCGGGCTGTTGCCCTCCTCGCGAAGTGATGCGTCCACACGTTCATCCGGGGTTGCACCCGCTACGCCAGGGGCGATTCGGGTTTGTATACGCCCAGTTCGTCCGGCAGGCGCACCCCTTGCTGCGCCAACGTTTGCAAGCGCGCCAGGTATGCCGTCCCCGTCAGCAGGTGCAACGAGACATCCACCACGCGCCGCTGCGCTGACGCTTCCAGGTAGGTGCCGCGCACCCAATCGTTGAACGCCCCCATCGCTGCACCGCACCAAATCTGGTAATCCATCTCGCGCCCCGCCTCGCCCGTGTTCGACCAGCGTGAGGAAAGCCCCAGGTACCAGCGGAACACCAGCGCCATCTGCTGCCGTGGGTCGCTGGTGCCGCGCGCCAGTTGCGCCGGGTCGCGCTCGGCGAAGAACGCCGCCGTGTCTTGCCAGATCTCCTCGTACGTCCGCTTGAAGACGGTCTTCTCCAGCCGCTCGCGCTCCGCCGCCGGCACTTCCTGCCAGGCGTTGTAGCGCGAATACAGCTCGTACAGTTTCGAGGCGCGCGGCGCGAACATGGTGCCGCGCTTGAGCACCTGCACCCGCACGCCCATCTCGAACATGTCCGCCGCCGGCGCCATCGCTACGTCTGCCATGTCTGCCTGCGCCAACAGCCCGCGCGTGTGGTCCGACGTCCCTGCCTCGACACAAGCCTGGTTGATCGAGCCTGTCACTACGTAGGCTGCCCCCAGTGTGAAGGCTGCCAGCGCCGCCTGGGGTGTGCCGATGCCGCCGGCGGCGCCCACCCGCACCGCCTGCGGGTAGTTGTGCTGCCGTTGCATCTCATCTCGCAGCGCCGTGATCGCCGGCAGCAGGCACACCAGCGGGCGGTTGTCGGTGTGCCCGCCCGAATCCGCCTCCGCCGTGATGTCATCCGCCATCGGCACCAACTTCGCCAGCGCTGCCTGCTCGGGCGTGATGCGCCCATCGTCCAGCAACAGCGCCACCAGCTCCGCCGGCGCCGGCGCAAGGAAGCGCGCCGCCACCTCCTTGCGTGAGAGCTTGGCGATCAACCGATGACCGATGCGCGCGCTCCCGTCCGGGTTCGCCGACAGTCCCGTAAGCCGGTAGTACGCCACAGCGTACGAGATGTCGAGATAAGCCGAAGCTTCCACCACCGGCACGCCGTGCTGCACGTACAGCTCCGCCGCCTTCAGCTCCAGCGCCGGGTCGTTGGGGTTATTCAGCAGGTTGAAAGCGTATGGTCCCTGTGGCAGCGCTGCCTGCACCTTCGCCACGGCTGCCGCCACCCGCGCCGGGCTGCACCCGCCTGCCCCAAACGAGCCCATCAAACCTGCCTTGCCCAGCGCGATCACCAGTTCCTCGCTCGCGATCGCGTTCGCCATCGCGCCGGCGTAGAACGCCGCCCGCGCGCCGTAGGTTTGGCGGAAGCCGGCGTTGCCCAGCGCCTCGAACGGCAGCGCCGGCGCCAAACCGAGCAGCCGCGCACCGCCCCCTGCCGTCAGCCTGCCCTTGTTCGCCAGCCCCGTCCTGCCATCTTCTTCCACCGCGTAGAGCGGCTCATCCAGCGCCAGCAGCCGCGCCCGCTGCCCCACCGTGTCGAACGCCAGCGTGCCCGCCTTGCCCTGCCAGGATAACCCCTCGAACAGCTTGTTTGCCTGTGTCATACCGGTCAACCTCGTTATGGATATACAAGGTTAAACACGTCCGGCGTGGGTGGGTTGCGAGCCCCCGCACGGTATAATCTCCCCTATGCAGGAGCGTAAGATTGTCATCATCGAGTTCACCGGGCTTTCGCGCCAGGTGGTGGGGCAGAAGCAGATTGCTTTCGATCTGCCCGCCGGCGCGACCTACGGCGAGCTGGTACGCGAACTTGGCGCGCGCTACCCGGACTTCATTGGATTACTGATCGACACCGATGGTGAAACGTTGATGTCCGGCAATATGCTGATCATCAACGGCGACCTGGCGACGCCCGCGTTCGTGATGGACGAGGCGCCCGCGGATGGCGACCGCCTAGTGTTCATGTCCCTGGTGACGGGGGGGTGAGGGAAGGGGTAACTCTCCCCTAAAATAGTACCAACAAGGAGTGGAATCTTCTGACAAAATAGAGAAGGAGATTCCCAATGAAAAGAAGCACATACACAGAAACACAGATTGTCAACATTCTCAAAGAGGCTGAAAGCGGCTTTCCTTGGACGAATTCAGCCGGAAACACGCTTCAGCAAAACATCCTCCCTCACCGCAGCAGCACCCCCCACATCAGCGCGTAGAGCCCGCTGGCGACCACCAGCGTCACCAGCATGACCGGCAGCCCCCGCCGCAGCCACAGCTTGGGTGTGATCGGCGTGCGCGTCTTCTCCGAAAGCGACACCACCACCACGTTCGCCGTCGCCCCGATGATCGTCCCGTTGCCGCCCAGCCCGGCGCCGAACACCAGCGCCCACCATAATGGCGTCACGTTCATCCCGTCCGCCTCCAACCGCAGCAGCACCGGGATCAGCGCGATGGTGATCGGCACGTTGTCCACGATCGAAGACAGGATCGCCACCAACCACAGCAGCACCAGCCCGGTCACCACCGGCGGCAACTGTGCCAGTTGCTCGATCCACACCGCCAGCATGTCCATCGCCCCCGAGTGTTCCAGCCCGCCCACCATCACGAACAGCGCTCCGAAGAACAGCAAGATATCCCACGGGACCCGTTTGAGCGTCTCGCTCACATCCGGCTTCACCCACACCAGCCCCAGCGCCATCGCCGAAATTGCCACCAGCGAGGGGCGGAGGTGGATCAACTCCTCGGCGAAGAAGAACAGCACCGCCAGCGCCAGCGTCACCAACACCTTCACCGCCACCTTGCGGTCGCGCAGCGCTTCCCACGGGTTCAGTTCATCCAACGCTACCCCCTGCCGCTCCGTGCTCAGCAATTCCTTGCGCACCAGGCTCACGAACACCCACAGCGCCGC
This sequence comes from Anaerolineae bacterium, assembly GCA_013177815.1. Lineage (GTDB taxonomy): Bacteria > Chloroflexota > Anaerolineae > Anaerolineales > Anaerolineaceae > JABLXM01. The sequence goes on along the minus strand of JABLXM010000039.1, from coordinate 14,741 downwards.
AAGCCAACACACCGCAATCACCGGCAGCGAATAGGTCAGGAAATCCAAAAAGGTCAGGTTGGCTGCCGAGCCGATCAGCACGTTGGGCGGGTCGCCCACCAACGTCGCCGCGCCGCCCGTGTTCGAGAGCACCGCCTCGGCGATCAGGTACGGGCGCGGGTTCAACCCGACGATCTCGCAGATCAGGATCGTCACCGGCGCCACCAGCACCACCGTCGTGACGTTGTCCAGGAACATCGAGGTCACCGTGGTCACCGCGCCCAGCAGCACCAACAGCCGCACCGGCTGCCCGTGCGAATGCTTCGCCACCCAAATCGCCAGGAACTCGATGAAACCGGTCGGCTCCAGCAGCGCCACCAGGATCATCATTCCCAACAGCAACTCCAGCGTGGGGAAATCGATGCTGGCGACGGCTTCGGTTTCGGAGTAGAACCCCATCCCAATGCCCACCAGCACCATTATCACTGCCCCCACAATGGCTGCGGTGGTGCGGTGGACGCGCTCGGTCAGGATCAGCACCAAGACGCCCAGAAAGATCAGCGAGGAAACAATGATAGGCAGTTGCGACATGTGTTCCTTTCGTCAGTCCAGCCAGTTTTGCATCAGCGCACCGCCGATATCGACGTGCGAAACCAGCCCCACCAGGTGATCGCTCTCATCCACCACCGGCAGGTCGGCGATGCCGTTCTTGTGCAGCAACCCCACCGCCAGCAGGATCGAATCGCAATCGCACACCTTCAGCGGCGGGCGCATCACGTTGCTCACCGGGTGGCTCAACTCCTCCACCGAAGGCTCGTGGTCGTCCAACACACCAAAGTCATGCACATAGGCAAAGTCCGAAACCAGTCGCACGAACGATGGTATCACCAGCGAGAGCAGGTCGCGCTGGTAGATCACTCCCACCAGCCGATTCTCGCCGTCCACCACCGGCAGGCAGCCAATGTGATGTTCGACCATCATCACGACGGCATCCCTCACCGTCCTATCGGTCGTGATCGAAAAGACTTGCGTTTTCATGTTGGATTGGACTTTCATACGCCTCCTGGATGGTGCTGCGAATGAAGTGGATGCATCAAGCCGGCGCGCCGGCGCCCTGGCAGGGATTGAGCCAGGTAAGACACCCGCTGCGTGCGGTGCAGGTATTATATCAAACGCCGTTACACACTGTTACGCGGAGCAGGTGCGCCGGCGCCAGTTCGCCTTCACGCGCCGGGTGACGGGGGTGAGGGGAGCGGCGCACGCCACCCGGCTTGGCGACAGGATGATCCGGATATCTGGCTGGTTCACCACCACATCGAACACTCTCATCGAGGTTATCGAAATATGGGCAAACGCCGAACGACACGATCAATGAGTTCTGCAAATTATATTCTTCGATCCACTGCTCCACAATCTCGCGGACTTCACTCAATGAGCTGAACAGGTAAGCATCCAGGGTATCTCGTGTTCTTTCACCCCTCCCCCATCAACTCCTTCGCCCGCTTGGATTGCTTGCCGCGCTCATCCGTATCCAGCACGCGCTTGCGGATGCGGAAGGCGACGGGGGTCACTTCCAGCAGTTCGTCCTCCGCCAAGTACTCAATGGCTTCATCCAGGCTCATTTCCAGCGGCGGCGTCAGCCGCACCTCGATGTCCTTGTTCGAAGAACGCATGTTGGTCAGGTGCTTCTTCTTGCACACGTTGACCGGCAGGTCCATCGGGCGCGGCGTCTCACCCACCACCATGCCCTCATAGACCGGCACCCCCGCGCCATAGAACAGCGTGCCGCGCTCTTCGGCGTTCTTGAGCCCAAAGGTGGTGGTGACGCCATCCTCCCAAGCCACGATCGAGCTGCTGGCGCGGTGCACGATGGCACCTGCCAGCGGCAGGTAGCCATGGAAGGCGCTGGTGAGCACGCCCTGCCCGCGGGTGGCGGTCAGGAACTGGTAGCGAAAGCCCAGCAGCCCACGCACCGGCACGCGGTAGCGCAGGTGGGTCATCCCGTCTGCCCCGTTGACCATATCCAGCATCTGCCCGCGCCGGCTGCCCAACATCTCCACCACCGCCCCCACCACATCCGGGTCGGCGTCAATCTCTACATCTTCATATGGCTCCAGCGTTTCGCCGTTTGCGCCGGTCTGGAAGATGACCTCCGGGCGTGAGACCTGGAACTCGTAGCCTTCGCGCCGCATGGTCTCGATCAAGATCGCCAGGTGCAGTTCGCCGCGCCCGGAAACCAGGAAGGTATCCGCCGAGTCGGTCTCGGCGACGCGCAGCGCCACGTTCGAGCGCAGCTCGTCGAAGAGCCGCTCGCGCAGTTTGCGCGAAGTGCCCCACTTGCCCTCCCGCCCGGCAAAGGGCGAGGTGTTGACGCCGAAGGTCATGCGCACGGTCGGCTCGCCCACCCGGATGGGCGGCAGCGCCACGGGATTTTGCGGGTCCGCCAGCGTTTCGCCGATCAGCACCGCCTCCAGCCCCGCCACCGCCACGATCTCGCCCGCCTGCGCTTCTTCCACTTCCACCTTGTCGAGACCCTGGAAGATGTACAGGTAGCGCGCCCGCTCCGCCACCGCCGTGCCGTCGAACTGCAAGCGCACCAGTGGCTGCCCGGCGCGAATGCGCCCGGCGTGCACCCGCCCCAATGCCATCGTGCCGCGATAGGCATCGTACGAAAGGTTGGTCACCAGCAGTTGCAGCGGCGCGTCGATATCCACCATGGGTGCCGGCACCCGTTCCAGGATCGCCTCGAACAGCGGTTGCAGGTTGTCGCCCAGTGCGGGGGTTGCGCCCGCCTGCCCGCTGACGGCGTTGGCGTAGATGATGGGGAAATCCGCCTGCAGGTCGCTGGCGCCCAGTTCCAGGAACAGGTCGAAGGTCTCGTTGAGGGCGCGGTCGGGCTCGGCGTCGCGCCGGTCCATCTTGTTGACCACCACGATCGCCGCCAGCCCGCGCTCCAGCGCTTTCTTGAGCACGAAGCGCGTCTGCGGCATGGGTCCTTCGGCGGCATCCACCAGCAGCAGCACACCGTCTACCATGTTCATCACCCGCTCCACCTCGCCGCCGAAATCGGCGTGTCCGGGCGTATCGACGATGTTGATCTTCACCAGTTCGCCCGTGCGCGGGTTGGGGATGCTGATGGCGGTGTTCTTCGCCAGGATGGTGATGCCGCGCTCGCGTTCCAGGTCGTTGGAGTCCATCACGCGCACCATCACTTGCTGGTTCTCACGGAAGACGCGCGCTTGTTTGAGCATACCATCCACCAGCGTGGTTTTGCCGTGGTCCACGTGGGCGATGATGGCAATATTTCGGAGGTCATTACGTACGATCATGCAACACTTTCCTTCATTGAACAGTCAGGCACACAAGAACCCCGGCACCTGCCGGGGCTGGTAAGATGATACCAGACAGCCACGCAAATGGGAAGGGGCTTGTCTGATGTATACTTGTGAAGACACACTTGGAATATACGACGACCAATGGATGACTCCACCCCCCTCCTCGCCCGACCGTTCAAGTTGCGCTCCGTCGGCTATCTGGCGGATGAACGCCTGCCGCGCGCCGCATCGCTCAGTATCACCGGCGTCATCAGCGGCGGCGCCTTTATCCTGGCGGATGCGCGCGATGTCTATTTCGTCTCCTTTGCACCCTTCCGCAGCCCCTCGACGCTCAACCTGGACGCGCCGGTCGCCGGCTTCGAGCGCCTCGCCGTCGGCGACCCGGTTACGTGTGCCCCCGGCGAGCTGACCCTCTCCACCATCCGCCTGCGGCTGGACTGGAGCACAGAGGGTGTCTGGCGCTCACCCCCGCCGGTGGCGGAACCCGCCGCGCCGGCAGTGCGCCAGGAGGCACTGCGCCGGCTGGGGCGCGGCGTGCTGGCGTACAAAGAAGGCGATCAAGGCTTCACGCCCTTGCTGGGGGTGCTGCTCGATGGCGCCCGTCCTTCCACCATGCCGGATGAGATCCAACCGGTGGCTGTCGGTCTGGGCGCCCTGCGCGCTGCGCTCGCCGCCAGTGACCCACAGGGCGCCGCAGGCATACTGGAGCGCTGGCTGGGGTTGGGGCGCGGGCTGACGCCCGCCGGCGACGACCTGGCTGCCGGGGTGCTGCTGGCGCTGCACCGTTACCCGCAAGTCATCCTGCCCGGCTTCCCGCGCGCCGACCTGGCGCAACGCCTGACCCAAGCTGCCCGCCAGAAGACCACCCGCCTTTCCGCCAACATCATCGAGCAAGCCTGCCAGGCTGCCGGCGACGAACGCATCCTCGCCGCGCTGGATGGCGTCATGGCGGGTGCGGCGGACCTCTCCGCCAGCATCGAGCAAATCTGCCGCCTGGGTCATTCCTCCGGCGCCGATACGCTGGTGGGGATGACGCTGGCATCGTTGGATTGATCCGGCGCATCCCTCCTGCCGGCGGATCTTCGCCGGGAATTCCCAGAAAATCCGGGAACCAAAGTGCCCCCACCATCGTATATACAGTATGAACCTGGAGGCAACTATGGCAGCGCCTGTAATCATCACCATCGTTCTTGTCTGCCTGCTGTTTGCCCTGTGCTGCCTGGCGGAGCCGTTGCAGCATAGCGCGGCGCAGCGCGATGATCTACCCTTGCCAAACGAGCGGGAATAGGTGTAGACTCCCACCATCTCGGCAGTACGAGCAATGGATATGATGGATGAACCGATAGACGACGAACTCGTAAAAGAACGTTGGATCGATAAACTTCACCTGAGCTGGCTCTACCAGATCATCATCAAACCGCGCCGCACGCTGGCGCAGGTGGTGGAGGCGCAGCACGCCGCCTGGCTGGCGCCCCTCTTGCTGCTCAGCCTGTTGGCGCTGCTACTGGTGCGCGTCAGCGGTATGCCGCGGCGCATCGCCACCAATATCGAATACCTGCCACCGGATTACGAGTATTACACCCCCGAACAGCAGCAGCAATTCCAGCAGGCGGTGGAAGCGCGACGCTCACACTGGATGATCTACTACCTGCCCGCCCTGGGTGAGCTTTCCGGCATCTGGCTGGGCTGGGTGTTGACCGGCAGCGCGCTGCACTTGGCGCTGACGTTGACCGGCAGCCGCAGCGGCAGCCGCGCAGCCTACAACCTGGCGGGCTGGGCGATGATGCCCTTGGCATTCCGCTTCATCGTCCAAACCGTTGGCACCGCCGCCACCCAGCAGTTGATCAGCCAACCGGGGCTTTCCGGTTTTGTCGGCAGCGCCGGCGGCTCCTACCTGGGCGAAATGTTGAGCCAGGTGGATATCTACTTCATCTGGCATGTCATTTTGTTGATGATCGGCGCGCTCCTGATGTCCGGTCTCAGCCGGCGGCGTGCCTGGCTGGCGACCGCCGGGGCTGTCGTGGTGGTCATGGCGCTCAATGCCTTGCCGGGGTTCTTGATCGCCCAGTTGAGCGATCTGGGATCCAGCCAATCCTTCTTTTTCTTCTGATCCCAATATCATGCCCGATGAGTTTGTGAGCATCCGCGCGCTGCGCAAATCCTACCCCATGGGACGGCAGGTGGTGCATGCCCTGGCGGGCGTGGACCTGGCGCTCGAACGCGGCTCCTTCACGGTTGTCATGGGTCCTTCCGGCTCCGGCAAGAGCACCCTGCTCTACCTGTTGGGCGGTTTGGACCGCCCGACCGCCGGCGAGATCATCGTGGCGGGCAGCGCGCTGGAAAAAATGGACGAGAACGCCCTGGCGCTCTATCGCCGCCAGCGGGTGGGCTTCGTCTTTCAATCCTTCAACCTGTTGGCGAACATGGATGCTTTGCAAAATGTGGCTTTTCCCCTGCGCTTCAACGGGGGTGACGCGGGCAAGCGGCAAGCCCATGCCGGGGGGTTGCTCAAACAAGTGGGGCTTGAGAATCGCATGCACCACAAGCCCGCCGAACTCTCCGGCGGGCAGCAGCAGCGGGTTGCCATTGCGCGCGCGCTGGTCAACGACCCCGACCTGATCCTGGCGGACGAACCCACCGGCAACCTGGACACCGGCAGCGGCTACGGCATCATGCAGGTGCTCTCGGAACTGCACTGCGCCGGTAAGACCGTCATGGTGGTGACGCACGACGCGCGCATGGAGCACTTCGCCTCCCACATGGTGTTCCTGCTGGATGGGCGCGTCGTCGATAAAGCAGAATATCTTGCCGCCAGCGAGTTGTTGTTCGCCGGCAGCACGGAAAGCGGATGATCATGAAACCAACCTTGATGAGAACCCTCTGCACGTTGGCGCTGGCGGCGGCTATCCTTTTGCCGGCGTTGCCGGCAGCGGCGGCGCCGAGGATGCTTGATGATTTAGAAGTGACCGCAGACGCGAAAAGCCGCAGTGACTCACCCGGCAGCTTGGTCACGTATATCCTCACCGTGAAGAACAACACTGGCGCTTCCGATACGTATAATATCACTTTCGCCTCCGATTGGGCAGTCACAACCAATCCGTCAACCGCCATCACCGTGGAGGGTGGTTCAGAGAAGCTAGTCTATGTATATGTCACCATCCCGGATAACGCCGGAACCGGCGACAGCAACCAGACAACAGTGACTATCGCTTCCGGGGCTGCATTTGCTACCATTGAGTTAATCACCAAGGCAAAGGGACCCACGCAAAACCGCCCGATCATCACCATCCAGAGCTACGCCGCCAATGTGGGCACGGTGCAAGCCAACCAGGAGTTCGACCTGCAGGTGACCCTGCGCAACGAAGGCAGCGAGCACGCCAGCAACCTGTTGGTCTCCTTCCAAAGCAGCGATTTCTACATGCTGGATACCGGCGGGGTGGTCGCCATGTCCAGCCTGGTGGCGCACAACAGCAGCGATGTGGAACAACCCATGAAAGCGGTCAGCGATCTGGCTGATAAAGAAGCCGCTGCGGTGACCGTCAGCATCAGTTACACCGGACCCGACGGCGCAGCCTACAGCGAATCGTTCAGCCTCAGCGTGCCGCTCAAGCCCACCGTCTATGCCACCGTCAAACCCACCGTGACCGGCACGCCGGTGCCGCGCCCGCAGGTGGTGGTGCGGGCATACCGCGCCAGCATCGAGCCGCTGCAGCCTGGCACCATCTTCGACCTGGAACTGGAGATCGAGAACCTTGGCAACGCCGAAGCCCAGGGCGTGACGCTGGTGGTGGGCGGCAGCATCAACACCGGCGGCGGCAGTGAAACGCCGGTCGTTGGCGGCATCGGCGGCGGCAGCGGCGACCTGACCAACTTCGCGCCGGTGGGAACCTCCAACCTCTTCTACGTGGGCGATATCGCCGCCGGGCAGCAGATCCGCGGCACCCAGCAGTTGATCGTCAACGTCAACACCCAGCCGGGCGCCTACCCGCTCAAATTGTCCTTCATCTACACCGATTCCCGCGGCAACCGCTTGCAGGATGACCAGGCGATCACGCTGATGGTGTATTCCCTGCCGCAGATCGAGATCAGTTTCTACCGCGACCCGGGCATGTTGTTGCCCGGGCAGCCCAACATCCTGCCGCTGCAGGTCACCAACCTGGGGCGCAAAACGACCGTGCTGGGCAACATGAAGGTCACCGCCGACGCAGCGATGGTGAACAACGGCGTCACCCTGGTGGGCGCGCTGGATGCCGGCGGCTACTATACGCTGGACGCCGAGGTCATTCCGGACCAAGCCGGACCGCTCGACCTGACCGTCGCTATCGGCTATACCGACGACTTCAACAACCCACGCACGATCGAACAGGTATTGACGCTCGATGTCATGGATGTGCCTACCCCGGAGCTATTCCCAGGCGAGCAGGACGGGGAATTCACCAACCTGCCGCCCCAAGAGACCTTCTGGGATAAAGTGGCGCGCTTCTTGAAAGGTCTGATCGGTCTGGATAGCGGCATCCAGCAGCCACAACCGGAAGTCCCCTTTGAAGGTGGGGACGGCGGTGGCGGTGGTGGTGGTGGCGAAGTCCAGGTCATTCCGGCAGGGTAGGGGCGGATGCGTCTAGCCGACCTGGTCTCGCTGATCCTCTACAACCTCAACCGCCGCAAGGGCAGGGTTGCGATGACCGCCATCGGGGTGGTCATCGGTACCGCCTCGGTGGTGCTGCTGGTTTCATTGGCGGTTGGTCTTCAGCAGAACGCCGCCGATCAGTTGGGCGGCATCGGCAACCTGACCATGATCACGGTCTACCCGAATTATGGCGAAGGCGTATTCGTCAGAAGTTATGGTGGGGGTGGCGGGGGCGGCGGGAGTGAAGCCGGGCAAACCAAGCTGCTGACGCGCTCGGCGCTCTCGGAGATGAACGCCCTGTCCAACGTAGTTCAGGTCATCCCGCGGGATTATTTGCAAGCGTCTTACTTCATCCGCTTCGGCAAAATGGAGACCTGGGCAAACGTGACCGGCATGGAGATCGAGGATATCGCCATCTTCGAGTATCCGCTGCTGGAGGGTGAATCACAACTGGCGCGCGGCACTGCCATCATCGGCGGCTGGGCAGCCAAGAACTTCCAGGATTATTCATTGCGCCCGGGGCAGGAACCGCCGCCGCAACCTGATTTGCTGGGTCAGCAGATCCGGCTGGTGCTTGTCAAATACAGCGAAGACGGGCAGGAGATCAAGAAGACCATCAACCTGCGCATCGTGGGCGTGCTGGCAGAAGCCCGCGGCGAGCAGGATAGTTCGCTCTACGTCCGCATGGAGGACCTGGTCGCCTGGAACGAATGGGCGCAAGGCGCGCGCATCGACCGCAACCGGCGCGGGTATGATAATTTCGTCATCAAGGTCGATGATGTCGCCAACGTCACCGCGGTTGCCGACCAGATCAACGCGCTCGGCTACATGGCGTCCACGCCCCAGCAGTACGTCCAGAGCATCAACAGCTTCTTCACCATCATGCAGTTGACGTTTGGCGGCGTCGGCGCCATTGCCCTGCTGGTGGCTGCCATCGGTATCGCCAATACCATGACCATGGCGATCCTGGAACGCACCCGCGAGATCGGTCTGATGAAAGCCGTCGGTGCCACCAACCGGGATGTCCTCTCCATCTTCCTGGGGGAAGCCGCCGGCATCGGCTTTCTGGGTGGACTGGGCGGCGTGCTGATCGGCTGGGGCGGCGGGCGCGTCATCAACTTGGTGGCTCTCACGTATCTCGCCGGGCGCGCCGCCGAGACCGGGGGCGCGCCGCCCTCGGTGGCGGTTTCCACCCCGCTGTGGCTGCCGCTGTTCGCAATCATCTTCGCCACGCTGATCGGCTTGTTTTCCGGGTTGTTCCCGGCGTTGCGGGCTGCCACCCTGGTGCCGGTTACCGCGCTGAAATACGAGTAGCCGGGCTGGGCTACCGGGCAAGACCGCACCCATCAATGCTTCTATGCGCCTGATGCTGCTCATGCAGCCGGGAGTATGCCGCCCCCTGGGATGTATTTTCCGCTTGCCGGGCAATTTATGGTATCATCCGCTGACATCTGCCTTTCTCGGTATTAAGTGATCGCCATGCCAACCCATTTTGCCAACAACATCCTCGATCGCCCCGACCGCTTTGCCATGCCCATTGGCGTCTACGCCGGCTTGGAACTCACTGGCGCCAACGTCCGCCAGGCAGTCACCGAGGCTCAGGCGCAAACCGATGCCGTTCTGGCGCTGCACGAACGCTTCCACACCGAAGCCCTGCTGACCGCCATGGATCTCAGTGCCGAAGCCGAGACTTTCGGCTGCGACATCCGCATGGAGGACGATGACATTCCCACCGTCATCGGTCGCCGCGCCGCCACTGCCGCCGAGGTCGCCGCCCTGCCGGATCCGCTCCCCGGCGACCTGCGCACCGCAGTGCACCTGGAGACCGCCCGGCGCCTGGTCGAAAGCGGCAAAGCGCCGGTCTTTGGCGGCTGCATCGGTCCGTTCTCGCTCGCCGGGCGCATTTTCGGCGTCAGTGAGGCGCTGGAAGCCACCGTCCTCGAACCGGAGCTGGTGTTGACCCTGCTGCAGAAGGTCACGTGCTTTCTGTCCGGCTACGTCGGGGCATTCCGTGAGACCGGCGCTGCCGGCGTGATCATGGCGGAGCCGGCGGCGGGGTTGCTCTCGCCGCGCGGGTTAGCGCGCTTCTCTGCCGCTTTCGTCAAGCAGATCGTCGAGGCGGTTCAGATGCCCGATTTCGTCATCATCCTGCACAACTGCGGCGCCAAGCTGGCGCACCTGCCCAAAGTGTTGGAATCGGGCGCGGAGGTTTACCATTTTGGCGCGCCGATGGACCTGCCGGCAGCCCTGGCGCAGGTGGATGGGGGTGTCATCCTGGGCGGCAACCTGGACCCCACCGCGGTCTTCCACAGCGGCACCCCGGAGCAGGTGCACCGGCAGACGCAGGAGCTGCTGGAAGCCGTGCGTGCCTACCCCAATTTCTTCATCTCGTCCGGTTGCGATATCCCGCCCGGCACACCGATCGCCAACCTGGATGCCTTCTACAGGACGGTGCGCGATTTCCGCTGAGCGACCCCATCCAGTCCACGCCGCTGCTTCGGATATTGACTCCGGCGGCGTGACCTTGTGGTTGGTGCGCCACGGCGAGACCGATTGGAACAACGCAGGGCGCATCCAGGGGCACACCGATATTCCCCTCAACGAGAACGGTCGCAAGCAGGCACGCAAGGCAGCCCAGCGCCTGGCGGAGCAGCGCTTCGACGCTGCCTATGCCAGCGACCTGAGCCGCGCCAGGGAAACCGCCGAGATTATCGCCGCGGCGCACGGTCTGCCGGTCCAGACCGACCCGCGTTTGCGCGAGCGCAGCCACGGCAGTCTGGAGGGGTATTTCTACCAGGATATTCGCCTGAAACATCCGGACCTGATCGAAGCGCTGCGCGCCGACCCGGTGTGCACCTCCATGCCGGGCGGCGAGAGCGTCGCCGATACCGCCGCGCGCATGGCTGCCGCTGCAGATGATCTGGCAGCGCGTCACCCCGGCGGTGTGCTGCTGGTGGCGACGCACGGTCTATCGCTGGCGACGCTGTACTGCCTCGCCAACGACCTGCCGCTCAGCCGGGTGCGCGAATACATCCCCGAAAACACCGCCGTCATCGTCATCCACTGGGGATAAAGAAAGAACCACGGAGATACAGAGTCACACACGGTGACTTAGAAATATTTTACTAACTGGGGACTGCCAAATCGACACACTGGCAGGGTTAAATTTCAACCCGCTTACGTCAAACGATATCCCTGACATCTGCCTTCGGTGTTTAGATCCTGCGGACGAAGCGCTCCATCCGCTCCAGTGCCTCTTCCAGCATGTCGTAGCCGGTGGCGTATGAGCAGCGCACGAAGCCCTCACCCCCCAACCCGAACGACGAACCCGGCACCACCGCCACGTTCTCCTCCTGCAGCAGCCGCTGGCAGAAGGTTTCGTCGTCCAACCCGGTCACACTCACCTTGGGGAAGGCGTAGAACGCGCCGCGCGGCTCGAAGGTCGGCAAGCCGATCTGGTTCAGCCCGTTGACGATCAACTTGCGGCGCCGGTCGTATTCCGCCACCATCTGCTGCACGTACGGCTCGCCCGATTGCAGCGCCTCCAGCGCGCCTGCCTGGGCGGTGGTTGGCGCCGACATGATGGTGTACTGGTGGACGCGTACCAGCCCCTGGATGATCTCCGCCGGTCCGGCGGCGTAGCCGATGCGCCAGCCGGTCATGGCATAATCCTTGGAAAAGCCGCCCAGCAGGATGGTGCGCGCCTGCGCGCCCGGCAGCGCCGGGAAGCACACATGCTGCCAGTCGTAGACCAGGCGGTCGTAGATCTCGTCCGTGATGACGATCAGGTTGTGTTGCTCTGCCAACTGCAGCACCGCTTGCAGCGCCTCGCGCGGCGCCACCGCGCCGGTGGGGTTGTTGGGGTAACCGATCAGGATGGCTTTGGTGCGCGGTGTGATGGCTGCTGCGATCGCTTCGGGCTCCAGCGCAAAGTCGTTTTCCATCTTGCTGGGCACTTCCACCGCCACCCCGCCCGCCAGGATCACCCCCGCCTGGTAGGATACGAAGCACGGCGTCGGGATGATGACCTCGTCGCCGGGGTCCAGCAGCGCCGTTGCCGCCAGGTAGAGCGCCTCCGAGCAGCCCACCGTCAGGATGATCTCTTTCACGGGGTCGTACTGCACCCCGTAGAGCGCCAACAGGTGCCGCGCCAGCGCCTCGCGTACCGCCAGGATGCCGGCGTTGGAGGTGTAATGCGTCTCGCCGTTCTGCAGCGAACGTACCCCCGCTTCCAGGATCGGCGGCGGTGTGGTGAAGTCCGGTTCGCCGATGCCCAGCGAGATCACATCCTTCATCGTCGCAGCGATATCGAAGAATTTGCGAATGCCCGAGGGTTTGAGACCTGTCACCCGGCGTGACAGCAGTGAGTCGCTCATATGCGCTCTCCTTGAAATAGCGTGAATTATGATGGCAAAGCAGGCGCCCGTTCAGTCCAGGCAAACCTGCCAGTGATCATCCGTTTCGTAATAGTCCAGCGAAAAGAACCGTCCGTCCGAGGTCAAGACGCGAAAACAGCGCCCGGTGGGTGAGTGCCAGGCGGAGACCACCTGGCGAATCATCAGGCGGTTTCCCTGCCATTCGAAAGCCACCGGCTGCGTCGCATAAGTAAATTCTGAACGACACCACACTTGCCCTTGGGCGATCATTGAATCTGCCATGCATCATCTCCAAGATGGGTATGTATTGCCTTGCCCTCCAGGCGCACGCGTTTGCCGAGCAGGGTGTCCTTCAGCACCGCGTTCTGCACCTGACAATCTTCGTCTAGGATGCTATTGCGGATGACCGCGTCCTTGATGTGACAATTTGCACCGATCGAGACGTACGGTCCGATCACCGCTGACTCGATCCGGGCATTCGGGTGAATGAAGACCGGCGGGATGACCGTACCCTCGCTGATGTGGGGCTCGTTGGCGGCGCCGTGCGCCAGGTAATAGCCGTTGGTCTCCAATAGCGTCTCCGGGATACCGGCATCCAACCAGGTATCGATCTGCTGAATGCGCATCTTGCGCCCGCCTTCCAGCCAGACGTTGATGGCGTCGGTCAGGAAGAATTCGCCCCTCAACGAGAGTTTACGTTTGAATTGGCTTTCGATGGCGGTCATCAGGTCTTCGCCGCTACGAAAGTAGTAGAACCCGACCACCGCGCGATTATTGTCCATTGCGGATGGCTTCTCGATCATGCGGGTGACCAATCCATCCGCACCCGCCTCTGCCACCCCAAAACGGCGCGGGTCCGGCACCGGTTTGACCCATGCGATGCCGTCCAGCGCTTCCGCCGCCAGGAATGCCAGATCGGTCTCGATCAGCGTATCGGAGAATGCCATCAACATCGGTCCGCGCAAATATTCACGCGCCAGGTATAGCGCGTCCGATTGCCCGCGCATTTCCAATTGCGTCACGTAGTGCACGGTTTTCTCCGGGTGGTGCTTCGCCATGTGCTCGCGCACCTGGTCGCCCTGTGCCCCGACGATGAAGATATATTCGCGCTCGATGCGGGGGGGCAGGGTGTCGAATTGCGCCAGGCAGTAATCCAATGCCGTCTTGCCTGCCAGCGCCAGCAACGGTTTGGGGCGGCTCCAGGTTTGTGGGCGCATGCGGCTACCATAACCAGCCATCGGGATGGCTATCTTGATGGTGTTCGGCATGGGTTTCCCTCTCTCAGGTGTGAATACATTTGTCCTTATATTTTATCTATTTTACGGGATTAAGTCATCCTACAAACATCACCACTTTCACGTTACGGCATCCCCGCCCGTGGGTTGGATGGGCAGGGATGGAATTTATGAACGATGATCTATTTTTTAACCATCCATGCCGTCATGAGCGTGGACTTGGCTTTATGCCTGCGCTTGCAGCAATCTGCCCAGGTTGAACAGGTGCGGGTGGCGGAAGAAAAAATTGGCGGCGTGATAGCCGCCCATGCTGGCGCCGGTGGTCAGTGCCAGGATGGGCTCGTGATTGCAGGTCTGGCGGATGAACGGAACCACCTCCTGTGTGATATAGCAGTCGTAGTCCTCCATGTTTTGCACCCGGTAATACTCGCCCAGCGCAGCGCTGAGTGCCCCCGGCAGGTGTTCGCGAGGCGCATCCGCCGCCCCCAGCACATTCACCCCCTGTTCGCATAAGGCGGTCGCGAACGGGATGTAGAAAGGTGGAAAGTGGGGAGAGATAAAGACGTAATTCATTCTCGCGCCTTCCTGAAATTAGGCTGGATTATATCACTGCGATATGTATTGAAGCGACCATACCCCTAAAGTAACATTTTGCTTTGGCACTACGCCGTGAGCAAAGGTAAACCACCCTCTGATGTGGTTCACAACCCAAAGTCGGGTTGCCCGTTGTGGCTGGATGATGATTGGCGCCACTTGAAACCACCCCAATAATAGGGTATTATAAAATCAACATTGGTAATAACCCTACACTTGGAGGAATAAAATGAAACTCTCACCACCTAAAGTTGTCACATGGTACATAGCCCTGGCGCTGGTTGTCCTGGCGCTGCTCGGCTCTGCCGGCATCATCGGCGCGCTCAACCCGTATGCGTTCATCCTTGCCGTTGCCGCGGCGGTTCTGCTGTTGCTGGCATCCTTCCTGAAAGGACTGTAGAACTCCGGCATAACCTCGTCCAAGCCATCGGTTTTCACAATTCTATATATAGAGTGTCCTTAAAATTTGGGGCTGTCTAGAAAGAACCGTTAGACAGCCCCAAAATAGTCCAAAAGGGCTAAAAAAGTAAAAAGACAAAAAAATTAGCGGAATCACCCCGCCAGTTTTCGCATATTATGGGCAATGCAAACCAAT